>NZ_BAAAOS010000031.1:0-100160 GCF_039530625.1 Kribbella sancticallisti | reverse complement strand
CCTCCAGTGCTCCCGCGCCGGCGCCCGCCCCCGTGGCACCAGCCGGCGTCCCGGCGCCCACAGCGCCTGCTGCCCTCGCCGGTACCGCGACCGCGACCGCGCCGCCGCTCGTGCGACGGCGCCCGCGTGCGCTCACCTGGCTGGCGGCGGCGAGCTTTGCCGGGGCGGCCGGGCTTCTCGGGACCGCCGCCTGGCTACTACTGCGTTGACAGCAGCCGGCTTTGCTTTTCCTGGGCGTGCGACGGCGCCATCAGCGCGAAGACCGCGCCGAGCAGCGGCACCCCGGCTGCTACCCAGATCGCCGGCTTGAAGCCGTCGATGAACTCCGTCGGTGAGCCGTAGCCACCATGGGCCGCGAAGACCGCGGCCAGGATCGCGATCCCGAAGACTCCTCCCAACTCACGCAGCGCGCTGTTCGTCCCCGCGGCAAGACCCGCGTCTGCCTCCGGCACCGAACTGACAACAGCGTTGGCGACGGTCGGGAAGCACAACGAGATCCCCACCCCAGACATGATCAGCGGTCCGATCAGCGACCCGTACCCGACCGCGGGTTCGACCACCAGAGCCAGCCACCCCGCCCCCGCACCCTGCAGCAACAAGCCGGCGAGCATGAAGGGCCGGTTACCGAACCTGTCCGCAAGCCCACCAGCGATCGGCGCCACCAGCATTGGCATCGCCATCCAGACCAGGATCCGCAGCCCCGCCTCCAGCGGCGAGAACCCCAGCCCGATCTGGAACAACTGCGTCATCATGAACAACGACCCGAGCAGCGAGATCGTCTGGAAGAACGACACCCCGTTGGCAGTGGTGAAGCCGCGCCGCCGGAAGTAGCTCAGCGGCAGCATCGGATTCGGCGTGCGCGCCTCCCAGCCAAGAAAGGCCGCCAGCAGGACAGCCCCCGCCAACAGCGCGCCGATCACCTCGGCACTACCCCACCCGACGACCGGCGCGCGAACAGGCGCCCACGTCAGCCCGAGCATCGCAGTACCGACCAAAACCAGGCCGGGAAGGTCGAGTTGTGGCCTCGGGCCATAGCTTTCCCGCAGCAGCCGAGCGGAGAGCAGCGCCACGATGAGGCCGACCGGGACATTGATCCAGAAGATCCACTGCCAGGAGATCCCGTCCACGATCAGCCCGCCCAGGACCGGACCGCCGGCCACGCCGAGGCCGGATACGCCGCCCCAGACCCCGATCGCCATCCCCCGCTTCTCGGCCGGGAAGGCGTTGCTGATCAGCGTCAACGTGAGCGGCATCAGTACTGCGGCGCCCACGCCCTGCAGCGCCCGCGCGGCGATCAACTCGTCGGCCGTGGACGACAACGCCGCCGCGGCCGACCCGGCGGTGAACACCAGCACCCCGAGCACGTACAGCCGGCGGCGGCCGAAGCGGTCGCCGAGTGACGCACCGGTCAGCATCAGGCAGGCGAAGACGAGGTTGTAGGCGTTGATGGTCCATTCCAGGTCGGCCAGGCTCGCGTTCAGCTCCGACCGCAGGGTCGGCAGCGCGGTGGCGACGATCACCACGTCCAGCGAGGTCAGGAAGACGCCGAGCGCCGCCAGTACGAGGGTCCAGCCGGGTCTCGCGGCGGGAATGTCGGCCGGCTCACCGGGTAACCGAGGGTTCGTGTCGATCCGAGTAGTAGTCACACTGATGTAGACCCCTCGGCAGCGCAGAAGTCATCGCGGCGAACTAGTTGCCGAGGGCACTGGATGACGGCCGAGGAAGGCGACCAGCTGGTCACTCGGGCCGGCCAGCGGCGAGACCGCGACCGGCGGACCGAACAGCGACGCGCGCATGCCGTCGTCGACCATCAACTGGGACAGGGTCAGCATCCCCAGCGCGAGCGGGTCCGGAATCGGACGGTGATTGCCGCAGGCCACAGAGATGTCCCACCCGTGCACCGCGACCTCCACCGCGCCGGTGACCACCACCTTGCCGGTGGGCAGCGAAACGCCATCGACGGTGACCAGGCGACCGGCCGGCGCACCGGTCCTGCAGGAGCTCAGCAACCGTTGCACCCGGCTCCGAAAGCTTGTGACCAGAACGCAGGTCGGATCCTGTGGGCCTCGGCTCTCGTCCACCGCGACATGGCCGAATTCAACTCCCTGCTGGAGAGCCGCGATCGAATCGTTCAGGTGCAGCAGCAGGGCATGCAGGTCCCATTCGACACAGGGTGTCGGCAGCGAACCGAAGCCGTCGACCACCGAGTCCACGCTCCCCGTGGCGTAGCGGATCGCCTGCTCCAGCAGGCGAACCGGACCACTCAGCCCTGCCACGACGTCATCCCGCCGCCTCCCGCGCCAGGATCGGAGGAAGCCCGAAGGACGGGAGCAGAGAAGATTCGTTGAAGGAGATGATCCGCGAGATCCCGGTCGGCGTCAGGGTGAGCACCTGTACTGCGTGCGCCCAGAGTTGGCCGTCTGCCTTCCGGAAGTACGCGGCGACGGCTGGTTGCCCGTTCGCTGTCGTCGGGATCATCCGGATCGCCCCCGGCCCGCCGAACACCCGGGTGCTGAGGAAGCGGGCGACCGCAGTACGGCCGAAGAACCAGGTCCGGTGGGGTGGCATCTCCAGCGCGATGTCCTCGCGGAGTACGCCCACCAGAGCGCTCACGTCGCTCTCCTCGAAGGCCGAGATGTACTGGTTGAGCAACGCGCGCATCGCGGGTTCGGTGAGGTCGGGCTGGTCGTTCTCCGTCGGCGCCACGCGGTTCAGTTGGGCGCGAGCGCGCTGCAGCAGGCTGTTGACGGCGGCGGCTGTGGTGTTCGAGCGCGGTCAGACAGGCGTTGGTCGCGATCCGGTAGAGCCAGACGCGGAGCGAGGAGCGGCCCTCGAACCGGTGGTAGGACCGCCAGGCCCGGACATAGGTCTCCTGCACCAGATCCTCGGCGTCATGGAGTGAGCCGAGGATCCGGTAGCAGTGAGTCAGCAGTTCCCGCCGGTACGGGTCGGTCAGGCGGCCGAACTCGTCGATCTCCATCGCCACCCACCACTTTCTCGATCCCACTGGGAGTGCCTACTGAGATATAGACCAGGCCGCTCGCCGAAAGTCATCGCTCGTCTTGACGGTCCTACTGGTTGGGCGGCTGCTGCCAGCCGGGCTGCTGCGGGTTGTTCCCCTGCGGCGGGTGGTTCCCCTGCGGCGGGTGGTTGCCCTGCGGCGGGTAGTTGCCCGGCGGCGGGTAGTTGCCCTGGGGCGGGTAGTTGCCCGGCTGCGGAAGAGCGGGCTTGGCGCGGAGGCGGAGTACGGCCCAGGCTCCGAGCAGGATCAGGAGGAGCGCTCCCCCGCCCAGCCCGGCGATCAGGCCGACCGGCGCTCCGTCGTCGGAGGTGGTGCCGCCGTTGTCCTGGACCGGTCCGCCCGCCTCGGTCTTCTCACCGGAGGGCTGGGAGGGCTCGTCGGTCGGGGTCGAGGTCGGGCTCGGGGTGACCGAGGTGCCTGCCACCGGCGTCGCGCCGTCGGTGTACTCCGGCTTGCCGGTGCCCGCGGTTCCCTGGAGGCCGATGGTCAGGGTCAGCGGGATCGTGAAGGCCTTGTCGTCCTTGTTCCGCGACACGGAGACCGCCACGTAGTACTCGCCCGGCGTCGAGGTGCCCTTGTCCTGATTGTTGGCACCGTCACGGTTCTGGTAGCGGATCTCCTTGGTGGTGATCCCGTGGACCGTCCCCTGCTTCGACACCGCGGCTCGCTTGCCCGTGCCCGGGGTTCCCTTGGCGAAGACCGCGTACACCTCCTCACCTACCGGCGAGATCAGGTTGAGGTCCAGGTACCGGTACAGCCCCCAGGCCTTCGCGGTCGCGCCGCCCACCTGCGGCACCGTGACCTGTGTCTGGATCCGCTGACCCCAGTCCGCCTTCACCCGGTACAACTGCAGCTCGCCCGGCATCAGGGTGGTCTTGTAGCTGCCGGCCTCGAGCAGCGGGGCGTCGGCGAAACTCGAGCCGGGGACGATGTCGCGCGGCGTCGAACCGGGCATCGAGACCCAGGTCGGATCGCCGGCCCCGTCCGGAAGGTTCGCGGTCGAGTCGACCGGGGGCTCCTCGTCGATCCTCAGCTCATACGGGACGTTCTTGAGCTGGTCGTTGTCCTTGCCCGGGAACACCGTGAGGATTATCAGGTCACCTGTGGCGCACTCCTTCTGCCAGTCCGACCAGCTCGACGCGGTACCGGTCGCCAGACCCTCGTCGCTCCCGAAGGCGCGCGGGTAGCTCCAGCCGCAGTTCTTCCCCTCGATGGTGTTGAGCTTGGCCTCGCTCTGGATCACCAGGCTTCCGCCGGCCGGCCGGCGGAAGCTGACCCCCGCCCGCAGGGTCGACCCGGCGATGGTCCGCTTGATCAGGTAGTACTTCGCGGTCGGCGAGCCGGTGAACTTGTCCGAGTAGTGGCCCGGGGCAAGGACCGGGGCGCCTTCCTGCTGCGGCCCGCCGACGACCGGGGTACCGGAGATGCGGAAGGGGCGGAAGGCGCGGGTGGACAGCCGGTCGAGGCCGGCCTCGAGGTCGATGGTGGAGTCGGCGTCGTAGTAGTCACCGCGGCCCTCGCGAGCCACGCACTGCAACTGGCTGCGCGCCTTGCCCCCGACCCGGAATCCGACCACGTCGATCTTCAGGTCGATCCCCTGCTTGGCGATCGACTGGGCGACCACGCACGGATCCGGCTGGCAGGTCGCCTCGCCGTCGGAGACGAGCACGATCGTGCGCTGCCCGCTGGGGCCGAGGTCCTTCGCCGCCTGCTGGAGCGCGTAGCCGATCGGGGTCTCGCCGTACGGCTTGTACTTCGTGATCGCCGACAGCAGTTGCGGGCGGTTGCCGGTGGCGATCGGGACGGTCAACTGGGTGTCGGTGCAGGCGCCCGGCTGGCCCTGCTTGAACACGGTCGCGCCGTAGACCCGCAGGCCGACCTGCGCGTTCTCCGGCAGTTTGGCCACCACCTTGGTGAGCGCCGTCCGGGCCGCGGTGATCTTGGTCTGGCCGTCCCCGGCGGGTTCCTTCATCGAGCCGGACGAGTCGAGCACCAGCACCAGCTTGCCGGTGTCGCCCGGCTCGGGGTCTGCCTGTGCGGTACCGATCGACAGGGTCGCCAAGACCACGGCGGCGATCAGCGCGAGGGCCGCGGGGCGGCGGTATCCCTGCGTTCGGGTCATCATTCCTCCAGGTGGATTCGCTACTGCAACCTTTGCAGTTTGCAATCGCGAATGTCAAGCCGCCTCAATACTGGTTTCTCGTGTTCGCAGGTGCGAAGATTGGCCCGTGGACCAGACCGAGAGCAACTTACGGCAGCAGACCGAGCTGTACGGCGAGCCGCTCGGCGTGCTGATGCGGCGGATCGGCGGCACCCTGGGCCTGACCCAGGCCCGGCTGGCGGAGGCGATCGGACTGTCCGCGCCGATGCTGTCACAACTGATGAGCGGCCAGCGGGTGAAGATCGGCAACCCCGCGGTCGTGTCGCGGCTGCACTCGCTCGACGAACTGGCCGGGCGGGTCGCCGAGGGAGCGCTCGACGAGACCGAGATCACGGCGGCGCTGGACCAGATCCGCGGCAGCACCGGTGCTTTCACGAAATCGGTGCCGACGGCAAGCGTCGCGCGGCCGGCCGCGCGGACCGTGGTACGGGAGATCCAGGATCTGTTCCGGGCGGTCGCGTCGGCCGACGAGGTGCAGCGGGCCGCCGGGCTCATCGGTGCCGAGTCCCCCGGGCTCGCCGAGTTGCTGCTCGCCTACGGCGCGGGACGGACCGATGACGCGGTGGCACATTACGAGCGTCACCACTGACCTGAATATCACGGAGTCAGTAGGCGTTCCGGCGCCGTCTCAGCCGGTGTCACGACGGAATTCGCCGCCTCCGCGCGGCGTTAGCGTCGTTCGGTGGGCAAACCCCACCGATCCCGGACCACTTGTTCTAAGGAGACACCCGTGCGCGCCATCAGCGCCTTCCGCCGTCTTGCCGCCCTGGGTACGGCCGTCACCCTGGCCGTCGCGCTCGCGGCCTGCGGCAGCGACGACACCTCCACTGCCTCCGGCCCCGACCTGGGCCTGCTGCAGCCGGGCACGCTGCGGATCGGCACGCTCACCGACGCGCCGCCGAACGTGTACGTCAAGGACGGCAAGTTCACCGGTTTCGACAACGACCTGATCACCGCGGTCGCGGCCAAGCTGAACCTGAAGCCGGAGTTCGTCGGCACCGACTTCTCCGCCCTGCTCTCGCAGGTCAACGGCGGCCAGTACGACCTGGGCAGCTCGTCCATCACGATCACCGAGGCCCGCAAGAAGACAGTTGCCTTCAGCAATGGCTACGACTTCGGCTACCTCGGCCTGAACACCACCAAGACGTCGGGGATCACCAGCTTCGACCAGCTCACCGGCAAGCGCGTGGTCGTCGTCCAGGGCACCGTCCAGGACGACTACGCCACGGGCAAGGACCTCGACCCGGTCCGGGTGCCGAACTACAACACCGCGCTCGGCCAACTCAAGGCCGGTACTGCGGACGCCTGGGTCTCCCCCGCCGAGATCGGCGAGAAGATGGCCAAGGAGCAAGGCGGCGGCACCGTCGTCCTGGCGGCCAAGGAACTCAGCGACGCTCCGATGGCCTTCGCCGTGGCCAAGAGCAACGACAAGCTGCGCGACGCCGTCAACAAGGCGCTCGACGAGGTGATCGCGGACGGCACCTGGACCAAGCTGGTCGAGCAGTACTACCCGGGTCGCGCGGTGCCGCCGAACTTCAAGCCGGGCAGCGGCTCGGTGAAGTTCACGGTGCCGTCGGCCGCCCCCGCAGCCGGCTGAGATGGACATCTGGTCCACCCTGAAGGACACCTTCCTCGACTGGGAATCGATGCGGCTGGTCCTGCCCGAGATGCTGAAGGTGGGGCTGGTCAACACCCTCATCCTCGCTGCCGCCTCGGTCGTGCTGGGCACTGTGCTCGGCATGATCGTGGCGGTGATGGGGTTGTCCCGCCGGCGCTGGCTGCGCTGGCCGGCGAAGGTGTACACCGACATCTTCCGCGGCCTGCCGGCGATCCTGACGATCCTGCTGATCGGCCAGGGCCTGTCGCCGATCACCCGGCACTGGTGGGGACCCAACCCGTACCCGTTGGGCATCCTCGCCCTGTCGCTGATCGCGGCGGCGTACATCGGGGAGATCTTCCGCTCCGGCATCCAGAGCGTGGAGAAGGGCCAGTTGGAGGCCGCCCGGGCGCTTGGCTTCACCTACACGTCGGGCATGCGGCTGGTCGTCATCCCGCAGGGCGTACGCCGGGTGCTGCCGGCGCTGGTGAACCAGTTCATCGCGCTGGTCAAGGAGTCGAGCCTGGTCTACTTCCTCGGGTTGCTCGCCAGCCAGCGGGAGTTGTTCCGGATCGGTCAGGACGCCGCGGCGACCAACGGCAACCTCTCGCCGTTGCTGCTCGCGGGCATCTTCTACCTGATCATCACCGTGCCGTTGACCCACCTGGTCAACTACTTCGACAAGCGGCTCCGTGAAGGCCGTCCCGCCGATCTCGAGGTCGAGGAGCTGACTCATGCCGACCATCGTTGAATCCGCAGCCAGCCTCGAGCTCACCGGCATCGAGCTTGCCTTCGGCCACAACAAGGTACTGCGCGGTGTGGACCTGGCCGTCCCGGCCGGACAGACCGCGTGCGTGATCGGCCCGTCGGGCTCCGGCAAGTCGACGTTGCTACGGGCCACCAACCGGCTGCTCGAACCGGACGCCGGCGACATCCGGCTCGGCGGCGAGTCCGTGCTGAAAAGCAATCCGGACGAGCTGCGGCGCCGGATCGGCATGGTGTTCCAGCACTTCAACCTGTTCCCGCACAAGACCGTGCTGGAGAACATCACCCTGCCGCTGCGCAAGATCAAGAAGCTGACCGCGGAGGGCGCCGTCGAGGCGGCCCGCGAGCAACTGGAGCTTGTCGGGCTGCGGGAGAAGGAGTCGGCGCGTCCCGGCAACCTCTCCGGTGGCCAGCAGCAACGAGTGGCGATCGCCCGGGCGCTGGCGATGAAGCCAGAGGTGATGCTCTTCGACGAGGCCACCTCGGCGCTGGACCCGGAACTGGTCAAGGGCGTCCTCGCCCTGATGGCGGACCTGGCCTCGGCCGGCATGACGATGATCGTCGTCACCCACGAGATGGGCTTCGCCCGCCAGGTCGCGGACCAGGTCGCCTTCATGGACCACGGCGTGGTCGTCGAGGCCGGCGCCCCCGAGAGGGTGTTCACCGCGGCCGAGTCGCCCCGCCTGCAGCAGTTCCTCTCGCAGGTCCTCTGATCCGGGCACGCTGGCTTTTTCTGCTCCGGACGCCGATGGTGGAGAGATGACCCCGCTCGGGGTCACCTCGTCATCGGCGTCTGGG
The DNA here is from genome assembly GCF_039530625.1 of Kribbella sancticallisti. Classification (NCBI taxonomy): domain Bacteria; kingdom Bacillati; phylum Actinomycetota; class Actinomycetes; order Propionibacteriales; family Kribbellaceae; genus Kribbella; species Kribbella sancticallisti. Next base: position 91,817 of record NZ_BAAAOS010000031.1, on the reverse strand, counting down.
GTGCCCATGATTGTTCGACTGTCAGTCAGACCCCACCTCCTCACGGTGGCGGCACTGAGCATCTGCTTGATCATGGCAACCGGGCACACCTCGGCAGCCCCTGCCCCGAAGGCGCCTCAGGCCACCACCGCGACGAAGTACGTGTATCTGACCTTCGACGACGGCCCGCATCCGAAGTACACGGCGCAGGTGCTCGCCATCCTCCGGAGGTACGGAGTCAGGGCAACCTTCTTCGAGATCGGCCGGAACGTGGCGCGCTACCCGTACCTGACCCGGCGGGCCGACCTGTATGGGCACAGCGTGCAGAACCACACCTGGTCGCACCCGGACCTGCGCAAGGTGTCGTGGGCGACCTTCAAGTCGCAGGTGCGGACGACGGACCGGGCCCTCCGCGCGCAGACCGGCTACACCCCGCGCTGCCTCCGGCCGCCGTACGGCGCGACGAACAGCGTGGTCGCCAAGCGCGCGGCGGCCCTGGGCAAGAAGGTCAAGCTGTGGTCCCTCGACACTCGCGACTGGTCACGGCCCGGTACCGCGGTGATCGTGCGCCGGGTGCTCAACAACGTGCGCAGTGGCTCGGTGGTCCTGCTGCACGACGGTGGGGGTAATCGGAGTCAGACGGTCGCCGCGCTCCCGACGATCCTGAAGGCGCTCAAGGCCAGGGGCTACGTCTTCTATCCGCTGTGGTGCCTCTAGCTGCGGTGTCCGGTATGCGTGGTAGTTGACGCGGCAGCGGCGTGGGCTGTGACATTCCCGGGATTTGCGCCGATGGTGGACGGGTGAGGTAGTGAGGTCACCGACGTCTGTGGGGGACGTATGGATCGCCGTTTGCCGCTCGTGCTGCTCGTGCTGAGTCTGCTTGCCCTGCTCGTGTCCTGCGGGGCACCGGCAACGGAGAGCCCGGCCGCGGCGGCTCCACCACCGCCGCCGGTTCCGTCGAAGTACGTCGTGCTGACCTTCGACGACGGGCCGGATCCGAAGTACACCCCGCAGATCCTCGACATCCTCGAGACCTACGACGCCAAGGCAACCTTCTTCGCGCTCGGCCGGGAGGTGGCGGCGAATCCGGAGTTGACGCTGGACGCGCACGAGCGCGGTCACAGCGTGCAGAACCACACCTGGTCGCACCCCGACCTCCGGAAACTGTCCGCGGCGAGCTTCAAGAGTCAGGTGGAGAAGACCGACCGGTCCATCCGCGAGCAAACGGATTCCACCCCGAACTGCCTCAGACCGCCGTACGGCGCGGTGAACAGCCTGGTCACCCAGCGGGCCGCCGCGCTCGGCAAGAAACTGATGACGTGGACGGTCGACTCGCGCGACTGGACGCGGCCCGGCCAGGCGGCGATCGTGCGGCGCGTGCTCGCGGAGGTGCGCAGTGGCTCGGTCATCCTGTTCCACGACGGCGGCGGTGACCGCCGTCAGACCCTCGCCGCCCTCCCGACGATCCTGAAGACGCTCAAGGACAGGGGGTACGGCTTCCGGCCGGCCTGCGGCTAGTGTCGCTGACGGGACACTAGGACAGCGCGTCGATCAGCGGGACGACGTCGGCGATGGACTCGACGATGCGGGTCGGGCGGTAGGGGAAGCGCTCGACCTCGTGCTCGCCGGTGGAACCGGACAGGACCAGGATGCTGCGGAGGCCGGCTTCCAGGCCGCTGATGATGTCGGTGTCCATCCGGTCGCCGATCATCACCGACGTCTCGGAGTGCGCCTCGATCCGGTTCAGCGCGCTGCGCATCATCAGCGGGTTCGGCTTGCCGACGAAGTACGGCGCGACGCCGGTGGCGCGGGTGATCAGCGCGGCGACGGACCCGGTGGCGGGCAGCGGTCCCTCCGTGGACGGGCCGGTGGGATCGGGATTGGTGGCCAGGAACCGCGCGCCGTCGGCGATCAGCCGGATCGCCCGGGTGATCGCCTCGAACGAGTAGGTCCGGGTCTCCCCCAGTACGACGTAGTCCGGCGCGCGCTCGGTGAGCACGTAGCCGACCTCGTGCAGCGCGGTGGTCAGCCCCGCCTCACCGATCACGTACGCCGTACCGCCGGGCCGCTGGTCGTCGAGGAACTGTGCGGTGGCCAGCGCGGACGTCCAGATCGCCTGCTCCGGTACGTCGATGCCGCCGGCAAGCAACCGGGCGCGTAGATCCCGCGGTGTGAAGATCGAGTTGTTCGTCAGCACCAGGAACTTCTTGCCCGACCGCTGCAACGACCCGATGAAGTCACTGGCCCCTGGAATCGCGCGCTCCTCGTGCACCAGCACGCCGTCCATGTCGGTCAGCCAACTCTCCACCGGCTTGTGCTCACTCATCCCCGTGCTCCTCGTCGGTAGCCGTTGGCTTCGATGGTGCCAGGTCAGTGCCCGGTCAGTGCGCAGTACTGGCGTTGGTGGCGAGGGTGCGGAGTTTTTCGACCATGGCGTTCGGGTCGTCGGCGGCGTAGACGGCGGAGCCGGCGACGAAGACGTTGGCGCCGGCTTCGGCGCACTGCTCGATGGTGTCGGCGGAGATGCCGCCGTCGATCTCGATCCAGATGTCGAGGCCGTGCTTGGCGACCAGGTCGCGGGTGCGGCGGATCTTGGGGACGCAGACGTCGAGGAACTTCTGGCCGCCGAAGCCGGGCTCCACCGTCATGATCAGGATCATGTCGAGCTCGGGGAGAAGGTCCTCGTACGGCTCGATCGGGGTGGCCGGCTTGAGCGCCATCGAGGCGCGGGCGCCCTTGGCACGGATCTCCCGGGCGGTGCGGATCGGCGCCCGGCAGGCCTCCGCGTGGAAGGTGACGCTGGAGGCACCCGCCTCGACGTACCCGGGAGCCCAGCGGTCGGGGTCCTCGATCATCAGGTGGCAGTCGAGCGGCTGGGCCGCGGCCTTGGCGAGCGACTCGACGACCGGCAGCCCGAGGGTCAGGTTGGGGACGAAGTGGTTGTCCATCACATCCACGTGCAGCCAGTCGGCGCCGGCCACCGCCGCGGCCTCGTCGGCCAGCTTGGCGAAGTCCGCGGACAGGATGCTCGGTGCGATCTGGATTCCCATAAGGACTGGGATTCTACCGATGCTCCCGCAGCCACTGAGCCACCTGGTCCACCCCGTCGACCACGTCGACCCCGGCCGGAAGCGGCGGCCGATCGATGACAACGACCGGCAGCCCGAGCTCCCGGGCGGCGGTCAGCTTGGCCGAAGTCATGTCACCGCCGCTGTTCTTGGTCACCAGTACGTCGATCTGCCACTTCCGCAGCAGCTCCACCTCCCCGGCGAGCTCGTACGGCCCCCGGTCCAGCAACAGCTCGCACCACGACGGCACAGGCGACGGCGGATCCACACAGCGTGCCAACATCCACACACCGGCCGCGGCAAACGCGTCCAGTCCCTGCCGCCCGATCGTGAGGAACGCACGCGAGCCGAGCGACGGCAAGGCTCCAGCGGCCTCTTCGGCCGAGCCCACCCGGACCCAGCGGTCTCCTGGCTGCTCATGCCACCCCGGACGACGTACGACGAGGAGCGGCATCCCGAGCGCGCTGGTAGCGGCTGCAGCGTGGGCAGTCATCGTCGCGGCGAAGGGGTGGGTCGCATCGACCACAGCGTCCACCGCGTTGGCCGTGAGCCAGTCGGTCAAGCCCTCGACGCCGCCGAAGCCACCCTGCCGCACAGCACCTGCCGGGAGCTGGGCGTCGACAGTCCGTCCGGCCAGCGACGACACCACCTCGAAGTCGTCCGCCAGCAGCTCGGCGAGCCGCCGCGCCTCCCCGGTCCCGCCCAGGAGGAGGACCTTCACCGGGCCCGGACAGTCGAGTAGAGATGACTGTCGCGGAAGTTGTCGGCGGCAAGAACCTTGCCGACGATGACGACCGCGGTCCGCAGGATGCCCGCGGCGCGGACCTGGCCGGCGATGTCGGCGAGCGTGCCGCGCAGGATCACCTCGTCGGCGCGGGAGGCGCGGGCGACGACCGCGACCGGGCAGTCCGCGCCGTAGTTCGGCGTCAGCTCGTCGACCAGGCGCTCGATGTGCTGGACCGCGAGGTGCAGCACGATCGTGCCGCGGCTCAAGCCGAGCGTGGCCAGGTCCTCACCGTCGGGCATCGCGGTGGCGCGGGCGGCGATCCGGGTCAGGATCACCGTCTGCCCGACCTCCGGCACCGTCAGTTCGCGGCCGAGCGACGCCGCCGCAGCGGCGAAAGCCGGTACTCCGGGCGTCACGTCGTACGGGATTCCCTCGGCGTCGAGGCGGCGCATCTGCTCGGCCATCGCGCTGAACACCGCCGGATCACCCGAGTGCAACCGGGCCACATCCAGACCGGCTTCGTGCGCGGCAACCAGTTCGGCCAGGATCTCGTCGAGGTTCAGCGACGCCGTGTCCACCTTGCGAGCACCCGGCGGGCAGTAGTCGAGGAGCTCCACCGGCACCAGCGCACCGGCGTACAGGCAGACGGGCGAAGCGGCGATCAGGTCACGGCCGCGGACGGTGATCAGGTCCGCCGCGCCCGGTCCCGCGCCGATGAAGTGGACGGTCACTTGGTCACGCTCCAGATCGTCACGGGCATCGCAGGACGCCACCCGGTCATGCCGCCGACGGGCGACGCGCGCTGCACCGACAGCCTGACCAGGTCGCCACCAAGCTTCGCGTACCACTGGGCGATCAGTGCTTCCGTCTCCAGCGTGACGCCGTTGACCACAAGCCGGCCGCCGGGGCGCAGCAGCTCCCAGCAAGTCTCGATCACACCGGGGACGGTCGCTCCACCTCCGACGAAGACGGCGTCGGGCGACTCCAGCCCCTCGAGTGCGGAGGGCGCTGCGCCAACGACCGTACGGATGGCGACGCCGAGCGTCGCGGCGTTCCGGTCGAGCCGCTTGGCGCGATCCGGATCACGCTCGATCGCGACCGCCCGGCAGCTCGGGTGGTGCCGCGACCACTCGATCGCGATGCTGCCCGCTCCCCCGCCGACGTCCCACAGCAACTGCCCGGGCACCGGGGCCAGTCGGGACACCGTCACCGCCCGGACCTCGCGCTTGGTCAGCTGGCCGTCGCTCTCGTACGCCGTATCGGGCAGGCCTGGTGAGGTTGGGAGCAGGTCTGCGCCGCGTTCGGCTTCGCACTGCACGCCGATCACGTTCAACGCGTCGACCTCGTGGTTCCACTCGTCGGCCCGGGTGGTCCGCACCCGCTCGTTCGCGGAACCCAACTGCTCCAGCACGGTGAACGCACTACCGCCGTATCCCCGCGCCACCAGCGCGGCAGCCACCTCGGCCGGCGTATTCGCACCCCAACTCAGTACTACGAGCCGCCGCCCCGGCTGGATATGCGGCTGCACGAGTTCGAGCGGATGCCCGACCAGGCTGATCACCTCCACCTGGTCCTGCGGCCACCCCAGCCTGGCGCAGGCGAGGGACACGCTCGACGGATGCGGAATCACGCGCACCGCCTCCGGGCCGAGCAGCCTGGTCAGAGTGGTCCCGATACCGTGAAAGGTCGGATCCCCACTGGCCAGCACACAGATCCGCCGGCCGCGATAAGTAGCCAGCAACCCCGGCAACGACTCAGAAAGCGGCGAGGGCCAACTCACCCGCTCCGCAGCGCTGGGCACCAGCGCCAATTGTCGAGTGCTTCCCATCAGCACCTCGGCGGAGGCGATCACCTCGCGGGCTCGTGGTGACAGTCCGGCCCAGCCGTCGGCGCCGACTCCGACGACCGTGAGCACCTCAGGCATTGCCGAGCACCTTGCTCACGGTGATCTCGATGACCACGCGCTCCGGGTTCTCCCGCGGCTGGCGGTAGCGCTCGGCATACCGGCGTACTGCGTCGGCCACGCGCTCCGGGTCGTCGCTCACCACGGCCCGCCCCTCGAGCGTCGACCAGCGCGGCCCGACCATCTGACTCACCGCGACCGCGGCACCCGCCGCCCCGGCGGCCCGGACCTGCCGGGCCTTGTGCGACCCGCCCGAGCAGATCACCCGCGCGATCCCCGTCTTCAGATCCACCGTGGCGCCGACCATCACGACGTGAACGGACCCGTCCGGCCGGACCGTGCTGAGCATGCACAGATGCCGCTCGGTCCAGAAGTCCACGAAGTCCCCGGACCGTTCACTCAAAGGCTGCTGCACCCGTCGATCGTAGACAGGCCGGCCCGCCCGAGAGGACCTCGGGCGGGCCGGACGACGGGGTCAGCCGATGTCGCGGCGGCGGAAGGCGGTGAATCCGGTGATGACCAGGACCGCGGCGATCGCCGACAGGGCGACCACCGGTGTCGCGGAGAAATCCCCGCCGGGGAGCCTTGGCGTGTGGGCGTACGGCGAGACATCCATCAGCCGTTGGGGGAGGTCGAAGACCGGGCCGAACTGGCCGAGCAGGAGGAAGGCGCCGAACAAGACCCAGCCGGTTGTCACCAGCTTCGGGGCGAGGCCGAAGAGGATCACCACGAGAGCCGTGACCAGCCAGATCGCGGGCAGGTGAACCGCGGCGGCGGCCACCATCCGCGGTACCTGCTCGCTCATGTTGCCCAGGGATGCCCCGCTCGAGATGCCCGAGCCGATGCCACCGACGAGCATCAGTACCGCGGTGCCGAGCAGTGCCATGAGCACGTGACTCGCCAGCCACCGGGCTCGCGTGACACCGGTCGCCAGCAGGGGTTCGGCTCGGAGCGCGGTCTCCTCGGACCGCAGCCGCAACGCGGCCTGGATCCCGAAAGCGGACGCCAGCAAGCCGAGGACGCCCATCTCGCTGGACAGGAACGCGTCGGTGATGCCCTCCACTCCACCGAGCTTCTGCACCATCTCCTTCGCGCTCTCGCTGCTCACGAAGCCGTCCACGTTGCTCGCGATGTTGCCGACCAGCAGGCCGAGCAGCAGGAACGCGAAGGTCCACGCGTACAGGGATCCTCGGTGCAATCGCCAGGCAAGAGCCAGCGGCGAGCGCAGCGAAGGGGCACCGGTGGCAGGGCCCGGGCGAGGCCGGACCAGACCGGCTCCGACATCTCGCCGGCGGATCAGCGCGAACGCGGCCGCGACCAAGATCACCAGCAGCGCCAGCGGCGCGAGGGCGACCACCCAGCGATCCCCGGCGAACGGACGGATCTGCTGAGCCCACCCGATCGGCGAGAACCAGGAAATCCACCGCGGACCGTCAGCCGCCGCAGAATCCCCAAGAGCCCGTACCACATAACTAAAACCGAGCGCGATCGCCGTGAACCCGTTCGCAGTCCGGGCGTTCTCGGTGAGCTGTGCGGTGATCGCACCGATCCCGGCGAAGGCCAGGCCGGCCGTGATCCAGACCAGCCCGAACGCGAACGACCCCGACGCCGGCAACCCGACGCCGATCAGGCTCAGAGCGGTCAGCAAACCGAGCACGATCACCGTCCCGGCCGACACGATCAGGGCCGCGGTCAACGCCGCGAACCGGCCGAGCACGCCGGCGCTGAGCAACTCCAGCCGACCGGTCTCCTCCTCGGTCCGGGTGTGCCGGACCACGATCATCGCGGCCAGCAACGCGACCAGCAGCGCACCGAAGGCGGTCAGCTTGAACAAAGACAGCTCGCCGAGCGAGGTGGGGTCCCAGATCCGGCCGTACAGGGAGACCAGCGCCGGTGACGAGTTCGACGTCTCGGCGGCCGACACCCGCGACGCCACATCGGGGTACAGCTCGATCGACGCCTGGGCCGAACCCGCCGCCATCGCGACGAACACGACGATCCACACCGGCAGGAGCACCCGGTCCCGCCGGAGCGCGAGCCGCACCAGGGTCGCAGTACCAGCGAAGTCGGTCATCGTGCGGCCGCCACGGGTTCGGGTGCCGCCGAGTCGTCCTCGTAGTGCCGCAGGAACAGCTCCTCCAGGGTCGGGGGCTGCGCGACCAGGCTCTTGATGCCGCTCGCGGCCAACTGCTTCATCAGGCCGTCCAGCTGTGCGGTGTCCACCTCGCACCGCACCCGGTTGCCCTCGACATCGAGACTGTGTACGCCGGGGAGCTTGGCCAGGCCATTGGGCGAGACGGCCAGCTCGGCCTGGATCGAGGTCCGGGTCAGGTGCCGCAGATCCGCGAGCGTGCCCGTCTCGACCACCTTGCCGCGCCGGATGATGCTGATCCGGTCGCACAACGCCTCGACCTCGGACAGGATGTGGCTCGACAGCAGCACGGTACGGTCGCGCTGCCGCTCCTCTTCGATGCACTGCCGGAACACCTCCTCCATCAGCGGGTCCAGGCCGGAGGTGGGCTCGTCCAGGATCAGCAACTCCACGTCGGCGGCGAGCGCCGCGACCAGGGCGACCTTCTGCCGGTTGCCCTTGGAGTAGGTCCGGCCCTTCTTGGTCGGGTCGAGGTCGAACCGGCGCAGCAGGTCGTCCCGCTTCTTCGGGTCCAGACCGCCGCGGAGCCGGCCGAGCAGGTCGATCACCTCGCCGCCGGTGAGATTCGGCCACAGGTTGACGTCGCCCGGGACGTACGCGAGCCGACGGTGCAGCTTGGCCGCGTCGTGCCACGGATCGCCGCCGAGCAGCGACGCGTCACCCTCGTCGCCTTTCAGCAGGCCGAGGAGGACCCTGATGGTGGTGGACTTCCCGGCGCCGTTCGGGCCGAGGAATCCGTGCACCTCACCGGTGGCGACCTCCAGGTCGAGACCGTCGAGCGCGTGCGTACTTCCGTACGACTTGTGCAGTCCGGAGACCACGATGGCTGATGTCATGATTCATAACGTACGCTTCATTCAGAAGATTGTGAATCTTGGGAAGACAAGGAGATGATGGGGCGGTGAGCGCAGCCAGGCAACGAGATGACGAAGCGGTCCGGCGGTCCGCGGAGCAGTTCGCGAACGTGCTGACCGACTCCGGCTGGGCGCGGATGCCGGCCCGGGCCTTCGCCGCCATCCTGAGCAGCGAGAGCGGCAGACTGACGGCCGCTGAGCTGTCCGACCAGTTGCAGGCCAGCCCCGCCGCGGTCTCGGGCGCGGTGCGATACCTGCTGCAGTTGCGGCTGGCCAGCCGGGAGCGGGAGCCCGGCAGTCGCCGCGACGTCTACGTCGTCCAGGACGACTTCTGGTACGAGAGCATGATGCGGCGCGACCACCAACTGGTCCGCTGGGAGGAGATCATCCAGCAGATGCTGGAGAACGCCGGTGACGGCACGGACTCACAGCGCCGGCTGCAGGCCACACTCGGGTTCCTCGACTTCATCCAGGAGGAGGTCGTCGGCCTGAGTGAGCGCTGGGTCAAGCGCAAGGCCGAGATCGACGCGAGGCTCGACGCGGAGTACAGCTGAGGGTCCGAGTGGACCCCCAGCTGTAGACCGGCAACTACCGCAGCGCGCTGGCTGCGACCGTGTCCAGTGCCTGCTGGAGCAGCGGGTTCACCTTGCTGCTGCCCGCCTTGGACTTCGGCAGCGGTACGGCCTTGCCGTCGACCGGGCCCTTGACCGGGTAGACCGACAGCTCCTCCGGCAGCGGGGTGGTCCCGCACACCTGGTTCTTGCCCGGCAGCTCGCCGGTGAAGACGAACTTGTCACCGATCGCCTCGGCGCACGACGACGCCGAACCGACGTACTGACCGTGCTGGCCCTCGTCGTCGATCGCGACGAACCGCGTCGCCGCCGAGGTGTCCTTGTGCGTACGCAACGCGCCCTCGTACGCCGTCGCCGGGTCGAGCTCACCCTGCACCATCAGCATCCGCGGTGCTCCCGGCAGGTCCAGATCGCGGTCCTGCGGGGCGTACTTCCAGAACGCGCACATCGGGACGCCGTTCATGTAGCCGAAGAAGTCGTACTTCCTGGCCATCTTGTCGGCTTCCTTCAAGTAGAAGTTCGGGTCCTTGTTCCACGCGGTGTCGTTGCACCGCACGGTGGTCCCGATCGGGCCGAGGTTGACCGGCTGGTCGCCCGAGGTCGCCGTCGCCGCTTCGGTCCGGGCGTCGGCCATCACGTCCTTGAGCGAATCCACCTGGGCCGCCGCCACCACGGCAGGCGCCGCGGCCGAGACGCCGTACCGGGTGCGGAGCGCGGCGAGCGTGTCGTAGGCCTGCAGGTTCGGCGCGAGCCGGGCCCAGGCCTTGTCGACGTGGGTCAGTTCGACCTTGCCGGACTCCGACGGCGCCTTGGTGAACTCGTCGTGCACGAGGACATCGAGGGTGGCCCGGATGAACCGGGTGTTGCCGTAGATCGCGCTGTAGATCAGGCCGTCCAGGTTGTCACCGCGGACTTCGCTCTCGCCGGCCTTGACCAGAGTGGTCAGTGACGCGCGGATGCCGTTGTAGCGCGCCTTGACCTGCGCGGGCGTCGAGCCCAGGCCGGTGATCTGGTCGGCGTGCCGGGCGATCCACGGGAACAACTGGGTGTCGCGGCGACGCTGGCCCGAGAACGGGTCGAAGTTCACGTTCTGCCACTGGGTGTGGGTCCAGTCCATGTTCGAGTCGAGCACGAACCGGCCGACCTTGGACGGGTACGTGTCGGCGTACCAGCCGCCGAGCCAGGTGCCGTAGCTGTAGCCGATGAAGTTCAGCTGGCGGGCGTCGAACAGGGCCCGGATGAACTCCATGTCGAACACGGTCTGCCGGCTGCTGACGAACTGGCCGAACTCGGTCGCGGCGCAGGCGTCGGCCAGCAGCTTGGCCTCGGCCACCTCGACCCTGTGGGTGAGCCGGGTCCGCTCCTTGTAGTCCGGCGTCACCGGCAGGGCGTTCAGCGCCTCCGCGGTGGTGATGCACTGCAGCGGGGTGCTCTGGCCGAACCCGCGCGGGTCGAAGCCGACCAGGTCGAAGTCGCTGAACAACTGCGGCTTCTCGGCGGCCAGCGCGGCCGACAACGTCAGGCCGGCGCCACCAGGACCGCCGGGGTTGGTCGTCATCAGCCCCTTGGACGTGCCGGTCGCCTCGCTCCGCGAGATCGCGACCTGGATGTCGGGGTGCGCGTCCGGGTTCGCCCAGTCCATCGGGACGTTGACCTTGGCGCAGTTCGTGGTCGGCGCCTGCGGGTAGAGGCGCTTGACCGCGGCGTCGAACGAGCAGACCGACCACTGGATCGGCTGGTCGAGGTACCGCTGCGGAATGGACGGGGTCGGCGGGTCCTGCGGACCGGCTGCCGAAGCCGTGGTGGTCCCCAGCAGCGGGAGCACCACAGCGACGGCCAGCGCCATCGCGATCTTGCGGGTCTTGATCACGCTGATACTCCTGTTTTCAGGCGGGACAGGAAAGCAGCAACGTATTTCGGACACAGCCGGGATGACAGACGTCGGCCTTACATCAAGGGCAAACCCGCGGCTAGTGTCCTGAGTCGGAAGTTCGTGCTTCAGCTCCGGTGTCCAGGTGCGTGCATCGCAAGGCGGAGAAGCGGCCTCGATGCTTTTCCATCGTGGCCGTTTCTCCAACGCGGCGAGGTGCGTGCCTGGGCGCCGGAGATGTGCACGAACTTCCGACTCAGGACACTAGAGGTCGTAAACGGTGAAGATCGTGCAATAGACCGGCGGTGATTCCAGGCCCGGGTAATAGAGCCGGCCGGCCTCGTCGGTGACCTTGAAGTATGCCGTTGACGCCCCCACCTGCGATGGCGCCCGCAGGGTCATCCGAACCGTCACCACCTCACCCGGTACTGCGTCTGGCAGCCTCGCGCGGGACGGGGACCTCAACCAGCCGGGGGTCCCGGCCGCGCCCTGGCGGGTCAGCCAGCGGTCACGCCAAGGACGCTCGCCGCTGTTGCGGATCTGCCAGGTCTTCTCGAACGTCTGGTCCCGGCAGACCCGCGTCCCGTCGGGGACGGTCTCCCCCACCAACTCAGCCCGGTCTTCCGGATGGTGGTCGGCCGGGACGGATCCACCGAGAAGCACTGGACGAAGCGTGGGCTCACGCCGCCGCAGATCGCGCATCGAGGTGTCCTTGCCCGCTCGCACCGCGGCATCGAGTTCCATCAACTGGTTGACCAGGGCACTGCCCGCGCCGAAGGAGTCGTCGTACCACTCGATCAGTTCGCGGCTCGGCTTGGTGTGGCCGCGCTCGACCCGGGACAGGTGGCCCTTGTCCCAGCCGGACAGGGCCGCGGCCCGGGTCAACGGCACGCCGGCCGCCTCCCGCAGTTCGCGCATGCGGCATCCGATCACGAAGCGAGCCTGCGCTGGTCGCACGGTGCACTCCCTGCTCTCACCGTTAGTAATCTACACAATCTATCAAGTGACGGTTATTCAGTTCCTGGTTGCCCACTGCGACAATCCGATCACCCTCTGATTGTGTGCGGGAAGGAGCGAAATCTCCACTACAACAGCCCCTCCCGATCAGAGTGAAAGGCACCCACCATGAGAACTTTCCTCGCCCGCCTCACCGTTACCGCGCTGCTCGGCGGCGTGGCTTTGACCGGCGTTGGCATGCCCGCCAGCGCCACTGCACCTGCCACTCGCGAGCCGGTCACCACCGTCACCGCCGCTCCGCAGTCCAGGGCGGACAACGCGATCGCCTGGTTCGCCGCCCGCAACGGGTCCACCGCGTACCAGGGCTACTGCGAGAAGGCGGTGGAGAACGCGTACGGCAGAACCGGGATCTACGCCTCGGCCAAGGCCAACTGGAACGACGCCGTACGCCGGGGCGCCGCCCACCGGGGTGACCTGAATCCGCCGAAGGGCGCACTGGTCTTCTGGAACATCAGCGCCTACGGGCACGTCGGCCTGGCCACCGGAGACGGCAACTTCTGGGCCACCAGCGTCAACGGCCGGATCGGCAAGGCGAGGCTGCCGTACTTCGCCAACTACCTCGGCTGGGCGCACCCGAACTTCTGAGCCTCGCGGCGCCCGGTTCCGGCCGGGCGCCGTGGTGGTTCGCCGCCGGTTCGTTGCCCACTGCGACAACGCCGTCACGCTTTGGTTCCCTGCGAGGTGTAGCACTCTCCCAGAAAGGGACACATCATGCGGACCGCCCTCCTCCGTACTGTCACCCGCCTCACCGCCACCGCGATGCTCGGTGGTGTCGCCGTCATCGGCGGCACGGCCCTCCCCGCGCACGCCGCCACCGGCACCGTCGTCACCGACTCCGGCGCCGGGGTCACCATCCGCTCCGGCAACGCGACCAGCTTCGGCTCGGTCGGCACCCAGCCCGACGGAACCGTCCAGATCGACTGCCAGCTCTACGGCGAACCGGTGACCGGCAAGTTCGGCCGCAGCCTGATCTGGGACCACATTCCCGGCAAGGGCTTCATCTCCGACTCCTATGTCAACACCGGCAGCAGCGGCCTGGTCGCGCCGCTGTGCGGCACCAACCCGCGCGCCGACAAGTCGATCGCCTGGTACGCCGCCCGCAACGGCTCCACCGCCTACCAGGGCTACTGCGAGATGGCGGCCGAGAACTCCTACGGCAAGACCGGCATCTGGGCCTCCGCCAAGGCCGACTGGAACGACGCGGTCGCGCGCGGCGTAGCCCATCGCGGCGACCTCAACCCACCCAAGGGCGCCCTGGTCTTCTGGGACCTCGCCGCTCCGTACGGCCACGTCGGCGTAGCCCGAGGCGACGGCTATTTCTGGGCCACCAGCGTCGGCGGCAAGATCGGCCTCGCCAAACTCCCCTACTTCAGCAACTACCTCGGCTGGGCCTGGCCGAACTTCTGATCCCCATCACCCCTCGGCACGGAGGGGCTGATGGCCGGCACCCGGGCGCTCCCGCCCCTCAAGCGCCCGGGTGCTTTCAGGCCGCAGTGGTGAGCGCGTGGTTCTCGACGGGAAGGTCGTCGATCATCGTTCTCCTGAGCCTCGTTGGATCAGGGCGCAGGGCAGGACGATGCGTTGGGGTGGGCGGGCGTCGGTGCCGGAGGCGCGGTCCAGCAGCAGGCGGGCGGCCGTGCGGCCGAGTTCGGCGATGTCGGAGGCAACGACCGTGACCGGCGTGGGGAGCATGTCGGCCAGGCGGAAGTCGTCGAAGCCGACCACGGCAGGCTCGGCGTTCACCTCGCGCAGCGCACGGAGTACGCCCTCGGTCAGGAAGTTGGTCGAGGCAAACAAGGCGGTCGGCGGCTCGGGCAGATGCATCAGCTCGCGCGTCGCCTTCTCCGCGGCTTCGGCAGTACCTTCCGGCAGCTGAACGACGAGACTCTCGTCGACGGTCAGGCCGGCCGAGCGATAGGCCCGGCGGAACCCCCGCAACCTGCGGCCGGTCGTGTAGTACGACGGGGCGAGCAGGATCGCGATCCGCTCGTGTCCCTGCCGCAGCAGGTGATCCGCGGCCATCCGGCCGCCACCTTCGTTGTCCACCATCACGATGTCGGCCTCGATCCCGTGCGCCGGCCGGTCGACGAACACCACCGGTACTCCGGCGCCGGCCAGGAACGAGTGGTCCCCCTGGTCGGGCACGATCATCAGGCCGGCGACCTGGCGGCCGATCAACTCCTGGATCGCCCGCTTCTCGCCCTCGGGATCCTCGTCGACGCTGCCGAGCACCACCGCGAACCCGTCCTGCCCGGCCACCTCGAGCGAGGACTTCGCGATCGTCGCGTAGAACGGGTTGGTCAGGTCACCGAGCACCAGTGCCAGGCTCGACGACTTCTTGCCCGGCCGCAGCGCCCGGGCGACCTCGTTGCGCTGGAAGCCGAGCTCGTCGATCGCGGCCCGGACCCGGCTGGCGGTCTCGTCCCGGACCCCCGCGCCGCCGTTGACCACCCGCGACACCGTGCCGAGTCCCACTCCGGCCCGCTTGGCCACGTCGATCATCGTCGGGCGGCTGGGCTCCGGCTGTCTTGGAAACGTTTCGGACACAGGGTTGACTTCCCTTTCACGACACGGCATCGTCACCCAACAGTAAGCCGTTGGAAACGTTACCGTCCAGGAGGCAGGGTGAATCGTGACAAGCGAGCCGCGAAGGGCGGCCGGGGCCTGAGCCGCAATGCCGGCTCGGACGTCAAGGCCGCCTATCTCTTCATCGCGCCCGCGATCATCGGTTTCACCGTGTTCGTGGTCTATCCGCTGATCCGCTCGTTCTACCTGGCGCTGACCAAGTACAACGGGCTGACCGATCCGGTCTTCGTCGGCCTGGGCAACTTCCGCCGGCTGTTCACCGTCGACCCGGCGTTCTGGCCGTCGCTCAAGGCCACCGGATACCTGGTCCTGCTCTACGTCCCGCTCTCACTGGCGATCGGGCTGGCGCTGGCGATGTTCTGCAACCAGCGCTTCGCCGGGGTCCGCATCGTCCGCACCCTCGCGTACCTGCCGGTGGTGCTGCCCGCGGTCGCGACCATCACGCTGTGGAAGTTCATGCTCAATCCCCAGGTGGGATTGGTGAACACCATCCTGGAGAAGCTGCACCTGCCGACCAGCACCTGGCTGGCCAGCCCGACGATGTCGATGCCGTCCATCGTGATCGTGATGCTGTGGGGCGTCGGCGGGACGATGATCATCTTCCTGGCCGCGCTGCAGGCGGTGCCGAACGAGTTGTACGAGGCCGCCCGGGTCGACGGCGCCGGGCCGTCCTCGATGTTCTTCCGGATCACCCTGCCGATGATCAGCCCGATCATGTTGCTGCAGGTGATCCTGCAGACGACGGCGGCGCTGCAGACCTTCAACCAGCCGAAGATCCTGACCAACGGCGGCCCCGGCTTCAGCACCAACGTGCTGATGCTGTCGATCTACAACAACGGCTTCTCCAACCTCGGCCGCGTTCCCCAACTGGGGTACGCCTCGGCCCAGGTGTGGGTGCTGTTCATCATCATCATCGCCGTGATCGCCCTGACCGCGAAGTTCTCCTCGCTTTGGACCTACAGTGACAACACTCCCGACTGAAGCGCCCCGCGCGGCCGAGACCGCCGCCCTGACCGCACCGCCCACCGGTACGCCGCGGCCCCGCCGCCGGCGCCGCCCGCTGCGGACCACCTCGTGGTACGTGACCGCGTTGTTCATCAGTTCGGTGATGGTCGTCCCGCTGCTGTGGATGATCACCATCGGCCTGAAGAGCGGGTCCGCGGTGTTCGAGATCCCGCCGCGGCTGCTGCCGCGCGAGTTCACCTGGAGCAACTTCGTCAAGGGGCCGGAGGCGATCCAGTTCCCGCGGCTGCTGCTGAACTCGACCATCATCACCGTGCTCAGCGTGCTCGGCGGGGTGATGACCGCGATGATGGCCGGCTACGCGCTGGCCCGGTTGCGGTTCCCCGGCCGGAAGGTGTGGTTCTACCTGTTCGTCGGCAGCATGCTGCTGCCCGGCGTGGTCGGGCTGATCCCGTTGTTCCAGTTGTACAAGAGCATCGGCTGGTACGACACCTGGCTGCCGCTGATCGTGCCGGCCTTCTTCGGCGGCAACCCACTGTTCATCTTCCTGGCCAGGCAGTACTTCCTGGCCATCCCGTACTCGATCGACGAGGCGGCCAAGATCGACGGCGCCGGGCACTTCCGGATCTTCACCCAGGTGATGCTGCCGCTGACCCGGCCGGCCTGGATCACGATGTCGATCCTGGCCTTCCAGGCGTCCTGGAACGACTTCCTCAACCCGCTGGTCTACCTGTACTCCGCCGACAAGTGGCCGCTGTCGGTCGGAATGGCCCAGTTCGTCTCGCCGTTCGCCGGCCAGACGCCGAACTGGAGCTACTACATGGCCACCAACCTGCTCTACATGCTGCCGCCGCTGATCATCTTCTTCGCCGCGCAGCGCTACTTCATCCAGGGCCTCGGCTCACTGGGCAGCACGACGCAGAAGTAACCCAAACCCCCTGAGGAGCACAGCTGTGAAGAGGATCATCGGCACCACCCTGGCCTGCGCCGGGTTGCTGACGGCATCGGCCTGCGGCGGGTCGGACAGCGGCGGCGACGCCGACGGACCGGTCACCGTGACGGTGATGACATGGGAGTCGCCCGAGACCAACGCCGCCATCAAGAAGGCGCTGGAAGGGTTCAAGGACGACCAGATCACCGTCCAGCTGGTCGACACCCCGAGCGGCGGGTACGGCGACAAGCTCGCGTCGCTGACCCAGGCCAAAAAGCTGCCGGACCTGTTCTGGTGCGGCAACGACACCGAGCAGCAGTACACCTCGCAGGGCCTGCTGGTGGACTGGTCGAAGCGGATCAACGACGGCGACGGTGAGTTCAAGGCGGACAAGTTCGTCGGTACGGCGATGGAGAACTGGAAGACGGCCGACGGCCAGATGGGCGGCCTGCCGTCGCTGATGAACGCCTACGGCGTCTGGTACAACGCCGACGCCTTCAAGGCCGCCGGGATCCCCGAGCCGAAGGCCGGCTGGAGCTGGGACGACATGTACTCCGCCGCCGGCAAGCTCGCCAACAAGAACGGCGCGAAGTACGGGCTGGTCGCGGACCAGCTCACCGCCGCCGACGGGCCGTTCACGATGAGCATGTACTCCGTGTCGGCCGGCGGCGCGCCGTTCACCGACAACGTGAATCACCCGACCAAGGCCGAGGCGGACGACAAGTTCACCGAGGGCGTCAGCAAGCTCGCCGCGGCGATCAAGTCCGGCGCCGTCGCCCCGCCCGGGTACGACGCGTCGAACCTGCCGGCCCTGTTCTCCGGCGGCAAGGTGCCGATGATGTTCGGCGGCCAGTGGCTCGCGGCCGGCTTCCAGACGGACAAGCCGAAGGTCAAGTACGGCTTCGCGCCGTTCCCGCAGGTGGACACCCCGACCACCCTGTACGACTCGGTCGGCATCTGCACGCCGCAGTACACGAAGAGCGAGGACTCGACGTACAAGGTGCTCGAGTACCTCAACACCAAGGTGTGGGACGCCGTACTGCCGGCCTCGCCGGTCGCGCCGCCGGCCTACACCCCGGCGCAGGAGAGCTACTTCGCCGCACTGACCAAGGCCAACCAGACCACGGTGGTCGACACGGTCAAGGCTGACCTGGCCGCCGAGAAGACGGTCGGCGTCCGGTTCACCACCCAGTGGGCCTCGCAGGTCATCGACCTGACCACCGCCTACTGGCAGCCGATCCTGAACGGCAAGAAGCCGACCTCGGAACTGCAGACCTACGTCGGCAAGGTCAACGACCTGATCAAGTCCCAGGGCTGAGAGGTCAGACAGCCTGCCAGAGGGAGAGGGCGAAGCGGTCCTCGGAGTCGGTCCACCAGGCACCGGCGGTGAAGCCGGCCTTGTCGAGCTCGGCCTCGACGCCGTGCCGGTGGAACTTCGCCGACACCTCCGTGCTCAGTTCCTCTCCCTCGGCGAACTCCACCTCGAGCCCGATCTCCGGGATCAGCACCCGCATCGCCCGGTCGGCCCGCAGGTGCATCTCGATCCACTCGTTCTCCGGATCCCAGATCGCGACGTGGCTGAACGCGTCCACGTCGAAGTCCGCGCCGAGCTGGCGGTTCAGGACGCGCAGTACGTTGCGGTTGAACTCGGCGGTCACCCCCGCGCTGTCGTCGTACGCCGCGACGAGGGTGGCCGGGTCCTTCACCAGATCCGTGCCGAGCAGGAGCCATTCCCCTGGCTCGAGCACCTCGCGGACGGACTGGTAGAAGTCGGCGCGCTCGGCGGGGAGCAGGTTGCCGATCGTCCCCCCGAGGAACGCGACGATGCGGGGCGCTTCACCGGGAAGCTTGTCGAGGTGCTCGGTGAAGTCGCCCACCACGCCGTGCACGGCGAGTCCCGGGTAGTCGCCGGTGATCGCTTCCGCCGCTTCCCGCAGGGCTGACTCGGACACGTCGAGCGGCACGAAGGTGGTCAGGGTGCCGTGGTCGCGCAGCCCGTCGAGGAGCAGGCGGGTCTTCTCCGAGGATCCGGAGCCAAGCTCGACCAGGGTGTGAGCCTTGGTGATCGCGGCGATGTCCGCGGACCTGGCGTGCAGGATCTCCCGCTCGGCGCGGGTCGGGTAGTACTCCGGAAGCCGGGTGATCTCCTCGAACAACTCGCTGCCCCGCGCGTCGTAGAACCACTTCGGAGCGAGCCACTTCGGCTGGGCCGTCAGACCTGCCCTCGCGTCTTCGCGCAGTGCGCGGGAGGCATAGTCGGGAGTGAGGTGGATGTCGATCAGGGTCCCCTGACCGGGGCGGTGGGGTGGGGTCAGTGACTGCACTGTCGTCCTTCCATCAAGGGGGTGACGGCTAGCGTGGATTTGGTTGCTACTAGCAATGAGTGGTCAGGGAGTTCTTCCCAGCCCTCGGTGGTCCAAGGTTCTGAACTGACTGCTACCGAATCTGCTGTCTGACGGACCCACAGCGAATGGGTCCAGGTCGTGGCGACGATCTGCTCGCCATCGGTCAGGAGGACGTTCAGGCGGGAGTCGGGTGCGGCGGCTGCCACCTCACGCACGACCGACGCGACTGCGTCGGCGGTCGGCGCACCGGTCGACAGGCGGTTCCGGATGAGCGCCCACAGCAACGCCGAGTCCATCGGCGCATCGAGAGTCAGCAGTTCGTTCACAGGCAAGGCTTCGGCCAGCTTGGAAACCGAGCCCGGCCAGCCCGCGATCAACCCGTTGTGGCTGAACAACCACTGGCCTTTCACGAACGGCCCCACCGCCGACTCGTTGAGCGGCGACCCCACCGTCCCGTTCCGTACCGCGGCCAGCACCGCGCTCGCTCGGATCGACGCTGCCAGCCCCGGCAACGACTCATCCGCCCAGATCGGCACACTCCGCCGATACCGAACAGGTTCGTCGTTCACGTACCAGCCGATGCCGAAGCCGTCGGCGTTGACGGAGCCGCCACCGCGCATGTCGGACGGCGCCCAGCTCTGGCGGTAGAGGGAGTGGGGTGGGTCGAGCACCAACGACGCCAGCGACACCGGCGGGCCGAGGTAGGCCAGATGCCGGCACATCAGGCGAGTTCCTCCGGGCGGGGATCTCGGGCACATCGGAACCCGGCGAAGATCTGGCGGCGAATCGGGTAGTCCCAGTTCCGGAACGTACTGCGGCCGACCACCTCGTCGGTGCCGAACGAACCACCGCGCAGCATCTTGTAGTCGCTGCCGAAGAACACCAGCGAGTACTCGTCGTACGGGAACGCGCGGAACCCGGGGTACGGCGTGAAGTCGCTGCTGGTCCACTCCCAGATGTCGCCGATCAACTGCTCGACGCCGAGCGGTGAGGCGCCGGCCGGGTACGCCCCGATCGGGGCCGGCTGGAGATGCCGCTGGCCGAGGTTGGCGTGCTGCGGACCGGGGCTCTCGTCACCCCACGGGAAGCGCCTGGTGCGGCCCGTCGCCGGGTCGAACCGCGCGGCGAACTCCCACTCCTCCTCGGTCGGCAGCCGCTTGCCCGCCCAGGCCGCATACGCCTCCGCCTCGTAGAAGCAGACATGCATGACCGGCTCGTCGAGCGGCAGCAACTCGTGGTGCCCGAACCGCGTGCGCATCCAGTTGCCGTCAACAACCTCCCAGAACCGCGGCCCGACCAGCGAAGCCTTCTGGACGTGCGCCCAGCCGGCCTCGGACCACCACCGCGGATCCTGGTAGCCACCACTCGTGACGAACTGCAGGTAGTCGCCGTTGCTGACCGGCGCGGTGTCGATCACGTACGGCGCGACGTGCACCGGGTGCGCGGGGCGTTCGTTGTCCAGCGCCCAGGGCTCGATCGACGTGCCCATCTCGAACACACCGCCGGGGACCAGCACCTCCGCGCGGGCCAGCTTGCGCCCGGGCGGTGGGGCGGGCGCGTCGATGACCGGGGCGCCGGTGCGGAGTTGGTGGGTGGCGAGCATGGTTTCGTCGTGCTGCTGCTCGTGCTGAACGATCATCCCGAACGCGAAGGCGTTGTCGGTCAGCTCGCGGCCGCCGCCGAACTTGACGTGGTCGAGCACGTCGAGCACCTTGTCGCGGACCTCCACGACGTACTGCCGGGTCTCGGTCGGGCTGAGCAGCGGCAGCGACGGGCGATCGGCGCGCGCGTGCATGAACGCGTCGTACAGTTCGTCGATGTCCTGGCGGACCGGGTCGCGACCACCGACGTCGCGGACCAGCCAGAGCTCTTCCTGGTTGCCGATGTGCGCGTAGTCCCAGACCAGCGGCGACATCAGCCTGGAGTGCTGCCGGACCAGGTCGTCGGTGTCGACCGCGTCGGTCAGCCGGACGGTCCGGTCGCGCGAGCGCTCCAGCTGCTCGGCGACGAACGAGCGCAGCTCCTCGGCGGTCAGATCGGACAACTGGTGGTTCATGATGCTCGCCTTCTGTGGGTGTCGTCGACGATGCAGTGCAGTTGGTCGCCGATGGCGGTGATCAGGTCCTGATCCACGCCGGTCCGGCTCAGGTTCGTGGTGCCCAGCTCGACCAGCTCGCGGGCGGCCTGCAGGACGGGTTTGTCGTCCAGCCCTTCGCGGGCCGCCGGAAACCAGCGACCGGCGGCGGGCTGGGCGGCCGCCAGCGCCTGGTCGGTCACGGCCGGGTCGGACATCAGCGCGATGAGCAGCAACGTCGGCGCGATCCAGCCATCGCCGGACTGGGCGTCGAGGTAGCGCACCTCCAGATATCCGCGAGGCCGCACCGGTGGGAACAGGGTCGACAGGTGATAGTCCAGATCCTCGTACGTCGGCCTGCCGCCGGCCGGATCTCCGGCAGCCAGGTCCGTGCCGACCAGGGCACCGTCGGCCCAAGCGCCGAAGGTGAGACCGGCGGGAGCGTCCCAGTTGTCTCCCCTGCGCAGGCAGAGCACGGGTGCCTCCATCGCGGTACGCGCCCAGGCCTCGGCCGGATCACCGTCCAGCGGTGGCGGTTCGGTGAAGGGTGCGCAGGTGCCGAAGGTGGCTTCGGTGCGGGCGGAGGCCCAGCCGGTGTCGGAGCCGGCGCGTCTTCGGGAGTTGGCGAAGAGGGCGACCAGTGCCGGGCCGAAATCGTGCAGGGCCCGCCAGCGCAGCGCGGTCTGATCGGTTTCGCCGGCGTCGAGGCAGACCTGCAGGCCTGCCGTGCTGGACATCATCCGGGGTCCGTGCGGTCCGAGCTGCGCGAAGGCGCGCTCCATCGCGGCGTACCTGGGGACGGTGAGGATGCGGCGGGGTGGTCGATGGGCGTCCAGACCGTGAGGTCCGGGCTCGAGACCGTGTGTTGCGAGAAGTGAGGTGAGCTCCGCGGCGTCTGCGGCGGTGTCCTCGATCAGCCTGGGCACCGAGGCCGAGGCGGGGCCTGAGATCTCCACCTGGCCACCGGGCTCCACAGTGACCAGAGAACCCCGGCCCAGCGGCAGCTGCGGGCTGCCCCGAACCAGGGTGGTGGGCGCGTGCACGCCCAGGGCCTTGCTCAGTTGTGCGGCATCGAGAGGTCGGTGCGGATCGTCCGCATGATGCACCGTCCACTCCAGCTCGACGCCGTGCAGCCGAGGAGGACCGTGCTTGAAACACACCATCGCGACGTAACCCTCCGCATCGACGCGGGAGCCGATCGGGGTCGTCGCCGGGAAATCGCGGGACGCGGTCACGTCAGCGAACCTAACCGCGGCCCGGGCTACGGACAACTGACTGTGGGTTACCCCTCGATGACGTGACGGCCGCGTCCAGCGCCGTCCAGCACTGTGTCGAAATCATGCTCGACATGCTGCCGGGCGGCACCGACAGTTTCCGCGCGTGCTCGCTCCGAGGGGGTAGGAAGGGGGAATGCAGACCTATGACGTGGCCGTGATCGGGGCGGGAGCGATGGGGTCGGCCGCCGCCCGTGCCCTGGCGATGGCGGGGCGCGAGGTGCTCGTACTGGAGCAGTACGACCTCGGGCATCACCGCGGTGGCTCACATGGTGGGACGAGGCTGTTCCGGCTGGCGATCGACGACGAGGCCGAGGCCCGGCGGGCGCGGGAGTCGCGGGAGTTGTGGGAGGAATTGGAGAGCGACACCGGGGTGCGGATGCTCGATCTCGTCGGCGGGGTCGACCACGGCGTCGACGATCGCGCGGTGCGGGAGTTCCGGGAGACGTTCAAGCGGCTCGGAATCGAGCACGAGGTGCTGGAGCCGGAGGAGGCAGCCGAGCGGTGGCCTGGGCTGCGGTTCGAGACGAAGGTGCTGTACCAGCCGGGGTCCGGACGGGCTCTCGCCGAGCAGGCGTTGAGGGCGATCCGCGAGTCCGCCCGAGAGCTCGGTGTGGAGGTCCGGCCGAGCTGTCCGGTCACCGGGCTCCGGGTGGTCGGGGAAGGCGTCGAGCTGGAGACCCCTGCGGGCGTAATACGGGCTGGGCAGGTGGTGGTGACGGCTGGGCCGTGGACGACCCGGATCCTGGCTGGGCAGCTGGAACTGCCGGCTATCACGGTGACGCAGGAGCAGCCGCGATTCTTCGCACCTGTGGATGACGGAGCGTCGTGGCCGGTCTTCGTTCACCATCGCGGTGGCGGCCGGGCGGCGGCGTACGGGGTGTTCGAGCAGGGGCATGGAGTGAAGGTCGGGCTGCACGCGACCGGGCCGGAGATCTCGCTGGATCAGCGGGACTTCCTGGTCGAGCCCCGCCGGGACGCGGAACTCGTCGCCTACGTCCGGGACTGGTATCCGGGGCTGGACACCACCCGCTCGGAGCCGATCAGCTGTCTGTACGACAACACCGAGCGCGGCGACTTCATGATCGACCGGCGCGGGCCGATCAGCGTCGCGGCCGGATTCCATGGCGAGGGGTTCAAGTTCGTGCCGCTCGTCGCCCGGTATCTGACGGATCTCGTCACCGGTCGCGGCTCTGTGCCGAAGACCTTCGCGCTCTAGCGAAGGCGCGGGCAGCCGGCGCACGCCTTGACGTTGGGTAGCGCGTAGAAGAAACAGCAGGAGGTACGCATGGCCTGGTCGAGGTCGATGTGGAACTCCTCAGCCGCTGCCGCCGCGTGCAGAGCCTCCTCTGGGAGCCGCATGGCTGCACGGAGCTCGTCGTCCACTGCACCTAGCCGCTGGAGTGAACTGAGCTTCACCCCTGGCCGGTAGCTGTCTGTGAAGGCCCGGGTGTGCGACTGCACCTGCTGCGCGGCCTCACGCATCGGTGCTACGCGATCCGACAGCAATGCGACTTCCATCGGGTAGTGCGCGGTCGGGTGCCGTCGGAAGGCCAGGGACTCGGGTGAGACGTCCGGCGACATCCCCGTCACCGCGGTGGACAGACCGGCGACTACAGACGGCACGGAGACGTACCACATCAGCACGAACATCGCGGCCACCTGCACCGGCGGCTCAATGGCGTAATCGCGCCCGTAGTCGTCCTGCAACGCCTTGCGCCACTCGTATGTCGGGTCGCCGCCCGCTTGCTGGTCTCGGAGCAAGTCGGCGCAGGAGATCCACTCCGGCCCGGGCACAGCGGACGCAGTACGGACGGACAGCCAGGACACCTCGCCGTCCAGGATGTCCGCGAGGCGTCTCGCGGAGTACGTCATACGGTCAGCGTACGGTCCGGCACGACTACAGGAGCTCCTCCTACCTCGACCACGGTGGCGCGCAGTCCGAACACTTGCTGAAGGAGCTGCTCGCTCAAAATGTCCGCGGGCCGGCCCTGCGCAGCGATCTTTCCCTCGCCCATCACTACCAGGTTGTCGGCGTACTGCGCTGCCAACGTCAGGTCGTGCAGTACTGCGACCACTGTCCGGCCGGTGGTGTGCGCTGCCGCGTGGACCACGTTCATCACGTCTACCGCATGGGCCAGGTCCAGGTACGTCGTCGGCTCGTCCAGCAGCAGGTGCTGTGTGCCCTGGGCGAGCACCATCGCGATCCAGACTCGTTGCCGCTGGCCACCTGACAACTGGTCGACCGGGCGGTCCTTCAGCTCCTCCAACTCGACCGCGGCGAGTGCCTGAGCTATCGCCTGCTCGTCATTCGCAGTAAGCCGCGCGAACAGGCCGCGGTGCGGGTGGCGGCCGCGGGAGACCAACTCCGCGGCAGTGATGCCTTCCGGAGTCACGGGACCTTGCGGGAGTACGCCCAACTGCCTGGCGAGCTCGCGGGCCGGCAGCTTGTGGATGTCCTGGCCGTCGAGCACCACCCGGCCGCTCTGCGGGGTGAGCAGTCTGCTCATGCCGCGGAGCAGAGTGGACTTGCCGGAGCCGTTCGGGCCGACCACTACGGTCAGCCGGCCGGTCGGCACCTCCAGGGTGAGGTCGGACACGACAGGAGCGTCACTGCCGTACGCGAGGGTGACCTTCTCGACGTGCACCGGTTCACCGTCCCTTCTGCTGACGACCGATGAGATGAAGCAGGTACGGCGCTCCGGCGGCTGCTGTGACTACACCGACCGGCAGCTCGTACGGGCCTACTTGGAGGACCTCCAGGCCGTTCCGAGCAATCAGGTCGGCCGTGGTGACGAAAAGCGCGCCGAGCATCGCAGTGGTGAGTAGTGGCGGCCGATCCGTCTTCGCCAGTCGTTGCGCGATCTGTGGCGCGACCAGCGCGACGAAGGCGATCGGTCCTGCCCCGGCGGTTGCCATCGCGGCCAGCACGGTCGCGGTGATCAGCAGAAGCAGCCTCGTCCGGGAGACCCGCACTCCCAGCGACGACGCCACGTCGTCCCCGAGGACCAGTGCGTCGAGATCCCTGGTGAAGGTGAAAGCCACGGGCAACAGCACGAGCACGGCGACGCCGACCGGTGTCGCGTCCGACCAGGTCCGGGCGTTGAGCGATCCCGCCAGCCAGGCCGCGGCCCGGCCTGCGTCCGTCACGTCGCCGATGACCAGCAGCCACGCAACCAGCGAGTTGGCGGCCGCAGCCACGCCGACGCCGATCAGGACGATCCGGCCCGCGTCGATGACGCCTCGCTGGATCGAGAGAAGTCCGACGACGAGGGTGGCGAGGAGTCCGCCGATCACCGCCGCCGCGGGGATGCCGACCTTGGCAGCCGCGCCGGAGATGTTGCCGCCGCCCGTGCCCGCCAGGACGATCACCGCGACCGCCGCGGCCGAAGCGCCAGAGTTCACCCCGATGATGTCCGGGCTGGCGAGCGGATTGCGCGACAGGGTCTGCAGGAGTGCGCCGGACACGGCGAAGGCGATCCCTACGAGCAGACCCGTCGCTACTCGCGGCAGCCGGAGCTCGAGCACGATCAACCGGGTGCCGCTGTCGCCACGGCCGACGAGTGTCTGAAGCACGTCACCGACGGGGAGCTTCGTCGTACCGAGGCTCAACGAGAACAGGGCAACCACCACGGCAGCCACCGCGAAGCCGAGCGCCAGCAGCACCGTGCGTGGCTTGGTGATCGGCTTGGTCACCGCCTCCACCACTGTCGTCACAGCGCCACCGCCCGACGGCGTACGACGATCACGAACAGCGGCGCCCCGACGATCCCCAGTACTACGCCCGCCTGGACCTCGCCTGCTCCACCGACGAGCCGGCCGACCAGGTCCGCCAGGATGAGCGCGGCCGCTCCGGTCAATCCGGCGGCGGGAATCAGCCAGCCGTTGCGAGCTCCGAAGATCCTGCGGGCGACGTGCCCGGCGAGCAGGCCGAGGAATCCGATCGGCCCACACGCGGCGACCCCCGCGGCTGTCAGCAGCCCGATCGCGAGCAGCCCGACCAGCCTGGCCCTGGTGACGGACAGGCCGAGACTGGCCGCGACATCGTCGCCGAGGGCCAGCAGGTCCAGGTCGCGCGCGTTGATCGCCGCCAGGATGAGGCCCAGCACCGCGAACGGCAGTACCTGTCCCGCGACATCGAACCCGCGCCCCGCGACCGACCCCACGGCCCAGAACCGATACCCGTCGAGCGTGTTCGCGTCGAGCAAGACGATCGCCGAGGTCAGCGCGCCCAACATCGCCGCCACCGCGGCCCCCGTCAGCGCGAGCCCCACCGGTGTCGCCCCACTCCCCCGCGACGCCAACCGCTGTACTCCGAACGTCGCCACCAACGCTCCCGCCAGCGCACACCACACCGTCGAACTCACGGACTCCACCACGCCGACCTGCAATCCCAGCACCACCGCGAGCGCCGCCCCCGAGCTCACCCCGAAGATCCCCGGTTCGGCCAGCGCGTTCCGGGTGTGACCTTGCATCAACGCCCCCGCGATCCCCAGACACACCCCGATCAACGCCGCGACCACTGTCCGCGGCAACCGCAGGTTCCGGACGATCACGTCCGCGTCCGAGCCGTTCGACGCCGTCAGCGCGTGCAGGACGGCGCCCGGTCCCAGCCATCGCGACCCGAACACCAGACTCGCGACGAACGCCAGCACCACGGTGAGGAGCAACCCACCCAACGCAACCGCCCGCCACCCAGTCCGCATGATCCCCAGATCTTAGGTGACCCTTACCGCCGGTCCACCCGCGGCTCGTCCGGTCCCCGCACAGTGCTCTCACCAGATGGCGGGGGTTAGGGAAGCCTTACCTTGTGGAGTAGGGTTCGGGGACTGATGGTGAGGGCGAAGGAGAAGCTTGTGCGGCGGTTCCGGGTTGGTGCGTTGGTGGTTGTGGCGGCGTTGGCGCTGGCCGGCTGTGGAGGTGGAGCCGAGGAAGAGGGCGCCGCCGGTGCCGGGGCGAGTGACGGGTTCCCCCGGACGGTCGAGCACGCGATGGGCACGACCGAGATCAAGACGAAGCCCAAGCGGGTGGTCGCGCTGGACACCAGCTTCGTCGACGCGACCTTGATCATGGACACGCCGGTGGTGGGCTACACGGACTACCGGACGATCAACGGCAAGCTGCCGGACTACCTCGGCGAGGACCGGACGACGTACGGGAGTGAGTCCGAGAGCGTCGGCACGCTGGCGGAGCCGAACCTGGAGAAGATCGCCGCGCTGAAGCCGGATCTGATCGTGTCGGCGAAGGTGCGGCACGAGAAGCTGTACGAGCAGCTGTCGAAGATCGCGCCGACGATCATGTCGGAGACGACCGGGCCGACCTGGAAGGACAACATCCGGCTCGAGGCGAAGGCGCTCGGGCAGGAGGAGTTGGCGGACAAGGAGCTCTCGGCGTACGAGGCGGCGGCCAAGTCCGTCGGCGCCGCGATCAACGCCAAGGCGAACAACCCGAAGATCTCCGTAGTGCGGTTCGTGGACGGGCCGACCCGGCTCTACCAGAACTCCAGCTTCTCCGGGATCGTGCTGAAGGACGCCGGCCTGGCGCGGCCGAAGCCGCAGGACGTGAACGACTTCGCGGCCGAGATCAGCGCCGAGCGGATCAAGGACGCCGACGGCGACGCGATCTTCGTGGCGACGTACAGCGACGACAAGGGCCTGAGCAAGAAGACGGCCGACCAGTTCAAGGCCAACCCGCTGTGGAAGCCGCTGGCGCCGAAGGTGCACGAGGTCCAGGACATCACCTGGATGACCGCCGTCGGCCTGCAAGGCGCCTGGGAGATCCTCACCGACCTCGCCAAGACCTTCGACGTTCCGGCTCCGAGCAAGAGCTGACACCTGCTGGGTAGGGTCGACAGCATGACGGTCTTGGAGCGCTGGCACGTCGGGCCCTGGACTACTCATGGGACCCTGCCCGGTGAGCCGTTCGAGCCCGGACGCAAGCGGACGCCGGACGAGCTGAACTTCGACGTGGTCGGGTTGGCGCGGATTCTCGGGCGGCGGCTGTCCGGGCGCGAGGAACTGCAGGTCCGGCTCTGGCAGAACGAGCTCCGGCCGACCCACACCAGGCTCTGCGGCGTTCACACGTTGAAGGATCCGGAGAACGCGCGACTGCTCGCCGATACCGCGCGCGAGGCGTTCGAGTGGTTGAAGGAGCGGGCGCCGGAGGGGTACGAGTTCGTGCTCACCGACGCGGTCTACCTCAGGCCGCGGACCGACGAGATCACCACAGTGGACGCGGTGATCCAAGTGGCGGCCGAGCGCGGGGACGCGCTGCCGGCCGATCGGTTCGCAGCGTCGTACGTCAAGAAGTCGACGACCGGCGAGTGGTTCGCGGGCGACGCGGTGTGCAACTGGTCCGGTCCCTACCCGACCGCAGAAGAAGCCGCCGACGCGATCCGGGCCGCCAGAGTCGAACTGACCCGCCAATTGAGCGCAGCGGGCCACGACGACCTAGCGGCCACCGCGACCCGCTGGCCCGAAGTGCTTACCCGACTACCTTGAACCCGTGCCGCAACCCGAGCTTGGTGAGCGACTCCTTGCCCGGGATACCGTCCGCGTCAGCGCCGGTGAAGCCGAGCTTGCGCTGCCACTGCGCATAGGCCTTGATCGTCACGGTGCCGAACGAACCGTCCTTGGCGAACGCCGGAGACAGCAGGCCTTCGGCCACCAACGCCGCCTCGACGATGCGCACCGCGGCCGGATGCGAGGTCGCGCCGTCCGGGCCTGGCGCGTCCTTGCGGGCAGCGGCCACGACCGCGGCAGTTGACACCGTCGGCAGCGCCGGACGGCCGGCGCCGCCACCTCCCCCGACGGCCTTGTAGTTCGGGCGGCCGAAGCCGCGGATCATCGTGGTGCCGCCGGTCCAGCGGCGGGAGTGCCGGAACACCCCGATGCCGGTCCTGCTGCCGTCCAGATTCGTATTGCCCTCGATCGTCTTGACGAAGTCGCCCTCGACCCGCTCGACGAAGAAGACGTGCGCGATCCGGCCCAGCTTCCGGTCGAACAGGAAGCCGACATCGCCCGCCCGCGGGCTGTTGAACAACCTGCCCGCGTTCTTGAAGCCGTTCTGCATGCTCGGCGTGAACGCGCTGTTCGTCCCCGGCACCAGCGGCACCTTGTTGACCTTCCAGCCGGCCACCAGGAACGTCGCGCACCAGGCCTGCCCGTTCGCGTGTCCTGCCTTGGCGGCATAGATGTTCTTGTTCGACCCGAGCGGCTTCTCCATCGTTCGCACCTGCGCCGCTGCCCAGGTGAGCAGATCCCGCACCGTGCCGCTCATGAGTCGGACTCCAGCGTCGCGCCGTCCACCAGGTCCTCGTCGTACTGCGGGAGCCGGGTCTGCTCGACCTGGTCCTGCGCCCCGTCCTCCGGCAGCGGGTAGTTCCCTGTCTCGACCGGGGATTCGTCCCGGGTCTCGTTCTCGGCCATCCTGCTCTCCCCCTTGGTTCCACAGGCAGGTCCGGTTGGACCGGCCCTCATCCAGGAGGATCCGCAGGAGTCTTCAGACAGACGTGAACCAGGCTTCAGACAGTCTTAAAGCGTCCAGGTCGCCACAAAATAGCCGACCCCGTACGGCGCTGCGTGGTAGTCGAGGTGGCCTCGGAGGCCGGCCGTGGTGGTTGCGCCCGCGAGGACTTGCCAGGGGGCGCGGCCGGCGGCGTGGAGTTCCTCCGCCAGGTCTGGGTCGAGGGCGGCGAGCGTTTCCGTGTCGGCGAGGGCTAGCGCGGCTGCGACTGTGCTGTCGAAGAGTTCCGCCCGCGGGTGGAGGTGGACCGGCGAGTGTTCGCTGCGCCGGGGGGATCCATCGCCCATCACCAGCAGCGCCACCCGATCCGTGCCGTGGGCGATTTCCTGGCCGAGCTCGAGGCAGGCGGCGGGGGTTTCGTCGGCGGCTACGGTGAGCGAGGTCCGGGGAAGCCCGGCCGCCTTGCTCTGGTCGACGAGCCAGGCTCCGACGGTGAGGGACAAGGGCAGCACGTCCGGACCGGAGCCCACTCGCACGCCGGGAGCGCCGTACGGGCCGAAGCTGCCGCCGGCCGAGGCGTCGTACCGGGTGGCGGTGGCGGGTCCGGAGCCGACGATGACCAGCGAGTCGGCGTCGGCCAACTGGTTGATCGCGGCCAGGCACGCGGCGCGAAGGTCCTCGAGTTCAGCAGCGGCACCGCCTGCCAACTCGGGGACCAGGAGCGGCGGGTGCGGGCAGACCGCGGCGCTGACGACAGGCATCAGGTGGTCCGCAGGTAACGCAGGAAGACGTACCCGTCGTCGGCGGCGAGGGCCGAGGTCAGGGTCAGCCGCCGGGCGATGGTGGACTCGGGTCCGGCAGTGATCCTCCCCGAGCCGGGACCAGCCAGCAGTGGAGCCAGCGACAAGCACATCTCGTCGACCAGATCGGCGGCGGTCAGAGCCCCGAGCAACAACGGGCCGCCTTCCGACAGGATCTGGGGCAATCCGCGCTTGGCCAACTCGGCGATTGCCGTCGGTAGATCGACCTCGACCGCACCGCAGACCAGTACGTCGGCGACCTGGGCCAGCGCCTTCTGCCGGTCGGGCGGCGCGGCGCCGTGGGTGATGACCAGTGGCCGGACCGGCGCCTGGGTGAACACCGGGTTGGACGGATCCAGGGTGAGGCTGGCTGACACGATCGCCAGCGTGGGGTTCTCCGGCAGACCGTTGGCCTGGCGCCACTCGCGCCGCCCGGCTCCGAGTTTGAGCGGGTTGTAGCCCTCGGCGCGCACGGTGCCGGCACCCACCAGCACCACGTCGCTGAGCATCCGCAGCTTGCCGAACAACTCTTGGTCCGCGGGGCTCGACAGCGCCTTCGACTGGCCGCCGATCTCGACGGCGCCGTCGATGCTGGCCACGAAATTGCTCCGCAGGTGCGGCTTCGACCGATCCTCGACCTGGTACGCCTCGATCACCTCGGCGTCGGTGAGATCGGACAACTGACGGATCACGCCAGGCTCCTCCGGGTTCCAGCGGGCAGGGCGGCGCCCCGCAGTACGGCGATCAGGTCGAGCGCCTGCCGGGCGGCCGGCACGTCGTGCACCCGGAAGACTCGCGCGCCCAGCCAGGCGGACACGCTGAGCGCGGCGAGGGTGCCCGCGCCGCGGTGGCCGGGCGGCAGGTCGAGCGTCTCCCCGATGAAGTCCTTGTTGGAGACCGCGACGAGGACGGGCCAGCCGGTCGCGGTCAACTCGTCCAGCCGCCGGGTCAGTTCGAGCGACTGCAAGGTGTTCTTGCCGAAGTCGTGGGTCGGGTCGATGACGATCGCGTCCCGGCTGACCCCCTCGGCGACCGCCCGCTCGGCCAGGCCGGTCGTCGTCCGGATCACGTCCGCTACGACGTCGGCGTACGCCATCCGGTGCGGGTCGGTTCGTGGAGTGAGGCCGCCGACGTGGCTGCAGACCAGCCCGGCTCCGGCCTCGGCCGCCGCGGCCGGCATCTCCGGATCGGAGCCGGCCCAGGTGTCGTTGATGAGGTTGGCACCTGCCGCGCCGACGCGTCGCGCCACCGCGCTGCGGTAGGTGTCGACGCTGATCACGAGGTCCGGGTGCCGCTCACGGATGCCGGCCACGAAGTCGACCGTGCGGCGGAGTTCCTCCTCCTCGCTGACGGGCTCGCCGTAGCCGGCCTTCACCCCGCCGATGTCGACCAGGTCCGCACCGTCGGCCACCGCCCGATCGATCGCGTCGTACGCCGCCTCGGTGGCGAAGGTCGCGCCCCGGTCGAAGAACGAGTCCGGCGTCCGGTTCACGATCGCCATCACCGCGAACTCCCCCGGCCCGAACGAGCGGCGCCCCAGGCGCAGTACGCCGGGCTCATCCCGGCGGCGCACGCCGGGCTCGGCTGAACGTTGCACTCCCGCCACCAAGCCGCGCCCGTCGGGGCGCGGTGCTTGCGGCCCTGTTGCCTGCTCCTGGTCGGGCACGGTTCGACCCTATCCGGCCGTCTGGCAGCGGCTCCTGGTGGTTTCTTTCCGCCGGACAGGAATCCCATGGCTGATGACCCACATATCCTATAGGATCTGCTCGACAGATCGGATCACTGCCAGGAAACGGGTCGCCCTATGCCGCGCTTCACCAAGGTCGAGACGTACGACGTCCGCTTCCCCACGTCGCTGGACCTGGACGGCTCCGACGCGATGAACGCCGACCCGGACTACTCCGCGGCGTACCTGATCCTGCGCACCGACGCCGGCGACGGACTCGAGGGGCACGGCTTCGCGTTCACCATCGGCCGCGGCAACGACGTGCAGACGGCGGCGATCGAGGCGCTGCGCGAGCACGTGATCGGGCTCGACGTCGACGCGACGCTGGCCGATCTCGGCGGCTTCTGGAAGTCGCTCGTGCACGACTCGCAACTGCGCTGGCTCGGCCCCGAGAAGGGCGTCATGCACATGGCGATCGGCGCGGTCGTGAACGCCGTCTGGGACCTGGCCGCCAAGCGCGCCGGAGTACCGCTGTGGAAGCTGTTGTCCGATCTCTCCCCCGAGCAGATCGTCGACCTGGTCGACTTCCGCTACCTCACCGACGCGCTCACCCGTGACGAGGCGCTCGAGATCCTGTACGCCGCCCAGCCGGGCCGCGCCGAGCGCGAGAAGGTACTGCGCGAGCAGGGCTACCCCGCGTACACCACGACCCCCGGCTGGCTCGGGTACGACGACGCCAAACTGGTCCGGCTCTGCCACGAGGCGGTGGCCGAGGGGTTCACCCAGATCAAGCTCAAGGTCGGCGCCAACCTCGACGACGACATCCGCCGGATGCGGCTGGCCCGCGAGGCGGTCGGCCCGGACATCCGGATCGCGATCGACGCGAACCAGCGCTGGGACGTCGCCGACGCGATCGCCTGGATCGAGGCGCTGAAGCCGTACGACGTGTGGTGGGTCGAGGAGCCGACCAGTCCGGACGACATCCTCGGGCACGCCGCCATCGCCCGGGCCATCGCGCCGGTGCGGGTGGCGACCGGCGAGCACGTGCAGAACCGGGTGGTGTTCAAGCAGATGCTGCAGGCGGAGTCGCTGGCGTTCCTGCAGATCGACTCGGCCCGGGTGGCCGGGGTGAACGAGAACATCGCGATCCTGCTGCTGGCGGCGAAGTTCGGCGTACCGGTGTGCCCGCACGCCGGCGGGGTCGGGCTGTGCGAACTGGTGCAGCACCTGTCGATGTTCGACCTGGTCGCGGTCAGCGGGTCGACCGAGAACCGGGTGATCGAGTTCGTCGACCACCTGCACGAGCACTTCCTGGATCCGGTGGAGATCGAGGACGGGCACTACGTGGCGCCGACGCGGCCCGGGTTCAGTGCTGAGATGGATGCCGAGACGCTGACCGACTTCCGCTTCCCCAGTGGCAAGATCTGGACTGACTTGAAGGAGACGACGTGACGGATTTCGCCGGCCTGCGGGCCGTGGTGACCGGAGGAGCCTCGGGGATCGGCCTGGCCGCGGCCTCGTTGCTGGCCGCGCGCGGTGCCGAGGTGGTCGTCTTCGACCTGAAGCCGGAGGTGCCCGCGCCGCTGACCGGGATCGCCGCCGACGTGAGCGACGACAGTTCCGTCCGCGACGCCGTCTCCGCCGCCGCGCTGCAACTCGGCGGGATCGACATCCTGGTGAACAACGCCGGCATCGGCGCGCAGGGCACGGTCGCCGGGAACGACGACGACGAGTGGCATCGCGTTCTCGACGTGAACGTCGTCGGGATCGCGCGGGTCACCCGGGCGACTTTGCCGTACCTGCGTCGCTCGTCGGCCGCCGCGATCGTCAACACCTGCTCGATCGCCGCCGTCGCGGGACTCCCGAATCGTGCGCTCTACAGCGCGAGCAAGGGCGCGGTACTGGCTTTGACCATGGCGATGGCCGCGGATCACGTGCGCGAGGGGATCCGGGTCAACTGCGTGAATCCCGGGACTGCTGACACTCCTTGGGTCGGCCGGTTGCTCGACGTGGCTTCGGACCCCGCGGCTGAGCGCGCTGCGCTGGAAGCCCGGCAGCCGATGGGTCGCCTGGTCTCGGCCGACGAGGTCGCTTCGGCGATCGTCTACCTGGCCAGCCCGCTGTCCGGATCAACCACCGGTACTGCGCTCGCTGTCGACGGGGGCATGCAGAACCTGCGGCTGCCGGCGGTTCGTTCATGAAACTCTTCGGCTCCTCCAGAATCGGCCTCGGTGGAGCACCACTCGCCGGGTTGTTCACACCAGTTGCCGACGCCGAAGCTGTCGCGACAGTCCAGGCCGCCTGGGACGAGGGCTGGCGGTACTTCGACACGGCGCCGCACTACGGACTCGGTCTCGCCGAGGAACGGCTGGGCGCGGGGCTCGCGGGAAAGCCGCGGCCGGAGTACGTGCTGTCGTCGAAGGTCGGGCGGATCATCTACGAAGCCGACACCCCTGAACCCGACGCCGAGGGCTTCGCGGTCGTCTCGAACCGGCGACGGCGCTGGGACTTCAGCCGCGACGGTGTCCTGCAGAGCATCGAGGACTCCCTGCGCCGCCTCGGCACCGACCGCCTCGACGTCGTCTTCGTGCACGACCCGGACGACCACTTCGACGAGGCCGTCGCGACCGCCTTCCCCACTCTCGTCGAACTCCGCGACCAGGGCGTCATCGGCGCGATCGGCTCCGGCATGAACCAGACCGCGATGCTCACCCGCTTCGTCCGCGAGGTCGACATCGACGTCATCATGCTGGCCGGCCGCTACACCCTCCTCGACCCCGACGGCCTCGACGACGTCCTCCCCGCCTGCGTCGACAACGACGTCCAGGTAGTTGCCGTAGGCATCTTCAACTCCGGCCTCCTCTCCCAGCCCCGCCCACCCGCCGACGCCACCTTCAACTACGCGCCGGCTCCCCCAGCGCTGATCGACAAGGCCAACAGCCTCGCCGACGTCTGCGAATCCCACGGCGTAACCCTCCCCGCCGTAGCCCTCAGCTTCCCCCTTCACCACCCTGCGGTAGCCGGCATCGCAGTCGGCTGCCGCACCGCAGACGAAGTCCACACGAACGCCGCTCTCTCCCGCGTGGAGATCCCCACCGCCCTCTGGTCCGACCTCAAATCCACCGGCCTTCTGCGAGAAGACGCCCCAACACCTGCCTGACCGCTACAGCGGGTCGATCTCGTGGAGGGTGTTGTCTTCGATGGAGAGCCAGCGGGTGATGCCTAGTTGGTGGAGGAAGGGGACGTCGTGGCTGGCTACCAGGAGGGCTCCCTGGTAGGACGCCAGGGCGTCTTGGAGTTGGGCGACGCTGGACAGGTCGAGGTTGTTGGTGGGTTCGTCGAGCATCAGGAGTTGGGGTGGGGGTTCGGCGAGGAGCAGGGCTGCGAGGGTGGCTCGGAAGCGTTCGCCGCCGGAGAGGGTGCTGACCGGCTGGTCGGCGGCTCGGCCGCGGAAGAGGAAGCGGGCGAGACGGGCTCGGCGGTCCTGGTTCTCCGCGCTCGGAGCCAGTAGGGCCAGGTTCTCGACTACCGACAGGTCGTCCTGCAGCAGGTCGAGGCGTTGTGGGAGCAATCGCCAGGGAACCAGCGGTTTGTTGTCGGAGGCAACGGCGTGGAGCAGGGTGGACTTGCCGGCGCCGTTCGAGCCGGTGAGGGCGATCCGCTCGGGGCCGCGGATCTCCAGGGCGGCGTGCAGGCCGGTACGCAGTACGTAGTCCTCCAGGCGGAGCACGATCCGGCCGGCCGGGACGACGGTGTTCGGCAGGTCGACGCGGATGGCGTCGTCGTCATGGACCTTCTCCTCCGCCTCGGCGAGTGCTTCCTGCGCGGCGTCGAGGCGTTCGCTGTGCACGCCGAGGTGTTTGCCGGCCGACACCTGCGCGCCGCGTTTGAGGTTGCCGGCCATGATCTTCGGAATGCCGCCCTGCTCGAACGCGCGCTGGCCGGCCGCCCGCCGGCGGTCCATCTTCATCCGCGCCTCGATCAACTCGCGCTTCTGCTTGCGCAGGTCGG
The DNA here is from genome assembly GCF_039530625.1 of Kribbella sancticallisti. NCBI lineage: Bacteria > Bacillati > Actinomycetota > Actinomycetes > Propionibacteriales > Kribbellaceae > Kribbella > Kribbella sancticallisti. Next base: position 55,561 of record NZ_BAAAOS010000031.1, on the reverse strand, counting down.
ACTCGGCCGAGCGGACCATCCGTTCGGCCGCCTCCTGCTCCACCGCGACCGCTTCCTCGTACGCCGTCAGGTTGCCGCCGTACCAGGTCACCTCGCCCCTGCGGAGATCGCCGATCTGGTCGACCCGGTCGAGGAGTTCGCGGTCGTGGCTGACGATCAGCAGAGCTCCCCGGAACGACTCCACGGCGTCGTACAGGTGCCGTCGGGCACGCAGATCCAGGTTGTTCGTCGGCTCGTCGAGCAGCAGTACGTCGGGTCGCCGCAACAACTCAGCCGCCAGGCCGAGCAGGATCGTCTCGCCACCTGACAGTTCGCCCACGCTGCGATCCAGGCTGATCGACCCGAGGCCGAGCTTGCCCAGCATCGCCTCGGCGCGCTCCTCGACGTCCCACTCGTCGCCGACGGCCGCGAAGTTCGCCTCCGAGGCCTCCCCGCGTTCGATGGCGTTGATCGCTTCACGTACGCCGGCGATGCCCAGCGCCTGGTCGACGCGCAGAGCAGTGTCCAGGGTCAGGTCCTGCGGCAGGTAGCCGAGTTCGCCGCTGACCCGGATCGACCCGCGTTGCGGAGTGAGTCGGCCGGCGATCAGCCGAAGCAGGGTGGACTTGCCGACGCCGTTGCGGCCGACCAGCCCGGATCGGACCGGGCCGGCCACGAAGCTCAGGCCGTCGAACTGGACGTCGCCGTCGGGCCAGGCGAAGAAGAGGTCGGTACAGGTCAGGGAATAGCTCATGCGCGCACTCCAAAGAGGTCTCCGACGAAATCGCTCGACCTCGGATCAGAGGGAGCGATCGACTGCTCAGAAGAAAGACCTTGGAGTTACAACGCAGGCTCCAACCGCCGGCAACAGGACGTCACCAAGACTAGGTCCTCGCGAGGAGGCCTTCAATCGGATTTGGTCAGCGGGCCTTGCGGAGCCAGTTCTCGACGCCGGCGATGTGCGCGGTCATCCAGGCGCGAGCGGCGTCGGCGTCCCCGATCTCGATGGCGTCGAGGATCGCGGTGTGTTCGGCCAGGGTCCGTTCGACCGCGCCGGCCTGGGTGACGCCGCGCCAGATCCGGGCTCGCTGGGTGGCGCCGGAGATGCCGTCGAGCAACGAACAGACGACGGAGTTGCCGCTGGCCTCGGCGATGCCGCGGTGGAAGCGCAGGTCGTTCGCGACGAGTTCGTCCACGGGCGCGGAGGCGGTCAGGTCGCTGGTGAGCAGGCGGAGGTCAGCGAGCTGTTCCTTGCTGATCCGGGTCGCGGCCAGCGCTGCCACGCCGGGCTCGAGCAACCGCCGTACTTCGAAGAACTGCAGCACCGAGTCGTCTTGGTGGAGGTCGACCATGAAGCTCAGAGCGTCGAGCAGGTGCGCCGAGTCGAGGCTCGTCACGTAGGTCCCGTCACCGTGCCGTACGTCGAGCACGTTCACCAGGGTGAGCGCCTTCACGGCCTCCCGCAGTGAGTTTCGGGACAGGCCGAGGCGCGCCGCGAGATCGGCCTCCTTGGGCAGCCGGTCCCCCGGCCCCAGTTCGCCTGAGGTGATCATCCCCTTGATCTTGACGATCGCCTCATCCGTCAGTGCCATTCGCCAAGTATGCCGCCGCGCACGCTCTCCGCGACGTACCCGGAGGCAACGATCTGACCTAGCGGCGAGGGAGCGTTCCCCAAGAGCGAACGCCGCACTCCCCCAAGGCGGGGAGTGCGGCGATCGGATCAGCCGCAGCGGTAGCTGGCGGCGTTGGCGGGATCGCCGTGGCCGAGGTACACCGAGACCTGCGGGTAGCGGCAGAGGTCGCGGGTCACCTGATTGCCGCCGGCATCAATGCCGGCAGCAGGGAGCGTCGCCGGAGCCTTGCCCTCCTCGACCCACTTGACCACCGCGGCCAGCGGATCAGTCGGCGCCGGGCCTGCTCCGGACCTGCAGTGCGCCGCACCCGGCGCGAGGAACAGCCGGTAGAAGTCGTCGACCTGAGCCCCGACAGTGCGCTCCACCTTCTTGCGGTAGTCCACCGTTCCCTGCGGGAAGATCAACTGGTCGGCCTGACCGTGCCACGAGAGCAGCTTGCCACCCGACTTCTTGAAGGCGGACAGATCCGGCTCGTCGGTGCCGATCACCACGCCGTACTGCGCCTCCGACTGCCGGAACAGCTCGGCGAACTGGCGATAAGTGACCTTCGAGGTGTCGAACGCCGGCTGCTGCTTCACGAAGTACTGGATCCAGGCGTTGGAGACCGGGAACACCTGGGCGGCACCTCCAGCAGTGGCAGCCAAACCGTCGAAGCCGGCGCCCCGGTTCAGCCCATACCAAAGTCCCTTCGGCCCTTGCCAGATCTTCCGCACGACCGCGGCGTCGGCAGCCGAGATCGTCAGCACCTTGCCCTCACAGACGACCTTCTTGCCGATCAACTGCGCCGGATCCCACTTGCAGAGCTCAGGCCGGCCGATGACGCCGTCGGCGACACCGTCGAGGCGGTCGCAGGCCTTGACCGCGGCCGCGGTGAACGCGTCGAACTCGCAGGTCGTCGGAACGTTCTTCTCCTGGTTGATCACGACGTTCGGCCACTGCGCAGCGACGGACCACTTCGCCCAGTTGATGGCCGGCGCGGCGGCGACGATGCCGTCGAAGTCGTCGGGGTATTCCTGGGCCTCCAGGTAGCCCTGCCGGCCACCTGTCGAGCACCCGTTCCAGTACGAGTAGGCGACCGCGCGACCGTAGAACTCCTTGGCCGCCGCCTTCCCGACCACCGCGAGGTCGTGCACCGAGCGGGAGGCGAAGTTCTCCAGCAGCGGCTGGTTCACCTTGCCGCTCGACGTCAGCGCCCACGAACTCACGTCGAGGAAGTCCAGCGGATGTCCCGCGTCGGTCGATCCGGCGGCGTACCCGGCCTTCACTCCCTCGGCCAGCGCAACGCCGAAGTCGCCGGCCGCGTAGGCACTACCGCCGGCGGCCAGAAATCGGCCGGTCCAGTTCTCCAGCGGTGCCCAGACCTTGACCTGAGCATGGTCCCCGGCGCCCGGGTGGGTCAGCACGACCGTGATCTCGCAGTACGCCGGTACGCCGCTGACCGGATCCGGCGCGGGGAAGGGTGGTTGGGCCGGGAAGGTCACCGTGCCGCCGGGGCGCTCGACAGCCGACACCGACTCCACCTGCGCACCGGCCGGCGCCGGAACGGAGAGGTCGGGGGAACACGCCGCCGAGGCGGACTGGGATGCCGTGCTGGTCGAGACAGGCACCAGGACGGACAGCGGCAGGACGGCCGCACCGAGGAGCAGGACGAGTCGTTTCTTCGATAGTCGCAACACGTTCGGCAGGCTAGAAAACGCTCAGCCGGCTCCGCGCCCGTCAGATGACGCCATTCCTGTACGTCATCCGATCCCCGTACGCCATGATCGGGACATGACCGCCGGCTACTCGGGCAAACCGCTCGCCGCCAAGCTCGGGATCAAGCCCGAGCACGGCGTTGTCCTGGACAACGCACCGGCCGGTTTCGTCCTCGAGGGACTGCCCGACGGAGTGCGGCTGGTCGGCCGGGCCGGGCGGACGCAGTACGACGTGGTGCTGGTGTTCTGCCCCGATCGGGCCCGGTTGGCCGCGCGGTTGCCGGTCCTGCTGGAACGGACCACCACCGCCGGGATGATCTGGGTCGCCTGGCCGAAGCGGTCGTCCGGCGTACCGACCGATCTGGACGAGAACGGGGTCCGGGAGATCGCCTTGCCGCTCGGGGTGGTGGACGTGAAGGTGTGTGCGATCGATGCCACCTGGTCCGGACTGAAACTGGTCCGGCGGTTGGTCAACAGATAGCCAATCACCTCGAACTGGACTGATCCAGTGAGTGACGTCTGCCACATTCCTGTCCACAGCTGACCATCACACCCCGCCAGCGCGCAGCTGCATACAGTGGCCAGCCAGGCGTACGACGCCCTGCCCGCGACCGGCCCCGGGACGCCGGAACCCCACCTCTGCAACGGGTCCCGCAGTAGATCGGAGGTCAGTCCACCTCGTCAAGCCCGGCCCGGCCGGCCGGATCCCTGAAACACCTGTCATCACGGTGTTCCAGCGGTCGATCGATCAACGGCCCGGGCCCGAACCACTCGATCGACTGGTCCGGTGATCCCGGGCTGCGGAACTGTTGTGGCAGCTATTAGCCTTGGCTCGGGAAGTCCCCCATAACTCCCGTAGTCATAACCGTGGTATCTGACTCGATCGGAAGAGGCGAACTGCCAAGTGGCCACCGAGCCATCAGAAACTGACCCCCTTGCAGCCTTCGGCGCGAACGAATGGCTGGTCGACGAGATGTACGAGACCTACCTCGAGGATCCCAAGTCGGTGGACCCGGCCTGGAAGACCTATTTCGAGGGCGACAGTTTCAAGGGGCACAGCCCGGGTGATGCGAAGCAGACGAAGCCTGCCGACGTTCCCCGGCCCGATGCGGTGTCGGACAACAAGACTCCCGAGGCACCCAGCCGCGGTACGGCGGCGGCGGCTCCGTCCTCCAGCCAGCCGGCCGCTCAGGCCGCCGCTGCGGCACCCGCTCCCGCTGCGCCGGCACCGGCCGCTGCCCAGGCCCCGGCCCAGCCGGCCGCCGGTCAGCCGACCGCGGCCGCTCAGCAGGCCGCGCAGCCCCAGCCGGCCTCGTCAGCGCAGAAAGCAGCGCCCGCGGCGAGCGGCGCCCCGACCGGAGGCACGGTGAACCAGCCGCCCAGCGCGCAGCCCAAGCCCGCTCCCGCGACCAGCACGGACACCAAGCGCGTGATTCTGCGCGGCGCGCCCGCGCGGACCGCGCAGAACATGGAGACGAGCCTCCAGGTCCCGACCGCGACCAGCGTGCGGCAGGTGCCGGTCAAGCTGCTGATCGACAACCGGATCGTCATCAACAACCACCTGCGCCGGGCCCGCGGCGGCAAGATCTCCTTTACCCACCTGGTCGGCTGGGCCCTGGTGAGGGCGCTCAAGACGCTGCCGGAGATGAACGCGTCGTACGACGAGACCGAGGGCAAGCCGACGCTGGTCCAGCCCGAGCACATCAACCTCGGCCTGGCCATCGACATGCAGAAGCCCGACGGCACCCGGCAGTTGCTGGTGCCGTCGATCAAGGCGACCGAGTCGATGACGTTCGCCGAGTTCTGGATGGCCTACGAGGACATCGTCCGCCGGGCCCGGGACAACAAGCTCGCGCTGCCCGACTTCCAGGGCACCACGATCAGCCTGACCAACCCCGGCACGATCGGCACCCAGCACTCGGTGCCGCGGCTGATGAGCGGCCAGGGCTGCATCATCGGCGTCGGCGCGATGGAGTACCCGACGGAGTACCAGGGCGCGGCCGAGGAGACGATGGCCAAGCTCGCGGTCAGCAAGGTGATGACGCTGACCTCGACCTACGACCACCGGATCATCCAGGGCGCCCAGTCGGGTGAGTTCCTGCGCCGGCTGCACAAGTTGCTGCTCGGCGAGGAGGGCTTCTACGACGAGATCTTCCAGTCGCTGCGGATCCCCTACGAGCCGATCCGCTGGGCCGCCGACCTCCCGCACAGCCACGAGGAGGACATCAGCAAGCAGGCCCGGATCCTGGAACTGATCCACGCCTACCGGGTGCGCGGCCACATCATGGCCGACACGGATCCGCTGGAGTACAAGCAGCGCAGCCACCCCGACCTGGACGTCGCCACCCACGGGCTGACCCTGTGGGACCTGGACCGCGAGTTCGCCACCGGCTCCTTCGGCGCCCAGAGCGACCGCCGGTTCCTGAAGCTGCGCGACATCCTCGGCATCCTGCGCGACTCGTACTGCCGGACCACCGGTATCGAGTACATGCACATCCAGGACCCCGAGCAGCGCAAGTGGATCCAGGAGCGGGTCGAGCGGCCGCACACCAAGCCGCCGCGCGAGGAGCAACTGCGGATCCTGGCCAAGCTGAACGAGGCCGAGGCGTTCGAGACCTTCCTGCAGACCAAGTACGTCGGCCAGAAGCGCTTCTCGCTGGAAGGCGGCGAGACCACCATCCCGTTGCTCGACGAACTCTGCGAGGAAGCAGCCGGCGCCGGCCTCGATGAGGTCACCATCGGTATGGCGCACCGCGGCCGGCTGAACGTGCTCGCCAACATCGTCGGCAAGTCGTACGGCCAGATCTTCCGCGAGTTCGACGGCAACATCGACCCGCGGACCGTCCAGGGCTCCGGTGACGTCAAGTACCACCTGGGCGCCGAGGGCGAGTTCGTCTCCGAGTTCGGCGACAAGATCAAGGTGTCGGTGGCGGCGAACCCGTCCCACCTGGAGACCGTCGACCCGGTGCTCGAGGGCATCGTCCGGGCCAAGCAGGACATCCTCGACCAGGGCCCCACCTTCCCGGTGCTGCCGGTCCTCGTCCACGGTGACGCGGCCTTCGCCGGCCAGGGCGTCGTGGCCGAGACGCTGAACCTGTCCCAGTTGCGCGGCTACCGCACCGGCGGCACGATCCACGTGATCGTCAACAACCAGGTCGGTTTCACCACCTCGCCGGCCTCGTCCCGCTCGTCGATGTACTGCACCGACGTCGCGCGGATGGTCCAGGCGCCGATCTTCCACGTGAACGGCGACGACCCCGAGGCCTGCATCCGGGTCGCGGACCTGGCCTTCGAGTACCGCCAGGCGTTCAACAAGGACGTCGTCATCGACCTGGTCTGCTACCGCCGCCGCGGTCACAACGAGGGCGACGACCCGAGCTTCACCCAGCCGCTGATGTACGACCTGATCGAGCAGAAGCGGTCCGTCCGCAAGCTCTACACCGAGGCCCTGATCGGCCGTGGCGACATCACGGTGGAAGAGGCCGAGCAGGCGATGCGGGACTTCCAGCAGCGGCTGGAGCGGGTCTTCACCGAGGTCCGCGAGGCGAAGAGCCAGCCGGACACGCCGGCGCCGTACGTGACCGTCCCGGTCTACCCGGACAAGCCGGAGGGCCCGGACGCGACCGCGACCACGCCCGAGGTGCTGAAGAAGATCGCCGACGCGTACACGACGCTGCCGGAGGGCTTCACCGCGCACCCGAAGGTGATGCCGCAACTGCAGCGCCGGGCCGCCGCGATCACCCAGGGTCCGGTCGACTGGGCCAGCGCGGAGATCACCGCGTTCGGTTCGCTGCTGCTGGCCGGGCGTCCGGTCCGGCTCGCGGGCCAGGACAGCCGGCGCGGCACCTTCGTCCAGCGGTTCGCCGCGGTGATCGACCGGGTCAACGGCCAGGACCACGTGCCGCTGCAGCACCTGGACGAGAACCAGGCGAACTTCTACGTCTACGACTCGCTGCTGAGCGAGTACGCCGCGCTCGGCTTCGAGTACGGGTACTCCGTCGCCCGGCCGGACGCGCTGGTGCTCTGGGAGGCGCAGTTCGGCGACTTCGTCAACGGCGCCCAGTCGATCATCGACGAGTACATCTCGGCCGGTGAGGCGAAGTGGGGCCAGAAGTCCGGTGTCGTGCTGCTGCTGCCGCACGGCTACGAGGGCCAGGGCCCGGACCACTCGTCCGCGCGGATCGAGCGGTTCATGGCGCTGTGCGCCGAGAACGCGATGACGGTGGCCCAGCCGTCCACCCCGGCGTCGTACTTCCACCTGCTGCGTCGCCACACGCTGCAGGAGGAGCACAACCCGCTGATCGTCTTCACCCCGAAGCAACTGCTCCGGTTGAAGGCAGCGGTGTCGCAGCCGGAGGAGCTCACCAGCGGCACGTTCCGCCCGATCGTGAACGACCCGGAGGCCGAGCAGAACACCGCGGCGGTCGAGCGGGTCATCCTGGCCTCGGGCCGGATCAACTACGACCTGCTGGCCGAGCGCAAGAAGGCCGAGCCGGACAAGATCAGCACCGCGATCCTGCGGGTCGAGCAGCTCTACCCGCTGCCGGCCGAGGAGATCAAGGCCGAGTTGGCGAAGTATCCGAACCTGCAGGAGATCCGCTGGGTGCAGGACGAGCCGGCGAACCAGGGCCCGTGGCCGTTCATGGCGCTGAACCTGACCGAGCACCTGGGCGGCAAGCCGTTCTACCGGGTGTCCCGGCCGGCCATGTCCGCACCGTCGGTCGGCTCGCACGGCGTCCACGTCGCCGAGAACGCGACGCTGATGAAGCAGGCCTTCAGCTGACGTGTACTTCACCGACCGAGGGATCGAGGAACTCGAGGGCCGGCGTGGCGAGGAAGACGTCACGCTGGCCTGGGTCGCGGAGCGACTCCGCGAGTTCGTCGACCTGAACCCCGAGTTCGAAACCCCGATCGAACGCTTCGCCACCTGGCTGGCCCGGCTGGACGACGAGGACGACTAGCCGCAGTTCTTCCGCTCCACACCGAGTGCCCTTCGCCGCGTCCGCGCGGCGGAGGGCATCAGCGTTTTCAGGACGTCAGTCCACGTGTGGCGGGCGGCGGCGTAGCGGCGGGTCGGGGGCCAGGGAGCCGTCGGGGGCGATGTGTTCGAAGATCTGGTCGACCATGTTGAGGACGTGTGGGTCGTCGACGGTGTAGATGTGCCGGCGACCCTCGCGGCGGGCCGTGATGATGCCGGCCAGGCGGAGCTTGCCGAGGTGCTGGCTCGCGGTGGCGATGCTCACGCCGACCCGCTCGGCCAGGGTACCGACGTCGTACTCGCCCTGGGCCGCCAGGGACACCAGGTGGAGCCGGACGGGCGCCGAGAGCATGGCGAAGGTGCTGGCGGCGGCGTCGAGTTGCGCTCGGGTGGGTTCGAGCGGTGCTCGGGTGGGTTCAGGGGGTGTGCTCATCGCGGAGTCATTGTGACCTCTCCGGAGGTCCCCCGGTACACGGCAGGCCGATCGTGAGGACGGTCTCATACTTTCGCAATTGCGAAAGTATCAAAACGATGGCACGCTAGACAGCGTGATCAGAGCCCTGCGCCCCGTTTTCCTGTGCCTGCTGGCGGCTGTCCCGGCGGTCGCACTCCGACTGGGCGGGGTGCACCCGGCGGCGCCGTTGGCGATCGTTGTCTTCGGACTCGCGGTCGTCGCCGCGTCGTTCGTGCTCGCCTGGGCGGCCGAGGCGGCCGAGGTCGACATCTCGGGCGGGCTCGCGATCGCGCTGCTCGCGGTGATCGCCGTACTCCCGGAGTACGCGGTGGATCTGTACTTCGCTCACACGGCCGGCAGCCAGCCGGAGTACGTCGCGTACGCCGCCGCCAACATGACCGGCTCCAACCGGCTACTGCTCGGCCTGGGCTGGTCCAGCGTCGTACTCATCAGCCTGTACGTCGCCAGCCGGCGCAGCGGGCAGACCATCAAGGCACTGGTGCTCGACTCCGGCTACCGGCGTGAACTGGGCTTCCTGGCAGTGGCGAGCGTGGTCGCCTTCATCATCCCGGTGACCGGGCAGATCCACCTGGTGCTCGGCATCGCCCTGCTGGCCTTCTTCGCCTACTACCTCTGGCGGGCGGCCGCGTCCGGCCACGACGACGAGCCGGACCTGATCGGCCCCGCGGCGCGGATCGGTGGACTGCGGAAGGTCCAGCGGCGGGTAGCGGTGGTGTCGATGTTCCTGGCCTCGGCCGGCGTGATCCTGCTGTCGGCAGAGCCGTTCGCCGACTCCCTGGTCGAGGGCGGGCACGTGCTGGGGATCGACCAGTTCCTGCTCGTCCAGTGGCTGGCTCCGCTGGCCTCCGAGGCGCCGGAGTTCATCATCGCGATCCTGTTCGCCTGGCGGGGCAAGGGGGCCGCTGCGCTGGGCCTGCTGATCTCCGCGAAGGTGAACCAGTGGACGCTGCTGATCGGCAGCCTGCCCATCGCGTACGGCATCGGCGGCGGTCCCGCTGCCCTGCCGCTGGACGGGCGCCAGGTCGAGGAGTTCCTCCTGACCGCCACCCAGACTGTCCTGGGGCTGGCCATCCTGCTGAGCCTGCGCTTCCCCCGGTGGGCCGCGTGGACGCTGCTGGGCCTGTTCGCCGTACAGTTCGCGATTCCGGGCCAGACCGGGCGGTACGTCATCGCCGGCATCTACCTCGCGCTGGCCATCGGCGCCCTCGTCTACAACCGCCAGCACATCATCCCGACCCTGACGTCACCGTTCCGCCGCACCCCGACGGTGACGGCGGACCGGTCGGACGAACTCGTCGGAGTCTAGGACCAGACCCGGCCTAGCTCGCCTGCTGCTCCTCGACCAGAGGGGTCGGGCGGCGGCGCTCCTGCGGGCCGGGACGTCCACGGCGGCGGCCGGAGAGGAACTTCTCCCCCGCCGCGGTGCCGGTGAACTTGGTCCGGCGGGCCCACTCACGGCACTCCTCGATCACCGGGCACGCGGTCAGGCAGATCGCCTGCGCCCTGCGCTGCTCCCAGTGACTCGCGCTCTCGTCGTACGCCGGCGCCTGGCCGATGCAGGCCGCACGCATCATCCAGCGGTCGGCGGGGTCGGCGATCACCGTCAAGGTCGGCCTCATGGGCGCTCCTGTTTCCGTCATCGATCGGGCGGATCGAATCCGTGGGGGTTTCCCGCGGTAGGAACAGCCTGCGCCAGCGGCGTTGCCCCGGTGCGACGGCAATGTTTCAGCCATGAAACGTCACGCCGGACAGGTGTCACATCAGTGCCGCTGTCACTGACCGGGCCGGACCATCCTGATCTCCGGTACGCCGAATAACGGCTCGTCGACCCGGCTGCCGTCCTCGACGAAGCCCTGGCGGCGGTAGAACGCCTTCGCCCGCTCGTTGCCTTCCAGCACCCAGAGGCTGGCCGCTTCCTTGCCGATGGCAACATCCAGCAGCCGGTCGCCGAGCCCGCTGCCCCACCACTTCGCCCGGACGTAGATCGCGTACAACTCCAGCGGCGTCGGGGCGTCCTCGTCCCGGGTCGGGCCGGGGCAGGAGAAGCCGATCACCCGGTCCTCGACCGGCGCAGCCGGGTCCGGGTTGAGCGCGATCCAGCGAACCACGCCGGCTTCGAGGGCCTGGGCCCACCGCTTGCCGCGTCCCTCGGGATCACCCGTCTTCTCGGCGAGCCGCGCGGGGTCGGCGAGGTCGGCGTACGCCTCCTGCCAGCACTTCAGGTGACACCAGGCGCCCGCTGCCGCGTCCGCGACCCCGGCACGGCGAATCTCGATCTCCACGTCAGACAGTGAAGACGATCTTGCCGAACACGTCACCCTCGTTCATCTTGGCGAACCCCTTGCGGGCGTCGGCCAGGGCCAGCGTGGTGTCGATGTGCGGCTTGATCCCGGCGTTGTGCATGAACTGGAGCAGTTCGGCCAGTTCGGTCCGGGTGCCCATCGTCGAGCCCTGCACGCGCAGTTGCAGGAAGAAGATCCGGTTCAGTTCGGCGGACTTCGGCGCCTGGCCGCTGGTCGCGCCGGAGATCACCAGCGTGCCGCCCTGCTTGAGCGACTTCAGCGAGTGCGACCAAGTCGCCTGCCCGACGGTCTCCATCACCGCGTCGACCCGCTCGGGCAGCCGCGCGCCCGACTCGAACGCCTCGTGCGCGCCGATCTCGACGGCCTTGGCCCGCTTGCCCTCGTCCCGGCTGGTCGCCCAGACCCGGATCCCGGCCGCCCGCGCCAGCGTGATCAGCGAGGTCGCGACCCCACCACCGGCGCCCTGCACGAGCACGGTGTCACCCGGCTTCAACCCGGACTGCGTGAACAACATCCGGTACGCCGTGAGCCACGCCGTCGGCAGGCACGCCGCCTCCTCGAAGCTCAACCCGGCAGGCTTCGGTACGACGTTGCGCGCCGGCACCACGACCTTCTCGGCCAGCGTCCCCTGATACCGCTCACTCAGCAGCGACCGCTTCGGGTCGAGCGTCTCGTCGCCCTTCCACGCCGGATCCGAGATCACCGCGTGCACGACGACCTCGTTGCCGTCCGGGTCGATCCCCGCCGCGTCGCACCCAAGGATCATCGGCAGATTCTGCTCAGCCAGCCCGACACCCTTCAGCGACCACAGGTCATGGTGATTCAACGCCGTCGCCTTGACGTCGATCGTCACCCACCCGTCCGGCACGACCGGCTCAGGCCGCTCCCCCACCTCCAACGCGGAGACAGGGTCCTCGGCATCAAACCTGGCAGCGAAAGCAGCAAGCATGCCGCCCACCCTAGGCCCGCGGGGCGGAGCAGTCAGTTACAAACGTCACGAGTGCAGGGCGGCATCGGGGTCGGTGACTGCGAACGAGGTGAAGCGGACGGTGAGGCCTTCGCGGGTGGGGGCGCAGACCATCGGACCTGCGGCGGCGGTCGCGCCGGGATCGAGAGGCGCCAGGCGGACCATGCGCCAGGGCTCGTCCTCGCAGCGGGCGCGGAGAGTGATCGCGTCGCCGGTGCGGCTCGCGCGGATCGTCACCTCGCGACCGTCCCACTCCGGCACCGGAGCGAGCGACCAGTCCGAGCGCCCGTGCGTCACCACGGCGCCCAGGTACGGCGCTCCGTCGGTGTACTCGATGCCGGCCTTGATCCAGGTCTGCTCGTCCACCCGGATCAGCAGGCCGGCCTGGTCGTACAACTCCTCGAAGGACGCCACGAAGGCGACCTCGATCGCGGTGCCGACGCCGAAGTCCGTCAGCAAAGCGTGCCCGTCGTCGTGCACGAACCCGTAACTGGTGGTCCGCCAGAAGTCACTGCCCTTCCTGGCGGTCACCAGCAGGTTGCTGCCGTCCGCGAGCACCGCCTCCGGCTGGTTCAGCCAGGCTGCCTCGGACCACTCGATCGCGCGTCTGTTCTCCACCGCGCCAACGCTAGTGCCCCTCAGGCGCGGGCTACTCCGTCACGGTGCGCCGCGTCCGCGACGGCGGCCGCGACAGCCGGCGCCACCCGCGGGTCGAACGGCGACGGGATCACGTAGTCCGGGCGGAGGTCGTCGGCGGAGATCAGGTCCGCCAGCGCCTCGGCCGCGGCCAGTTTCATCCCCTCGGTGATCCGGGAGGCGTTCACGTCGAAGGCGCCGCGGAAGATGCCGGGGAAGGCGAGCACGTTGTTGATCTGGTTCGGGAAGTCGGAGCGGCCGGTCGCCACCACCGCGGCGTACCGGTGGGCGATGTCGGGGTGGACCTCCGGGTTCGGGTTCGCCAGGGCGAAGATCATCGCGCCCGGCGCCATCCGCGCGACGGCCTCCTCCGGCACCGTGCCACCCGAGACGCCCAGGAACACGTCGGCGCCGTCGAGGGCATCGACCAGGCGGCCGGACAGCCCGCCGGTGTTGGTGTCCTTGGCCAGCGAAAGCTTGACCGGGTTCAGGTCGGCCCGGTCCTCCGACAGCACCCCTTTGCTGTCGACAACAGCCAGGTCCCCGACGCCCGCCTGCAGCAGGATCCGCGCACAGGCGACGCCGGCCGCACCCGCGCCGGAGATCACCACCCGGATCTCCTCGATGGACTTACCTGTCAGCCGGAGCGCGTTCCGCAGCGCCGCCAGTACGACGACCGCCGTACCGTGCTGGTCGTCGTGGAAGACCGGGATGTCCAGGCGTTCCTTCAGCCGGCGCTCGATCTCGAAGCAGCGCGGCGCCGAGATGTCCTCCAGGTTGATCCCACCGAAGGTCGGGGCCAGCCGGACCACGGTCTCGACGAACTCGTCCACGTCCGTGCAGTCCAGCGCGATCGGCACCGAGTTGACGCCGCCGAACTCCTTGAACAGAAGGGCCTTGCCCTCCATCACCGGCAACGACGCGGCCGGCCCGATGTCGCCCAGGCCCAGTACCGCGGTGCCGTCGGTGACGACTGCCACCACGTTCGACTTCCAGGTGTACTTCCGGACCAGCGACGGGTCCTCCGCGATCGCGGTACACACCCGGGCGACGCCGGGGGTGTAGGCCTTGGACAGTTCGTCGGCGGTGTCGACCGTGACGGTCGAGGTGACCTCGATCTTGCCGCCGCGGTGCAACTCGAAGACGGCGTCACCGGCGTACCGGTCGGAATCGATCGAGGGGGTGGACGGAAATGGTTCGGCAACCATCGGGAGGGACCCTTCACTTCGGAATGCAGGCAAGCGTTTACAGGGAGTGGGCGGTTCGGAAAGGGTGCGTCGAACGGCGCCGTTGCCAGGGGGTCACCCGTGGCTACGAGTAAACCACAGGCCGCACTGGTCTGGTCTGTGAGGGCCACCACTCGGGCACCACACGGTGACGATCGCGTCTCGTCCGGGGTCATCAGCCGACACGCGGCAGTCTGCTGTGTCAGGATGCGGAGAATCCGGCCCGGTACCGTCTGGTCCGGCGTTTCAGAACCAGTGTCGAGGAGTCCTAGCGATGAACATCGTCCCCACCCTCCGCAAGAGTCGCCTCTCGGTCGCCGCAGCCACGGTCGCCGTTCTCGCGCTCGCCCTGTCAGCCTGCGGCAGCGACGATTCCGGCAGCGGCGGTGGAGGAGGCGAGGACAAGGCCCAGGCGGCCGGCATCACGCTGGTCAAGCCGGGCAAGCTCACCATCTGCACCCACCTGCCGTACAAGCCGTTCCAGTACAAGGACGGCGCCGACGTCGTCGGCTTCGACGTCGACCTGCTCGACCTCGTCGCCAAGGACCTCAGCCTGGAGAAGGAGGTGGTCAACATCGAGTGGGCCCAGGTCACCTCGGGTGCCGCCTTCCAGGCCAAGAAGTGCGACATGGGCATGGGCGCGATGACCATCACCCCGGCCCGCCAGCAGGCGATCAGCATCACCGCGCCCTACATGGACGCCACCCAGGTGCTGCTGGTGAAGAAGGACTCGCCGTACAAGACGCTCGAGGACCTGAAGGGCAAGAAGGTCGGGGTCCAGGCCGACACCACCGGCAAGGACTTCGCCGACGAGAAGGCCAAGGAGATCGGCTTCTCGGTGGTCGTCTTCAACGACCTCGCGCTGCAGGAGAACAACGTCAAGTCCGGCCGGGTCGATGCCGCGATCAACGACAACGGCGTGCTCTACGACTTCGTCAAGGAGAACCCGGACACCGCCGTGGTGGCCGAGTTCGACACCGGCGAGCAGTACGGGTTCGGCGCCCTGAAGGACGGCAGCGGCCCGAAGCTGGTGGAGAAGTTCAACACCCTGCTGGCCGCGGCCAAGACCGACGGCAAGTACAACGAGATCTACAAGAAGTGGTTCGGGGTTGAGCCGAAGAAGTGAGTGCCCCCACCGACATCGTTGAACGGAAGGGGCTGAGCCCGCGGCAGCGGGCTCAGCGCTCCCGCTGGATCCAGTACGCGATCCTCGTCGCCGTGGTCCTGGTGGCGGCCCTCTCGGCCGACTGGGGCCAGATCGGCAGCGTCTTCTTCAAGCCCGAGTACATCAAGGCCTCGTTCGCCGACGGGATGCTGCAGGCCTTGGTGAAGACGCTGGAGTACACCGCCGGCGCCTTCGTGATCGGCCTGCTCGGCGGCACCCTGCTGGCGCTGATGCGGCTGTCCAGCGTCGGCCCGTACCGCTGGTTCTCGACCGCCTACATCGAGTTCTTCCGCGGCCTGCCGGCCATCGTGGTCTTCATCGCCTTCAGCCTGCTGCCGCTGGCCTTCGAGGGCATGACGATCCCGTTCGACCCGTACGGCGTGGTCTGGCTGGCGCTGGGCATCGTGGCGGCGGCCTACATGGCCGAGGTGATCAGGGCCGGCATCCAGGCGGTCCCGAAGGGGCAGGTCGAGGCGGCTCGCTCGCTCGGCATGCCGCTGGGCCTGGCCACCCGCAAGATCGTCCTGCCACAGGCGTTCCGGATCGTGCTGCCGCCGCTGACGAACGACCTGATCCTGCTGGTGAAGGACTCGTCGCTGGTGTTCATCATCGGCACCAGCGCGTCGGCGTACGAGCTGACCGGCTTCGGCCGGGACCTGGCCAACACCTACTCGAACCTGACCCCCCTGGTCACCGCCGGTTTCTGCTACCTGGTGATCACCCTGCCGCTGGGCATCCTGGTCCGCCGGCTCGAGGCGAAGGCTGCGAGGGCACGCTGATGACTGCACAGGATACTTCTCCCACCCCACCGCCCCAGTCGGTCGAGATCAAGAACCTGCACAAGTCGTTCGGCAGCAACCACGTCCTGCGCGGTATCGACTTCACCGTCGAGCAGGGCGAGGTGGTCTGCGTGATCGGGCCGTCCGGCTCGGGCAAGTCCACCCTGCTGCGCTGCGTCAACCTCCTGGAGGAACCCCAGGAGGGCCAGGTCATCGTCCGCGGTGAGGACATCACCCATCCGGACTGCCACCTGGACGCGGCCCGGCAACAGATCGGCATGGTGTTCCAGCAGTTCAACCTGTTCCCGCACCTGTCCGTGCTGGCCAACTGCACCGTGGCCCAGATCACCGTGCTGAAGCGCAGCAAGGCCGAGGCGGACAAGGTCGCGCTGGCCAACCTGGACCGGGTCGGCCTGAACGACAAGGTCAACGCGTTCCCGATGCAGCTGTCCGGTGGGCAGCAGCAGCGGGTGGCGATCGCCCGGGCGCTGTCGATGGACCCGGCGCTGATGCTGTTCGACGAACCCACCTCGGCGCTCGACCCCGAACTCGTCGGCGACGTCCTGACGGTGATGCGCAAGCTCGCCCTGGACGGCATGACGATGCTCGTGGTCACCCATGAGATGGCCTTCGCCCGCGAGGTCGCGGACCGGGTCGTCTTCATGGACGGCGGGGTGATCGTGGAGCAGGGCCCGCCGTCGGAGGTGATCGGCAACCCGCAGCACGAGCGGACCCGCAACTTCCTGCGCCGGGTGCTCAACCCGACGCACGTCGAGGACGTCTGACCCGTACTACGGATCGACGGCGCGAGGCCGGTTCCCTTCCGGGGAACCGGCCTCGCGTTCGTTCGGGGCGGGGTTGGTCAGGCGACCGCAACCCCGAACACGTGCATCCCGCCGTTGGCCGGGAGCGTGATCAGTTCGACGGTCTTCGCCGGGTCCAGCGGGATCGAGTGCGCGAACACCCGGTACTGGTACTCCGCGTTCGCATAGCCCGTCGGGGTGTTCCGCCCGGTGGTCGAGATGACCAGGGTCGCACCGTGCGCCCCGGCGTCCTGGAACGACCAGTTCGGGAACCCGATCGACCCGGTGGTGGAGGTTCCGTCGGAGTACCAGACCTTCACCAGGCCGGCGGCGGACAGGCCCGCGCCCGAGCCGAGCAGGACCAGCTTCGAGCCCTGGCCGGAGTACGCGAAGGTCTGGCCGGCGGCGATCGCGTTGTCCTTGGTGCCGACCGGTCCGGGCCAGGTGAAGGTGGCGCCGAGGGCGGTCACCGTGCTGCCCGCGGTGACGCCCTTCTCGGCCAGGCGCTGGGCGGAGAAGCTGTTGCCGTCGCCATCGAAGTCGCCCCTGGTGGGATGGGACTCATTGCTCACGGCAACATTATTGAAGGCGGCGGCCAGGTTCGGCAGCGGCGTACCGGAATGCTGGGTGCGGGTGCCGACGGTCTGGCCGCCCGAGTAGGTGGCGGTCGCCGTGAAGGTGCGGATGGTGAAGCCGGGACGCTGCTCGGGCACCCGGATCTGGAAGGCGACGGTGACGGAACCGCCTGGTTTCACGGCCTCCTTGACCGTCCGGATCTCCGGGGAGACGGTCCAGCCGACCGGGCCGGCGAAGCTCACCGCGAGCTTCGACAGCTTGGCCGTGGACTTGTTGGTGACCGTGACGTCGACCGCCGCGATCACCGGACCGGCCAGATCGACCTCGGAGATGGTCACCTCGACACCTTCGGCGGTGGCGTTCGCGGCGGCCGTGGCCGGGAGCTGTGGAACGAGCAGGGCGGCTGCCAGCGCCACCAGGAGTGCGAGTTTCTTCATCTGCGGTGGCCTCTCAGCTCGTCGGGGGCATGTCGGTCTCGCGGGAGTCGAGACCGAGCCGAAGCTCGGCCCAGCCGCCGCGGGTGAAGTCGGGGACGGCGACCGGACGGCCGTCGTTGCTCAGCGACTGCACGCTCAGCGGCACCGGAGCACACCAGGCGGCCGAGTCGTACACGTCGATGTCGGGCACCAGGCCGGCCCGCATCTGCTGCACGATCCGCCACTGCAGGACGTAGTCCATCCCGCCGTGGCCGCCGTTGTTCGCGGCGTCGTCGCCGATCTTCTTCCACAGCCAGTGGTCGTACTCCGCGCGGTACGGCGCGAAGTCGCGCCAGGAGTGGCCGCCGTGGTCGGGCTCGAGGTAGACCCGCCCGCCGGTGCTGCCGACCGGGACGTAGTCCTCGAAGATGCCGCGGCTGCCGGCCAGGCTGTTGATCCGGCTGTACGGCCGGGGTGAGCTGACGTCGTGCTCGGCCCGGACGATGCGGCCCTTGGCGGTCTCGATCAGGCAGGTGACCAGGTCGCCGTTGACGTACGTCTCGTTCCACGACGGGTGCGTCTTCGGGATGTGCCGCTCGCGGTAGTCGGCCAGCCCGCGCGGTGCGGTGGCGGTCGCCCGCAGGGTGGTGAAGCGGTCGCCGCGGTTGATGTCCATCGCCGCGGCGATCGGAGCGAGGCCGTGCATCGCGTAGAAGCTCGCGGTGCTGCGGGTGTGCCACTTCCGTCGCCAGGCGTCGGTGTAGTAGGTGTCGCTGAACAGCAGCTCCCGCAGGTCGTGCAGGTAGCCGCCGTGGCCGTTGGTGATCTCGCCGAACAGCCCTTCGTGGGCCATCTTCAGCATCGCCAACTCGTTGCGGCCGTAGCTGCAGTTCTCCATCAGCCACAGGTGCTTGCGGGTCCGTTCGGAGGTGTCCACCAGGTCCCAGAGCTCGTTGAGCTCGGTGGCGATCGGCAGTTCCACGCCGACGTGCTTCCCACCGAGCAGAGCCGCCTTGCCCTGCTCGTAGTGGAACTCCCACGGCGTGGCGATGTAGACGAGGTCCACGTCGCTGCTGCGGACCAGTTCCTTGTAGGCGGCCGCGGAGCCGCCGTACTCAGTCGGGCGGGGTTTGCCGAGCTGGACCAGGCGGTCGGCGGCTGCCTTGGCCCGGTCGGCCCGGATGTCGCAGACGGCGGTCACGACGGCTCCGGGGACGGCGGCCCAGCCGCTGAGCATCCCGGCGCCGCGGTTGCCCAGGCCGATCAGGCCGATCCGGACGGTCTGGTGCTGGGTGAACGGGACGTCGATCATCGAGCGCTGCCCGCTGCGGCGGGCGGGGGTCGCGGCTGTCTGGTCTGCCGCGGCCGCGCTGGTCGTAGTAGTCGTGGCGGAGGTGGCGGACGCCGTACCGGCGGTGGCGGCGCCGAGGACGCCGGCGAGGCCGGCTCCCAGCACGGTACGGCGTGAACTGGTCGGATTCACGGGGAACTCCTGGGGTCGTCGAGCGGGAGAACACCAAGTGCGCGATTGTGCTCGATATCTGAGCATGGCTTGCAGGTTCGCGCAAGTGGTCAGAATGATCCCGAACGGGGAAGATGTACGCGGTGGGCCGAGCGCCCAAGAGTTCAGCCCGCCTGGGAGGCAAGCACTGTGAGCAGCACCGGACGACCCGCCGAGGTACGCCTCAGCATTCCCGCGGACAGCGCCTACATCGCCGTCCCGCGATCGGTGGTCGGCAATCTCGCCGCCCGCAACGACTTCACCGTGGACGCCATCGACGACCTGCGGATCGCAGTGGACGAGGCGTGCGCGCTGCTGCTCCCGCAGGCCACCGACGGGGTGCTGGACCTGGTCTTCGAGATCGACCCGCCGCAGCTGAAGGTGAGCACGTCGGCGATCGTCCCGAACGGCTGGAAGCCCGACACCGGCTCGTTCGGCTGGACCGTGCTGACCGCGCTGGTGGAGTCCGCCGCGGCCGTGTCGGTCGACGGGCGGCTGACGATCACGGTGACGGCGACCGCCACCGCTTCGGAGAAGGCGTGACACAGGATCGACCCCTGGGCGATTCCCAGGAACCCGACCTACGCACCCGCACCGCCACCCTGTTCCGGGCGATGGCGGCCTCGACCCCGGGCGATCCCGCGCACACGCTGGCCCGGGACGGCCTGGTCTCGCTGCACATGCCGCTGGTGGAGCACCTGGCCCGCCGCTTCCGCAACCGCGGCGAGCCGTACGACGACCTCGTCCAGGTCGCCACGATCGGCCTGATCAAGGCGATCGACCGGTTCGACTCCGACCGCGGGGTGGAGTTCTCGACCTACGCGACGCCGACGATCCTCGGCGAGATCAAGCGGTACTTCCGGGACAAGGGCTGGGCGATCCGGGTCCCCCGCCGGCTCCAGGAACTGCGGCTGTCGCTGACCGCGGCGACGGCCGAGCTGACCCAGCAGCTCGGCCGGGCGCCGACCGTGGCGGAGCTGTCCGACCGGCTCGGTCTGTCCCCGGACCTGGTCATCGAGGGCCTGGAGTCCGCCAACGCCTATAACACCCTCTCGCTGGACGCACCGGACCAGAACGAGGCGGACGCCACCACGGTGCTGGACGGCCTGGGCGGCGAGGACGAGGCGCTGGAGAGCGTGGAGTACCGCGAGTCCCTCAAGCCGCTGCTGGCCCAGCTGGACCATCGCGAGAAGCGCATCCTGACGCTGCGGTTCTTCCGTGGCATGACGCAGTCCCAGATCGCCGAGGAGATCGGCATCTCGCAGATGCACGTCTCCCGGCTGCTCGCCCGCACGCTGACCGAACTGCGCGCCGGCCTGCTCAAGGAATAGCCGGCATCCTTCCGACTCAGGACGCTAGAGAACGGGGTGGTCCTTGGTCGGATCGTCGGCCAAGGCCTCCATCGACACCTTCTGGAACAGCGCCACCAGTACTGCGACCGCCGCGATCGCCAGCACCACCGAGACGGCACTGGTGGAACCACCCCAGAAGCTCCACGCCACCCCCAGCTGGATCAGCTGGGCGAACACGGCCGGGCCGCGGCTCCAGGTGGACAGCCGGTAGAGCCCACGGGCCACCAGCAGCAGGCCGGCGCCGTACAGGAGCAGGAAGCCGGTGGTGGTCAGACCGAGAACCAGGCGGTCACCGTGGATCGTTATAGCTTCGACAATTCCGAGAACGGCGACCACGAGCCCTTCCGCAGCGACCACAGCCGCGGCTAGCTTGAGCGGGCGCGGAGCGGTGGACGGCGTCGATTCTGTCGGCACAACCGCAAGCCTAGTGCGCGGCACTGGATGTCAGGTGGGACGAGGACCTCTTCCCCGCACTGACGAGGGCCTCAGAACTTCAGCCCCACAGGGATTCGAGGTTTTGCGTAACCCCAGGGCTGTTGGATCGGTTACTTGCAGTGAACGGGCGATCGCACCATGGTTGCTCCGTCCGGTTAACGGACGCGGTGATCCGCTGTGCACCGCTTCGTAGTGTTAAGGAAGTGTTGTGATCGGATCGACAAGTCCAGAACCCTTGTTTCGTTAACCCGGGATTGGGAACATGGAGTCGTTCGTGAAAACGTTCACAACGCTTCGCACCACCCCCGTGCGAGTACAGGCGCGCTGATCGGGCACAGACCATGCCGTCAGCGTAAAAACTACTGAGAGAGATGGGATCCGCCATGGATTGGCGCCACCGGGCCGTTTGCCTCGATGAGGACCCGGAACTGTTCTTCCCCATCGGCAACACCGGGCCCGCGATCATGCAGATCGAGGAGGCCAAGCAGGTGTGCCGTCGCTGCGACGTGCGTGAGCAGTGCCTCGCCTGGGCGCTGGAAGCCGGCCAGGACCACGGTGTCTGGGGTGGCCTGAGCGAGGACGAGCGACGCGCTCTGAAGCGCCGCAACGCCCGCGCTCGCATCCGCACCGCCTGACACGCTTCCCGACGCAGGCCCCGCGGGATCCGCGGGGCCTTTCGAATTCCCGGGCGTCACCCGTTGTCTCCGAAGAACTGTGGACAAGGACCCACGGCTGTTCAGAGACCTAGTGTCCTGAGTCGGAGGTTCGTGCTTCAGCTCCGGTGTCCAGGTGCGTGCATCGCAAGGCGGAGAAGCGGCCTCGATGCTTTTCCATCGTGGCCGTTTCTCCAACGCGGCGAGGTGCGTGCCTGGGCGCCGGAGATGTGCACGAACCTCCGACTCAGGACACTAGTCCTTGACCGGAAAGTCGAGGACCACGGTCGTTCCCGGGCCGTCGTGCCGCGGGTGGAACTCCAGCACTCCGTCGAGTTCCCCGATCACCAGCGTGCGCACGATCGACAGCCCGAGGTTGCCGGACGTCTCGGAATCGAAGCTCGCCGGAAGTCCCTTGCCGTCATCGGTGACCACCACCCGCATCCGCCCGACCGACCTGGTCGCGGCCAGCTCGATCGAGCCGGTCGCGTCCTCACCGGCCCGGGTGCTGAAGGCATGCTCCACGGAGTTCTGCATCAGCTCGGTCAGCACCATCGCCAGCGGGGTCGCCACCTCGGAGTCCAGGACGCCGAAGCTGCCGGTCCGCCGGATCTCCACCTGGGTGGACACGGTCAGCACGTCCGCCACCATCGCCGCGATCCGGTCGGCGACGTCGTCGAAGTCCACGTGCTCGTCGAAGGACTCCGACAGCGTCTCGTGCACGATGGCGATCGACCCGACCCGGCGGACCGCCTCGGCCAGCGCGGCCTGGCCTTCCGGCACCGTGATGCGTCGCGCCTGCATCCGCAGTAACGCGGCGACGGTCTGCAAGTTGTTCTTGACGCGATGATGAATCTCCCGGATGGTCGCCTCCTTGGTGACCAGCTCCCGCTCCCGGCTGCGCAGCTCCGTCACGTCCCGGAGCAGGATCAGCGCGCCGACATGCTCGCCGTCGGCCCGCAACGGGATCGCCCGCAGGAACAAGGTGGCATCGGCGTTCTCGATCTCGAGCTCCTTGGCCGCGCGGCCGGTGAGCACGGAGGCGAGCACGTCGTCGACCTTGTGGCCGGTCTGCAGGAGGTCTCCGGTGATGTCCTTGAGCCGGCTGCCGACCAGGTCCGTGACGAGGCCCATCCGGCGGTAGGCGGACAACGCGTTCGGGCTGGCGAACGTCACCATGCCGTGCCGATCGACCCGGATGCAGCCGTCACCGACCCGCGGAGTCGTCGACAGCAGCCGCTCCCCGCCGTACGGGAAGATGCCGTCGGTGATCATCCGGGCCAGGTCGGTGGCGCTCTGCAGGTAGGCGATCTCGAGTCGCGAGGGAGTACGGACGCCCAGCAGGTTGGTGTTCCTGGCGATCACCGCGATCACCCGGGAGCCCCGGCGTACCGGGATCGTCTCGACCCGGACCGGGACGTCGTCGCGCCACTCCGGGTCGCCCTCGCGGCAGATCCGGCCGCCGTCGTAGGCCTGGTCCAGCAGTGGCCGGCGGTCGCGCGGGATGAAGCTGCCGACGATGTCGTCCAGGTACGCCGTCGGGCCGGTGGTCGGCCGCATCTGCGCGCCGGCCCAGAAGCCGAGCCCCTCGGTGTCGGGCAGCCAGAGGACCAGATCCGCGAAGGACAGGTCGGCGAGCATCTGCCAGTCGGACACCAGCAGCTGCAGCCGGTCCAGGTCCGCCTGGTCCAGCGTCGTGTGGTTCCGCGCCACATCGGTCAAGGACGGCACAGGCTTGAGCCTAGTGCCTCGTGCCGGACGTGGCTTCAGCGATGCTGGGCGCCAGCAGCGCGAAGCCACGTCCGACACGAGGCACTCGGTCTGTGGCGATCGCCGGACCCGCACGGCAGGCTCGACAGATGGCGCGGATGGGTGTTGATTGAGCAGGTCCAAGTGAAAGGATGCATCGGTGGAGTCGACGTACTGGCAGGACGTGATGGCCGCGGACTACGCGGTACCGGGCGACCGTGCGCTGACCGACCTCACCGAGGAGCTGGTCCGGGGGCTGGCCAGCACCAACCCGCAGATCCGCGACGCGCTGGCCTACCCGACGCTCGCCACCTGGCTCGAGCGCGGGATCTACGACGACCTGCTGCCCGGATTCGGTGACGGTCTCTGCGCCGGACTCGCCTACGGGCTCGGGGAGGACGGCACCGACACGGTGTTCCGGCGGTCCTTCACCGCGCTCACCCTGGCGGAGGTGATCCACCGCGACAACGCCGAGTTCCTGGTCCACGACGAGGTGGTGATGCGCTGGGGCGACCGGCTGGCCACCTGGCTGCTGCGCGAGCGCGACCTGCGCGGGTACGTCGCGGACTGCGGCTGGGCTCACGCGGTCGCCCACGGCGCGGACGCGATCGGCGCGCTGGCCAGATCCCGGCACTGCGACGCCGGCGTACTGCGGGCGCTGCTGGACGTGCTCGCCGACCGGATCGTGAAGGACACGCAATACCGGTGGGTGCACGAGGAGCACGACCGGGTCGCGCACGCGGTGATGACGATCCTGCACCGCAACATGCTGACCAGCGACGAACTCGAGCGCTGGCTGAAGCCGATCGCCGCGACGGCCGCCCAGCAGCCGCTGATGCACGAGACGCTGCCCGAGTGGCCGACGCCGTCGGTGTTCAACGCGCGCGGTGTGCTGCACGTGCTGCTGAGCCAGTTGGCGATCGGCGTGAAGGGCTTCCCGATCCCCGGTGACGACGAACTGTTCGGCCGGCCGATCGAGGCCCGCGCCGACATGCTGCTGATGCTCACCGAGGCGGTCCGCTCGTCCCAGCCGTACATCTACCGGCCCGCCGCCTCCCAGTCCTGAGCCCGACGCTGAGGCCGGCCTGGGTCGCTACTTCGGTACGGCGACCGTGGCCAGTACCGCGCGGTGGTCGCTGCCCTCGATCTCGTAGGTCCGGAACTTGCCCGGGTGGATCTTCTCGGTGACGACCACATGGTCGATCTGGGTGCGGAACACGGCCGGCCGGTCCGCCGGCCAGGTCCCCTGCAGGCCTGCTCCGACTGACGGCGCGACGCTCTTGCAGTGCGAGCCGAGCGCCGAGCGGAAGTCGGCGTGGTCGGTGGTCGCGTTGAAGTCGCCGGCCACGATCGTCGGCTCGTCCCCGGCGCACCAGTCCTTCAGCACGAGCAGATCCTGCTTCCAGGTGGTCACTGCGGACGGCAGCGGCGGGTAGCCGTGGTACGCGATCAGCCGGAGCTTGCCGAGGTTCCCGCCGGTGACGACGATGTGCCCGAACTGGGTGGTGGTCTGCTGGACGGGCCCGATCGTCTCGGCCCCGGGTTCACCCGCGCCCGGCTTCGCAGTACCGGGTTGTTCTGAGCTGACCTTGCCGGTGTCCAGCTTCTCGGCGTCGAACTTGACGTTGCCGAGGGTCGCCGAGACGAGCACGCTGGTGGCGCTCTCCACGGCCGCGTTGGCCTGCTGGGTGTAGCCGTAGTAGCTGACGCCCTGGAGGTGGGCCTGGATGTCCTGCCGGACGTCGACCTGGGCCTCGGGCAACGAGACCAGGTCCGGCCGCGTCTCCCGGATCAGCTTCGCCACCTCACCGGCGTCGGCGCCACCACCGATCACGTTGGCCACCAGGACAGTCAACTCCCGGGTACCAGCCGGGGGTGGCTCGGGGTCGGACAGATCACGCGGGACGGTCAGTGCTCCTCCGGTGAGCGCGAGGAGGATCACCAGGCAGGCCGCGATCCGCCAGTTCCAACGCAGTAGCATCACCACGCCCAGCACTCCGGCAAGCACCAGCAGTTGTGGCCGGAACGCCACCAACTGGGTGAACGGGGTCACCTCGTCCAGTCCGTACAGCTCTGGATAGAGGGGAAGGGCAACGATCAGGAGGAACAGCACCGAGAGGACGACCCGCCGTACGTTCCATGCCATGTCCGTGTCCATCGCCCACCCTGAAGGTCTAGTCGCTGTGCGTTGCCGAGCGGTAGCGTTCACCGCGCGCCTGTGTCCCGAGGAGGTTGCTGTTGTGTCCAAGCTGTCCGCGGTCAGACCCGCGTACTGGATCGCCGGCGTACTGCTGGTGCTCTCGGTCGTCGTACCGCTTCTAGTCTCCACTTATGCCAAGGACGAACCCCGATTGTGGGGATTCCCCTTCTTCTACTGGTACCAGCTGCTCTGGGTCTTCATCTCCGCGATCACCGTGAGCATCTCCTACCAGTTGGTGATGCGGGAAGAACGGAAACGGCGAGCCTCGCAAGGCCTCGACGGCGGCTCCAGCGTCAAGGGGGACCAGCGATGAACAACGACGTCGACTGGGTACAGCTGATCATCGTCGTCGCCATCTTCGGTGCCGTCACGGTGATGGGCTTCATGGCCGCGCGCTGGCGGCGTACCGGTGAGCTGGACAGCCTGGACGAATGGGGTCTGGGCGGCCGGGGCTTCGGCACCTTCATCACCTGGTTCCTGCTGGGCGGCGACCTCTACACGGCGTACACGTTCATCGCCGTACCGGCCGCGATGTACGCCACCGGCGCGGTCAGCGGCTTCTTCGCGGTGCCGTACACGATCGTGGTCTACCCGATCATCTTCGTCTTCATGGCCCGGCTCTGGTCGGTCTCGCACCGCAACGGCTACGTGACCCCGGCGGACTTCGTCGGCGGCCGCTACGGCAGCCGCGGCCTGTCGCTGGCGGTGGCCGTCACCGGCATCCTGGCGACGATGCCGTACATCGCGCTCCAACTGGTCGGCATGCAGGCCGTGTTCGAGACGATGGGCCTGGGCGGCGACAACCTGCTCGCCAAGGACCTGCCGCTGCTGATCGCGTTCGCCGTACTGGCGGCGTACACGTACTCGTCCGGGTTGCGGGCGCCGGCGATGATCGCGTTCGTCAAGGACGGCCTGATCTACCTGGTGATCGGCGCCGCGATCCTCTACCTGCCCGGCCAGCTCGGCGGCTGGGACTCGATCTTCGACGCCGCGAAAACGAAGATGGAAACCCCGAACCCGACCACCGGGCGACCGACCGGCGCATTCATCCCGGGCGAATCGGGTTACTCCGCGTATTGGACTCTGGCACTCGGCTCGGCGCTCGCGCTGTTCATGTATCCACATTCCGTGACGGCGGTGCTCTCCACGAAGAACCGGAATGTCGTCCGGCGAAATGCGGCGATCCTGCCGGCCTATTCCCTGTTGCTCGGTCTGCTCGCGCTGCTCGGTTTCATGGCGATCAAGGCCAATGTCAACGTGACCGGCCTGGACGGGCTGGCGAATCCGCAGCTGGCGATTCCGCGGTTGTTCGATCAGGAATTCCCGTCCTGGTTCGCCGGAATCGCGTTCGCGGCGATCGCGGTCGGCGCCCTGGTGCCAGCGGCCATCATGTCGATCGCGGCGGCCAACCTGTTCACCCGCAACATCTACCGCGACTTCCTGAAGAAGGACGCCACCCCGGCCCAGGAGGCCAAGGTGTCCAAGCTGGCGTCGCTGCTGGTGAAGTTCGGCGCGCTGGTGTTCGTGCTCGGGATGGACAAGACGATCTCGCTCAACCTGCAACTGCTGGGCGGCATCTGGATCCTGCAGACGTTCCCGGCGATCGTGGTCGGCCTGTTCACCCGGTGGTTCCACCGCTGGGCGCTGCTGGCCGGCTGGGCGGTCGGCATGATCTGGGGCACGATCACGGCGTACAACGTGATCAACCCGGCGACCAAGAAGCACTTCGGCGGCTCGCTGGCGAACATCCCGTTCACCGAGACGCAGGTCTACATCGGCCTCACCGCGTTCGGCATCAACCTGATCGTCACGATCGCGCTGACGCTGATCCTGCGGGCCGCGAAGGTCGGTGAAGGCGTGGACTCGACGCACCCGTCGGACTACCTGGCCGACGCCGGCGACCCGGGCGTCAAGGACCTGCCCGAACTGCTGGACGAAGGCGGCGCGGCTCCGGTCAAGTCGTAGTACGGGCTGAGCCCCTCTTCCCTTGCTCACTTGCCGATGCGAGGGAAGAGGGGCTCTGTCACGGATTGCAGCTATGTCGACACGCACGGGAAGCGATTGCCTCGATTCCGGCCGGTGGCGCGGCAGAATCACAGGATGTTGCTGGTCCTCCTCGTCATGCTGCTCGCCGCCGTCGCGGCGCTGCTGACTGGCGGCCGTTTCAGCCGCCTGGCCGACAACACCCTCACCGGGCTGCACTGGCTCGCCGCGGCGGCCACAGGGCAGTTCCTCGGCTCGGTGACGGGCGGAATCGCCTACCCCGTCGGCCTGATCGGCTCGGCCGCCTGCATAGCGGTGTTCCTGCGGTTGAACCTGCTTCGCCCAGGGGTGGCCCTGCTGGCGATCGGCTTCGGCGCGAACGCGCTGGTGGTCGCCCTCAACGGCGCGATGCCGGTCTACGCGTCCGCCCTTGCCCGGGCCGGCCTCGACCGCTTCGTGGATGACCCGCGCCACGAACTCTCGAACGCGTCCACCTGGCTGCCGTGGCTGGGCGACGTAGTACCGGTGGCTCTGCCCGGCCTGGGTCAGGCGGTCAGCCCGGGCGACGTACTGATCGCCGCCGGCGCCGGCCTCCTCCTGTACGCCGGCATGGGCGGCACCGGCCGGATCCCCGTCGAGCCCGCGCCCACCTGGGAAGACCTAGAACTGAAACCCGCGCCCGATCACCCGGCGCAGTGACTCCACCACCACCGGGTCGTACTCCGCCCCGATCCCCAGCCCGATGTTCTCCATCGCCTTCGCCGGCGACTGGCCACTCCCCTCCCCCACCAACTGCTCATAAGCCAACGCCACGTTGACGATCCCGCTCTCCACCGGGATGTTGGGGTTGTTCGCCCGCCCCAGCCGATACGGATCGTTCGAGTGCCGCACGATCTCGGCCACGTGATCCAGCACCCCAGACCGCTCGATGATCGAAGCCCCGATCTCAGCCGCCTGCTGCCGCTCCTCCCGACTCCGCAACAACGAAGTCCCACCCGGACTGGGATCGGCCAACGCCAACTGCCCCACCCCCGACAACAGCGCCGCATACTCCAACGCCTCCATCCGAGCAGGCCGCAGACCCAGATCGTGGCCCATCGCCACCGCCAACTGCGCGGTCCGCGCGTTCTGTCCAGGACTGCTGAACCCCGCGATCTCCGTACTTCGCGCCATCGATCGCATCGTGGTCCGATAGGTGCGCTGCGCCGACGCGAACCGCCGAAACGCGAACTGCGTCAGCAGTAGCGGCACCAGAACCAGCGGCGGGCCCCACAGGCCGAGCAGGGACGTGCCGATCGCGAGCAGGATTCCGCTGATGCCCATGGCCATGCCGATGCGCGCGGCCATCACCACCTCGTCGCGCAGGGCTGCAGGGAACGGCTGGTTGAACCTCTCCGTCGCCTGACCGGCACCGACCAGGGCGTCGATCGTGGCGGCGCTCAGAACCGCCAGCAGCATCGCGCCGGTGAGCGGAATGGCGTGCCTCCATGACCCGCTCCAGTACAGATCGGACGGTGTCACCGCGGCGAAGACTGCGGCGGCACAGGCGACCGACAGGACGCGGCGGCACGACACGACGACGTCCCAGCGCAAGCCCGCGATCATCCGAGGCAGCACGCCGGCCAGGGTCGCCAGCCCGACGACGGCGATGATCTGCGCGACGTCCGGCGGGATGGCGACCTCCGGCGGGCGCAGCACGGCATAGCCGAGCGCCGCGCTGGTCGCGATCGGCGCCCGGTTCCGGTTGCGGTCGACGCGGAACTGGACCATCTCGCCGATCGCGACCAGGAAGCCGAACGTCAACGCGTAAGGCCATTCGGTCACCCCGCGCCGCACAGTCATGCTGAGCGCCGCCAGTCCCAGTACTCCGCCCGCGAACACGATCACGAATCCGCTGCTGAGCCAGCGTGGCTCCGTCGCGTCGGGGCCGTTCATCTAGGCATCCGCCGGTCCCGCTGCCGACCCGGAGGCGCCGCCGCTGCTGCCGAGGCTGAGGTCGTCGTGGTCGATGCTGGCCTGGATGCTGCCGTCGGGGGCCGGTTGGTCGGCCGCGGCCTTCCAGCCGTGGGTGCGGATGACGTCGACGAACGCGTCGACCAGGTGCGGATCGAAGTGCGAGTACCGGTCCTTCAGCAAGATCTCGAGCGTGTTCTCGATCCCCCGCGCCGGCCGGTAGGAACGGGTCGAGGTCAGGCAGTCGAACGCGTCCACGATGCCGATGATGCGGGCGAAGTACGGGATGTTCTCGCCGCTGAGACCGGCCGGGTAGCCCGAGCCGTCGAACTTCTCGTGGTGGTGCAGGACCGCGGACTTCACCTCTTCGAGGAAGGGGATGTTACCGATCAACTCGACCCCGCGGGCTGGGTGCAGCCGGATGGCGTCCATCTCGGAATCGTCGAGCCGGCCCGGCTTCTGGATGATCCGGGTGGGGACGCCCACCTTGCCGACGTCATGCAGGAGTCCCGCGTGCTCCAGGGCCTGTTGCCGGTCCTCGTTGAGCTTCAGGTGCTTGCCCAGCATGCCGACGCCTTCGCTGACCCGCTCCGAGTGACCCCGGGTGTAGAGGTCCTTCGTCTCGATCACCTGGATGAAAGCCCGCATGGTCGCCGCCTGCGCGTTCTTCTCGGCCTCGTACAACGAGAGCGCCCACCGGGCGACGAGTAGCGGAACCACGACCAGGAAGATCGCGCCGACACCGAGGCCGCCGATCCAGACCACCGCCAGCAGAACGCCGAGCAAGCCGTATCCCATCATGGGCAGGGCGGTGGGAGCCGCGACCTTACGCAGGAAGACAAGCGGCGATGTGGTCCCGTGGTCGAGCCACAGCACGAGGCACATGAGGGCGGCGTTGACAGTCAGCCAGGTGATGATCGCGGCGGTCGCGGCCACCAGAGCGCGCCACGGTGACTCAAGGACAGCGGCGCCACGGACATCGCCCGCCCAGACGAAGACGGCACCTGCGGCAGCCGCGCACAGCACGGCCTGCGCTCCGTTGAAGACCCTTCGCATCAACGGCAGGCGGCGATCCTGGGTCAACGGCAGCAGGACCGACACCACCACCGCGGCGGCAGGACCGGACAGCAAGAACAAAGAGATGTGAACCACGTAGTCCAGGGACGCACGGACCGGGCCGACCTTCGATCGGAGCAGCACCCCGACCAACAACAAGAGACCAAGCGTCACTGTAGGGGCGTCGACCCTGGTATGGAACAGCGCGACGAAGAGTGCCACGATGGCGATACCAGCGCTGAACGCCACCGTCAGACGGAGCGGCCAGCGGCTGTTCACCTGTGAACCCTAACCTTCACCACTCCCAACCGTCACTCCCCAACATCTTCGTCACCTCCGATCAGCGGTAGCGGTCTTGTAGCCACGGCAGTGGACACAGGGGGCAGACAGCACATCGCTGACTCGTCAATATCTTGCTCATCATGCGCGCGCCGAAACACTGTAAGCCAGACGGTGACCCGCCGCACGATGGCGAACCGGCCTCCGTGGTATGAGAGACTGTGACTCTTTGCAGTTGTTACAAGGAGGCTTTCAAATGGGCAAGACCGGTCGTAAGCGCCGCGCACGCAAGAAGAAGGGCGCAAACCACGGTAAGCGCCCCAACGCTTGAGGCAGGCGGCTACAGACAGCGAGGACCCCGGTGAAAACCGGGGTCTTTGCAGTTTGGTCACATGTCACAACAAGACCAATGACCGACTGGTTTCGTATACTCAGTGTTCCACTGTGGATACACACCGCAATTTCGCCGAGATAAATCGTGACCGAATTAGCGCCAATTGTTATCCGGCGCCAACGGGTTTCGGCCCGGCGGCGAGGTCCTCGCTCGTTCTTCGCGCCTGTGGACAACCCGACGCAGCACCGCGCCACCCCGGTCTTACAGTTGGCAGGCATACCCGGCAACCCCCAGCTTCGCGGCAATCGCGGGCACGGCGGACAGGAGGTGGGTCAACTGTCGGCGTCATTCGGCGAACTGCTCCGCCGCCATCGCCTCGCGGCCGGGCTGACCCAGGCCGGACTGGCCGAGGCAGCCGATCTCAGCGAGCAGGCCGTCAGCATGCTGGAGCGCGGATCCCGGCGAAGGCCCCGGGTCGCGACGGTCGAAGCGTTGGCTGCCGCCCTCAAGCTGACCGACGAGAACGCGCAGAACCTTGCCCTGGCCGTCGGAGTGGCTCGCCGTAAGCCGCCGGATGCTCCGGCACGCACCACCAGTGCGGCGCCGCGGCAGCTTCCGCCAACGGTGTCGGACTTCACCGGACGAGCTGACGAGCTCGACGCCGCGCTGCGGGCGCTCGCGGACTCGAGCCGGCAGAACCGGGGATCCGTCGGACTGGTCGCGGTGACCGGCATGGGCGGGGTCGGCAAGACGGCTCTGGCACTGCAGGCGGCGCACCGAACCACGGAGATGTTTCCGGACGGCCACCTCTACCTGAACCTGCGCGGATATGGACCCGGCGCACCGATGCCTGTCAGCGAGGCCCTCTCCCAGCTGCTGCAGTCGCTCGGCGTCCAGACGCAGTCCGTGCCACCGGGCGTGGAGGAGGCGTCCGCTCTGTTGCGCTCGATGCTGGCAGGCCAGCGTGTGCTGATCCTGCTGGACAACGCCGTCAACGTGCGGCATATCGTCCCCCTGCTGCCAGGCAGTGCGGGCTCGGCCGCCATCGTGACCAGCCGCCGGTCCATGACCACGCTGCCCGGCAGCAAGCAGATCAGGCTCGATCCGTTCTCCGAGCGGGAGTCGCTCGATCTGCTGTCCAGCGTCGTCGGCCCGGACCGGATCGAGGCTGAGCCCGACGCAGCTGAGACATTGGTCCGGCTGGTGGGCCGATTGCCCCTGGCCGTCCGGCTGGTCAGTGCGCGGCTCGCCGCGAGGCCTGCCTGGCCTCTGCAGCACCTGGTCGACCAACTCCAGGACGAGTACCGGCGTCTGGACAGCTTGGGTGTCGACGACACCGGCGTACGAGCCAGCATCTCCGGTTCGGTCGCCTTCCTGGAGTCCAGCGACGAAGAGGTTGACCGCCGGTCTGCTCGCGCCCTGCCGCTGCTCGGCTTACCGGACGGCATGGAGCTGATCACTTCGACGGCAGCGCGGATCCTGGACGCCTCGGAGCTGCAGAGCGACGCGATTTTGGAACGGCTCGTCGACCTGAACCTGCTGGAGTCGATCGGTCCGGGCCGCTACCGCTTTCACGACCTGGTCCGGGCCTACGCCCGCGAACTCGGCGGACGGGTGCTCACCGAGAAGGAGCGCGACTCGGCGATGGATCGCGTTCTGCGTTTCTACGCCGCCATCGCCTGGTCGTGCCACGAGCTGACCCACAGCGCCAGTCCACGCCTGGTCTTCGCGACTACTCGCTCGGAGTCGCTGCCGGCCTTCGCCGATGGCAACGCGTTGCTGCGCTGGCTTGATGCGGAGTTCGCGAACGTCACCGAGGTCATCCGCCAGGCCGGCGAGACGCCGAACCTGCGGACGGCGATCCTTCCCGAGCTCGCGCTGGCCCTGTTCGGCTACACCGAGTCCAGGGCTCGCTGGAGCGAGATGCGGGAGTTCCTCCGCGGCATGCCGGAGCTCGCCGAGGCGCTGGAGCTCAACACGATGGCGGCCTGGCTGCAACACGACAGGGCGATCCCCGAGGTCGAGAACGGTGACCTCGAATCGGCGCGATCGCTGGTGGCCAAGGCACTGACGATGTTCGAGGCACTGGCCGACGAGCGAGGAGAGGCACGATGCTGCTCATCGCTGAGCCACATTCTCGAGCGGCTGGGCCGCATCGACGAAGCCCTGGCGATGATCAGCCGGGCGCTGTCCCTGAGTCTCCGCATCGGTGACACGACCGTTGAGGGCGTCAGCTACCTGGCGCTGGCGCGACTGCACAATCGCAACGGTGACTTCGCCCAGGCGGATCAGGCCTTCGAGCGAAGCTTCGCCCTGGCCGAGCAGGCCGGCGACCTCCGTTCGCTGGCCAAGCGGTACCTCAACGCAGGACTGTCCTACTTGGCCGCCGGGCGCCTGGATGACGCCGGCAAGGTCCTGTCCAAGGGTCTCCAGGCCACCGACGAGTTGGGTGACATCAATGCCCAGTCGGACACGTTGATGACCTTGGCCAAGACCAACCTGGCCAACGGGGATCTGGAGCCTGCCAGGCGCCATGCCGAAGCCAGCCTGGAGCTGGTCAGAACCCTGGACAACAAGCTCCGCGAGGGCCGGCTGCTCATCCTGCTGGGCAAGATCAGCAATGCCGCCGGAGACGAGAAGGAGGCCGGCCAGTACTGGCACGAGGCCGCTTCTATTCTCAACCCGATCCCCACCAGACATCTGCAGGAACTGAACCGGCTCCTCGCCCAGTCCCCACACCACTCACCACCGGGTTGACCTCGCTCCCCTGGCGGTCTTGATCGGCGACAGACCTTCGGGGACGTCCGGCGCGCAACGGGGCCGGACCCAGGTTATTCGGTGGTGGTGATCTCCGCGCGGACTTCGGTGATGCGGAGGAGGATTTTCTGGCGGAGGGCTTCGGGGGCGTGTTCGTCGCCGCAGGAGCGGTGGACGAGCTTCTTGACGCAGCGTTCCAGGTCGTACTGGTCGAGGCAGGGGGCGCACTCTTCCAGGTGCTGGCGGATCTCGTCGTTGCTCGCGTCTTCGAGTTCGTTGTCGATGAAGACGTACACACGCTGCAGGATCTCGCTGCAGTCCACGTCGTGGTGCTCGCCGCAGCTCACGACTCCTCCTCCTCGGCGGTCGCCGGGGCCTTGGCCGCCGGCGCATCGTCTGACGCGGGGATCAGGCCCCGCTCCCGGGCATAGTCGGCCAGCAGTTCGCGCAGCTGGCGCCGGCCACGGTGCAACCGCGACATCACGGTACCGACAGGAGTCCCCATGATGTCGGCGATCTCCTTGTAGGCAAACCCCTCGACATCGGCCAGGTAGACAGCCAGCCGGAAGTCCTCCGGGATCGACTGCAGGGCCGACTTGATGTCGGAGTCGGGCAGGTGCTCGAGCGCCACCGCCTCGGCCGACTTCAGTCCACCGGGAGTGTGCGACTCGGCAGCGGTCAGCTGCCAGTCCTCGATCTCCTCGGTCGGCGACTGCGTGGGCTGACGCTGCCGCTTGCGGTATCCGTTGATGAACGTGTTCGTCAGGATCCGGTACAGCCACGCCTTCAGGTTGGTCCCGGGCGTGAACTGGTGGAACGAGCTGTACGCCTTCGCGAAGGTGTCCTGGACCAGGTCTTCGGCATCGGACGGATTACGCGTCATCCGCATCGCCGCGGCGTACATCTGGTCAAGGAAAGGCAGGGCCTCGCGCTCGAAGCGCTCGGTCCGCTGCTCGGGTGTCTCGGTGGTCGTCGGAGTCGGCATCGTGATCGAGAATACCGGGGTCTTCGCGGTCTTCCGCGCAGGAGCCAGACTCATTGCCGTCATGCTCGTCACAACAAGGCTCGCGACCCGGTCATTCCCGGGTCCGCTCAGGCTCAGCCGGAGACTTCGCGGGTCACCCATTCGAACACAGCTTCGACCAGCAGGTCGTAGCTCTCGTCCTGGGTCAGCTCGGCCCGCTTCGGCACCTTGAACGAGTGGTCACCGTCCGGTACGACGGCCATCTCGGTCAGCGGCGGGAACTCCTCCGGCGTGCCGAACGGATCCCGCTCCCCCTGCACCACCAGCGTCGGCAGCCGCGCCGCCCGGAGCTCGTCGACTCGCGACTTGTCCGGCTTGCCCGGCGGATGCAGCGGGAAGGACAGCGCCAGTACTCCGGACGCCCCCAGCCCCGCCGCCGTCCGGCAGGCGACGCGCGCTCCGGCACTGCGCCCGCCCAGCACCAGCGGAGTACGGATCCTGAGCTGGCCGATGATCGCGATCCAGGCCTCGTCGAGGATCTTCGGCGCCGGCGCGAGCTTCTTGCCGGCCCGGCGCCAGGGCTGCTCGATCAGGAACACGTTGACGTCCTGCTTCGGCAACCGCGCCGCCAGCGCCGTCAGGTCGCCGGACTCGATCCCGGCGCCGGCGCCGTGACCGAGCGCGAGCGTCGCCACCGGTCGCCGGGCCCGGTGCGCCAAGATCCGAGCCTCACCGTGCGGCGTCGCCACAATCCGTTCGTCGGTCACGGGCCCATCCTGTCATCCCGAGGCTCGCGAACCGGCCGCCACACGAACTCAGAAAAGGGTGATCTCTTCCGGTTCTTCGGGCTTGTCGATCGGGTCGGTGCCGTCGGGCGGGAGCGGGTCGACGAGATGGGGGCCGTTGTTCTTCACCGAGCTGACCGCTTTGGAGACCGCGTAGGCCTCGAGGCGGCCGGGGGCGGCGGGGATCAGGAGTTCGCGGAGCTCGTCGGGGTCGGAGCTCAGCGGGTTGAGCCAGGCGTCGTAGCGCTCGGGCTCGACCAGGAGCGGCATCCGGTCGTGGATCCGGCCGAGGTCGTCCGTCGCGGTGGTGGTCAGGACGGTGCAGGACCAGAGCCAGGCCTCGTCCTTGTCCGGGTCCTCGACGGCCTTGTTGCGCCAGATCTCGTAGAGGCCGGCCATCGCGAGGACGCCGCCGTCGGCCGGACGGATGAAGTACGGCTGCTTGACGGGCTTGCCGTTGAGCTTCTGCTCCGATTCGTACCACTCGTAGTAGCCGTCGGCGGGGAGGATGCAGCGGCGTACGGCG
This sequence comes from Kribbella sancticallisti, assembly GCF_039530625.1. Classification (NCBI taxonomy): domain Bacteria; kingdom Bacillati; phylum Actinomycetota; class Actinomycetes; order Propionibacteriales; family Kribbellaceae; genus Kribbella; species Kribbella sancticallisti. The sequence goes on along the minus strand of NZ_BAAAOS010000031.1, from coordinate 19,403 downwards.
AAAGCCTTCTTGAAGGCGGGTTTCTCCGCGACCGTCTCCATCCGCGCGTTGATCAGGCGGCTGCCGATCGACGGGTCCTTCGCCCAGGACGGGACCAGGCCCCACTTCACCGTGGTCAGCTTGCGGACCACTTCGTCGGGTTCGTCGCGGTTCTTCCGCTCGACGACGGCGATCACCTGGTCGGTGGGGGCGACGTTGTAGTTGTCCGGGAGGTCCTGGACGGATTCCTTGACGTTGCCGGCTTCGATCTCGAACTCGACCACCAGGTCGGCTGGGTCGCGGGACGACGCGTATCTACCGCACATACCCAGCACCCTAGCCAAGTCCACCGACAGATTCCCGTACTCCGATCGGTGCCTGGCTGAGGCTGCTGACCAGACGTCCGCCGGCGCCTGGCTGAGTACGCGAGCAAGCTCGCAGGAGTGGGTGAAGAGGTCGGTTCACCCAGCCATCCGGCTGACGGAAAGGTGAGCTGGTCGGCCGGCCTCAGCCACACCTGCGAGCTTGCTCGCGTGGTCAGTGTTCGCGGTCGGTCGGCCGGAAGGCGGCCTCGGCGGGGCGCGACGTAGTACGGGCTGAGAAATGGCCAGTGACGGCGGATCGCCTACCCCGTGATAGGCGATCCGCCGCCGGTTCGATGCGCCCGGTCGTCCCCCTGTCGGCGACCGGACGCAAGTCCCTAGGCGGGTCTTGCCAGTTCGTCCAGGACCCGGCCGGCCCACTGGTCGGAGGCCGGCAGGCCCTCGATCCAGACGCGGGCCAGTTGTGGTTCGTCGGTGTCCAGGCGCCACTGGGTGATCAGGGCCCGGACCGTCTCGACCTGGTCCGGCAGGTTCGGCTCGCGGTCGACGAGCGCCGCCGCGCGGCGTGCGCCGAGGCGGCCCAGTACGTCGCCGCCGGCGAAGACGATCCGCAGGCACTCCGCGACGTCGATGAGCCGCAGTTCGCGCTCGAACGGCGTGATGCCCGGTGGATGGAGCGGTTCGACCACCACCAGTGCGTGGGTCGCCGGTACGGAAGTTCCACGGAGCTCTGCCTCCCGGTAGATCTCGCCGAGCCGGGACCGCAGGTGCGCCAGGCTGGACAGCCCGGTCAGCGGGTCCTCGCAGGACAGCGAGTGCAGATAGATGAGTGACGCCTCGGCCCAGCTGGAACTGAGTGCGCGTACCGCGGCGAAGGCCGGCTCGCCCCCGGCGATCGAGCGGTACAACGCACTCAGCCCATCAAGTGCCTCGAGCAACGAGACTCCGTCGGCCGCCAGTCGGCGGCCGACCTCGTCACTCGCAGGCACGACATCGGCACCGTCCTGCAGGGCCTCGGCGATCGCGAGATAGGCACTGCGGTCGATACCAGCTGTGCCGTGCGGCTCCCTCCTTCCGCACGGTTGCTCAGGTGACGACGCCTCCGGCCGGTCCCGGGCGAGCGACCCCGCCAGGTTCAGGGACCGGCTGGGACGCAGGTCCAGCCGTCGGCGGATGTCCGCGAACAGCGACATGGCCCTCCTTGGTGGTCCCCTCGTCTCCCGACCGGGTGGCCGGAAGCGTCGTTCTGGAGGTGAGACACGGCGCGGGCGGGTTCATGACGCGGATTCTCAAAACTTTTTTCCCGTAACCTCACAGCAGTCGCCGTCGTCATGAAAGGTGCGCGGATCGGCCACCTCGTGGGAACCTTGATCCCGGCAACCAGTGACAGACGGTGACGGTGCCGTGACACAACCAGGGGGATTCGGATGGAGACGCCGGAGGGACCGAGCGACGCGGAGCTGATCGCGCGCGTCCGCGCCGGCGACCTCGAGGCGTACGGCGACCTGTTCGGCCGGCACCACCACGCCGCCGAGCGGATGGCGCGCCAGCTGGTCCCGGCCGGCGACGCCGACGACCTGGCCGGCGACGCGTTCGCGAAGGTGCTCGATGCCCTGCGCAACGGCGGCGGGCCGGACATCTCCTTCCGCGCCTATCTGCTGACCACTGTCCGCCGGGTGCACGTCGACCGGATCCGCTCGGGCCGCAAGGTCCAGACGACGGACGACATCGCTGCGTACGAGCGGGAGCCGCAGGGGTTCGACGACCCGACGGTGACCGGGTTCGAGAGCGGCGCGGCGGCGAAGGCGTTCGCCTCGCTGCCGGAGCGGTGGCAGGCAGTCCTGTGGCACACCGAGGTGGAGGGCGAGAAGCCCGCGGCCATCGCCCCGTTGCTCGGCCTGACCGCCAACGGTGTCTCAGCCCTCGCCTACCGGGCCCGCGAGGGTCTACGGCAGGCCTACCTGCAGCAGCACCTGGCTGACGTCGCCAGCGACCGCTGCCGCTGGACCACCGAGCGCCTGGGCGCCTACGTGCGCGGCGGCCTCACCAAGCGGGAGAACCACAACGTCCGCGAGCACCTGGACGACTGCGCCAAGTGCACCGCGGTTTACCTGGAGCTGGTCGAGGTCAACAGTGCGCTGCCCGCGCTGCTGGCTCCCGCCCTGCTCGGTACTGCGGGGCTTGGCTACCTGGCCGCTGCTTCCGGCGCCAAGGTCGGTTTCGTCGGCTTCCTGGTCACCGGCTGGAGGAAGGCGACCGAGAACAGCACCCGTACTGCGGTCGGCGGCGGCGCCGTCGTCGTGGTCGCGGTGGCCGCGGTGCTGGCGGCGATCGCGCTGACCGGCAACGAAACTCCCCCGGCGGCGATCGACCAACCGCCGACGCAGCAGCCCAGCCAGCCGCCGCCGAACCCGCCGACCGTCAACCCGCCGTCGGTCAAACCACCGACGGTGAAGCCGCCGGTGGTTTCGCCGACGCAACCGCCGCCGGTCGATCCCACCACGGCGCCGACCACCGCACCGACGACTGAGCCGCCGGCGCCCACGCCGACCCCGACGCCGCCGGTCCCGACCACGCCGATCCTCGACGAGGGGCTGCTGACCATCAGCGCGCCGCAGGGAGGTGGCGCTCCCGCAGGCCCCGGCGCTCAGGTCGAGGCGGTCGCGAGCGCCCAGTGGCTGATCACCATCAAGGTCCCGGCGAACAACACCAAGCCGGTGACGATCGGGATCAAGTACGGCTCGTCCCTGCGCTGGCCACTCAGCGGCAACCCGGCCGGCTGGACCTGCGCCAAGGCTGCCGACGGCAAGAGCGGCACCTGTACTGCGACCAACCGGCGCTCGCCCTCCACCATGCCGGTCACGTTCACCAGCCCCACCGCCGGTACTGCGGCCGACCGCACCTTCACCGTGTCCGCCAAGACCGGGCGCCTGTACGACGACGACTCCCAGACGTTGGCCACGCCCCCCACTCCTCCCCCGGCCGAGCCGAAGCTGGACGAGAACCTGCTGAAGCTCACCACCCGCAAGACCGACCCGGACCGGTACTTCCGCACCATCACCGTTGCCCCCGGCACCGGCCGGACCAGCGTCACGGTGAAGCTCGCGTACGGCGCGTCGCTGTCCTGGCCGATCGCGGCGAACCCCGCAGGCTGGAAGTGTTCCCAGTCGTCGAAGACGTGCACGGCCCTCACCCCGGCACGACCGGCCCCGCTGTACGCGGAGTTCGACATACCGGAGGGTGGTGCGCCGGCTCGTACGTACACGGTGCTGGCGACGGCCGGGCTGCTCTACGACACGGACTCGGAGACGCTGGCCGGACCGCGGTCGGACGAGTCGCTGCTGCATATCCTGACGCCCAATCCGGGCCAGGACCCGAACCCGCTCGTCTACAACCGCTTCCTCAAGCTCAGTGGCACCTCCGGCCGGGTCACGCTGGAGATCTCCTGGGGCCGCAACCTCAGCCTGCTGTCGACCTTCGACCGCGGCTGGACCTGCTCCCGCTCGACGGACATCCGCCGCGCCACCTGCTCGACGGAGAACTACCGGAAGCACCTCGACACCGAGTGGGCCGCTTGGCCCGGCTCCGGTCCGTCCAACACGATCACCGTGACGGCCATCACCCCGTCCCGCCGCGACACCGACACCAACCTCATTCCACCCGCCAAGTCCCGCCGCTGACAGCGGCGGGCGGCGGCAGTCCGCAGTACTAATGGGTTTTGTGTGTGGGGGTCGAGGGTTCTACCCTGAACGTGTTCGTGGTGACGGAACCGAGTAGCGCCGTTCACCCGTGCCAGAGAGAGTCGCCGGTAGCTGGGAAGGCGACGCACGGGCCGGTCGTGAAGACACTCCTGAGCGAATGAAAGGCAAGAGGCCGGATCGTCCGATCCGGTGAAGGTGTGGTGGCACCGCGAGATTCCCCTTCGCCCACACCTCCGGGGTTCGAGTTGACCAACGGAGGTGAAAACAGCCATGCGCATTCTCAACCACGAGATCCCCTCAGCAGTAGGCCAGACCGTCACGGTGGCCGGCTGGATCCATCGAAGACGACGGCTGGCGGCCGTCAGCTTCCTGGTCCTGCGGGACCGCTCCGGCCTGAGCCAGATCGTCGTCAAGACGCCGGAAACCCAAGCCCAGCTGGACGAACTCGGCGAGGAGACCGTCGTCCAGGTGACCGGTACGGTCGCCGCCAACCCGCAGGCGCCGGGTGGCGCCGAGATCGTCGAGCCCACGATCGAGCCGCTCACCGAACCGGCCGCGACACCACCGATCGAGCTCTGGCGCCCATCCGTCGGCGCGAGTCTGCCGGTCGTACTGGACAACGCTCCGGTGGCTCTGCGGCATCCGGCCGTCCGGGCCGGGTGGGAGGTCGCCGCGGCCGCGCTGCACGGCTTCAGGGCGTCGGTGGACGGCCAGGGCTTCACCGAGATCCAGACCCCCAAGATCGTCGGTACTGCGACCGAGTCCGGCGCGAACGTGTTCGCGCTGGACTACTTCGGTGGTCCCGCGTATCTGGCCCAGTCGCCGCAGTTCTACAAGCAGACGATGGTCGGCGTGTTCGAACGCGTCTACGAGGTCGGCCCGGTCTTCCGCGCCGAACCGCACGACACGGTTCGGCATCTGGCCGAGTACGTCTCGCTCGACGCCGAACTCGGCTTCATCTCCGACCACCGCGACGTCCTCGCCGTACTGCGTAACGTCATCGCCGGCATGCTCCGAGCAGTCGGCGAGCGGGCTCCGGCAGCGCTGGAGCGGCTGAGCGTGGAACTGCCGGAGATCCCCACGGAGGTGCCGGTCCTGCACTTCAGCGAGGCGCTCAAACTGGCCGGGGCGGACCCGGACGAGCCCGACCTGTCGCCGGCCGACGAGCGGGCGATCGGCGAGTGGGCGCTGCGCGAGCACGGCAGCGCGTTCGTCGCGGTCGAGGGGTATCCGATGGTGAAGCGGCCGTTCTACACGCACCCGCAGCCGTCGGACCCCCGCTGGTCCAACTCGTTCGACCTGCTGTTCCGGGGCATGGAACTGGTGACGGGTGGGCAGCGACTCCACCGCTACAGCGACTACGTGGCGGCGCTGGCGGCCCGGGGCGAGTCCGCGGAATCGCCCACCTACAGCTCGTACCTGCAGGCGTTCAAGCACGGGATGCCGCCGCACGGCGGGTTCGCGATCGGTCTCGAGAGGTTCGTGGCCCGGCTCATCGGTGCCGAGAACGTTCGCGAGGTCACGCTGTTCCCGCGCGACCTGCACCGCCTGACGCCCTGAGGTCGGGTGTCCCCCTCAGCGAGGTTTCTCTCGCCGAGGGGGACTTCGGCCTGGGACAGGCTCATGGATGATGTGGGCATGTTGAGTGAGGTTGAGCAGGCGGTCCTGGACGCGGTGGACGACGGGCGGATCGTCGCGGAACTGCGGGAGCTGGTGCAGATTCCGAGTGTCGACGGGACCGCGGCCGAGGTAGACATCCAGGGGTGGTGTGCGCGGAAGCTCGCGGAGCTGGGGATGGAGGTCGATCACTGGCAGCTGGATCTGCCGGCGATCACCGCCGATCCGGAGTTCCCCGGGATGGAGGTCGAGCGGACCGAGGCCTGGGGCTGCGTGGGCACGCTGGGCCAGACTGCGCCAGGCCAGGCAGCGCCAGGCCAGGCAGCGCCGGGGCGGGCGACGCCGGGCTTGGTGCTGAACGGGCATGTGGATGTCGTGCCGGTGGGAGATCTGGCGCTCTGGCCGGATGCTGATCCGTTCTCGGCGCGAATCACCGACGGGATCATGTGGGGCCGCGGCACCTGCGACATGAAGGGCGGCCTGGCCGCGATCCTCGGCGCCGTCGCCGCGATCACCGCCGCCGGCGTCACGCTCAAGAAGCCGTTGGCGGTCCACACCGTCGTCGGCGAGGAGGACGGTGGCCTCGGCGCCTTCGCCACCCTCAAGCGCGGTCACACCGGCGACGCCTGCCTGATCGCGGAGCCGACGGCCGGTGGCGTGATCCCGGCCAACGCGGGTTCGCTGACCTTCCGGCTGGAGATTCCCGGCCTCGCCACCCACGGTTCGACCCGCACCCGCGGCGTCAGCGCGATCGAGAAGTTCGAGCTCGTCAACCGGGCGCTCGCGGCGCTGGAGATCGAGCGCAACCTCGACCCGCACCCGTTGCTGAAGCACCTCGACCTGGCGAACCCGCTGTCCGTCGGCACGATCCAGGCCGGCGACTGGGCCAGCACAGTCCCGGACCTGCTGGTCGCCGAGGGCCGGTACGGCGTACGCCTGGGCGAGCCGGTCGACGAAGCCCGGCAGGCCTTCGAGCACGCCATCGCCGAAGCGTGTGCCACCGACGACTGGCTCCGCGACCACCCGGTCAAGATCACCTGGCCCGGCGGGATCTTCGCGTCCGGCCTGCTCCCCGAGGGTGATCCCCTGCTCGAAGACACGCTGCAGGCAGCCACCGCGGCCGGGGCGAGCGCAGTACCGGAGGTCTTGGGTGGGCCGTATGGGTCTGACCTGCGGCAGTACGCCGCTGCCGGGATCCCCACGCTCCAGTACGGTCCGGGTGACGTCCGCTACGCCCACGCCACCGATGAGCACGTACCGCTGGCCGAGGTCCTTCACTGCGCCCGTGCGTACGCTCTGCTCGCTGTGAGGCGCTGCAGCTAGCAGGCGGTGGTAGAAAGTGCGCATGGATCCGCTGCGAGGGCGTTCGGCTGAGCTTGGCCGGTTACTCGAGGCAATGCGCGCGGCGGAGTCCGGTGAAGCTTCTCTGACCGTCGTGACCGGTGAGCCCGGTATCGGCAAGTCCGCCCTGCTCCGGGCAGCTGTGGAGCAGGCGAGCCGCCACGGCATCCTCCTGGCGACTGCGGCGGCTCACCAGACGGACGACATCAGTCCGCTGGCGTCCCTGGCTCCAGCACTCCGCGCCGGCACGGACCCGCTGATCAGCACCGACCACTTCCTGGAGCTGGCCGCCCTCAACGGCCAGCCGCTGTGGTTGGCCGAGCGGCTGGCAGACCTCATCGGCCGCCGCCTCGACGGCGTGGTCGCCCTGGTAGTCCTAGACGACGCCCAGTGGTCAGACCCGCTCACAGCCTTCGTACTGCGGGTCGTCATCGCCCGGCTCAGTCGGGCCAAGGTGATGTGGCTGCTTGCCACCCGTCCATCACCCGGTGGTGTCACTGACCAGCTAGTAGACGCTGTGCGGGACCAGATCCCCGTCCACTCCATCCACCTGGCTCCTCTCAGCACCGAGGCGGTTCTGGAACTAGCCGCCGACCGCTTGGGCACACCGATCGACCCGGCCTTGTCGGTACGCCTGGGCGGGGTACAGGGCGTGCCCTTCCTGGCTGAGCAGCTTGTGGCCGGGCTCTACCTGTCGGACCTGCCTGACGGACTTGTCGAGGGTGTGCGCCGCAGAGTCAGCGGTACTTCGGACCGGTGCCAGTCGTTGCTCCGGACGGCGGCGGTGTTCGGGAGCGAGTTCCAGCTCGAGGACGTGGCCGTGCTGATGGGTGAGCCGATTGCCAAGCTGTCCGGGCCACTGGACGAGGCGATACGTGCTGGGCTTCTGGCCGATGGTGGTTCCACCCTCATGTTCCGGCATGAGCTGCTGCGGGCCGCAGTACTGGGTGATGTGCCGCCGTCGGCGCAGCGGGCTCTGCACAGAGCGATTGCGGATCAGCTACTGGCCGGCGGGCGTGGTCCCGCCGCGGCAGCGCCACACATCCTCGCTGTAGCTGCGCCTGGAGACGCTGGGGCCGTCAAGATCCTCCGGGAAGCGGCCAAGGAGCTGCTGGCGACTATGTCCATCACTGCCGCCAACGTGATCCAGCAGGCCTTTGAGCTCACACCGGTCGACCACAACCTGCGTGGTGAGGTCGGTGAGGACGTGGTCGCGGTACTGCTGGGTGCGAGGCAGTTCGACCGAGCCAAGGCGTTCGCGGACGACCTGCTGGGCGGGACGGCGCTGTACCGCGGTCCAGTTACTCCGGACCTTCGCGCCTCGATCCGGTTGCGTCTGGCGCCTCAGCAGTGGGCGACCGGGCAGCTGGACGAGAAGGACCTCGCTGTCCGGTTCACCGCGCCGCAGCTCGCCGAGCGGCTCAAGGCCTACCGGGTCCTGCTCGGCAACGAAGAACCCTTCGAAACCGAGGACCCAGTCGCCGTCGGCGTCCAACTGCTCGCCGCGGCAGAGCGCGCGCAGCGGGAAGGCCGGTACCGCGAGGCACGCGACCTGTACGCGCAAGCGAGAACGTCGTCGCTCGACGAAGGCGGCAGCCATCGGGCGTCGTCGGATGACAGTGCTAGCGGCCGGCCGGCCTCGTCGATCGACGAGGTCGGGAGCCATCCGGCGCTTCGGATCGAGCTGGCGGAGCTGTTCTGCCAGGCGCAGCTCGACGACCTCGACGGCGCCCTCGGCCGGCTGAAGGAGCTACTCAGCGCAGGTGATTCCTGGCTCGCTCCCCACCTGTCCGTCCTCCGCGCTCGCCTGGAACTTGCCGCAGGCAACCTCTCCGCAGCCGCCGAAGCCGCGACGACCAGCCTGCGCTGGAGCGCGGAGATCCACGATCCCTTGTCCGAGCCAGTCGCTCGACAGATCCTCGCCCTAGTGGCGCTGCTGCGCGGTCACCTCTCCGAAGCTCGCGAGCAGGCCGCCGGCGACGAGCAGATCCGGGCGCTCCTGGCGATGGCCGATGGAGATCTGTCAGCGGCCGCCAAGCTCATGGAGACACCGTTCGACTTCCCCGAGCGCCAGGACCTGCTCATCCACGCCGCAACCGCCTCGAAGGACGGTGAGCTGGCCCGGGCGGCCGCAGTACTGCTCCAGGAGCAGGCAGAGGCGACTCCTGCTCGTGGGTTCCAGGCCGCAGCGAAGCTGGTCGCTGCCTTCAACGACGCCGACCGGCTGGGCCTGGCCGAAGCGGTAGAGCTGCTGCGGGAGGTCCCCCGGCCGCTGCTTCTCGCAAGAGCCGAGGAGCTGTATGGCCGAGCCTCGCTGGAGGAGGACCGAGCAGACGGAGTCGCGGCGCTGGAACGTGCTCACGACTCCTACACGAAGCTCGGAGCCACCGGACCGGCCTCACGGGTCCAGTCGGTGCTTCAGGCCGCCGGAGTACGCCGGCGGCGGTGGGCCGCAGTACAGGCGCGGCCGGAGACCGGGTGGGAGGCGCTGACGCCGATGGAGCGGCGGGTGGCTCTGCTGGTCGCCGAGGGCCATACGAACCGGTCTGCCGCCGAGGAGCTCGTACTGTCCCGCCAGTACGGTCGGCACCCACCTGAGGGCCGCCTTCGGCAAGCTCGGGGTCAATTCGCGGGTCCAGCTCACCCGGCTGGTGCTCGAGCGCTTCGCGTCTCCCCCGAACGCATGAGATTTGGGTGCGGTAGGTGAGCTGACACCTCATCCGGTGCTCGCCGAGTTCCGCTGTTCGGTCGATTCGTCCACACACCCGTTCGCTGTTCTCTTGCGGTGTTGGAAAACGGACCGACCTAGGAACGAGGAACAAACGATGAGTGAGAAGACCCCGACCGTCGTACTGATACACGGAGCGTTCGCCGACTCCTCCAGCTGGAACGACGTGATCTCGGAACTGAAGGGCCGCGGCATCGAGGCCATCGCGGTCTCCAACGAGCTGCGCGGGCCGGCGCTGGACGGCAGCCGGGTCGCGGCGCTGGTCCGTGAGATCGACGGCCCGGTCGTGCTGGTCGGCCACTCCTACGGTGGCGCGGTCATCACCGCCGCCGCGAACGACGCCGACAACGTCAGCGGGCTGGTCTTCGTGGCCGCCTTCGCTCCCGAGGAGGGCGAGAGCCTGCAGGATCTGCTCGGCAGCTTCCCCGCCAACGACTTCGCCTCCGGCCTGGTGCCGCACGCCCTGCCGACCGGTGACGGCGGCGAGGAGGTCTGGCTGAGCATCGCGCTGGACAAGTTCCCGGCGCTGTTCGCGGCGGACGTTCCGCAGGCCGAGCTGATGGGCCGCACCCAGCGCCCGATCGCCGCGGCCGCCTTCGAGGAGAAGTCCGGCGCGGCCAGCTGGAAGCGGCTTCCGGTCCACACCCTGGTGGCCACCGGCGACCTGGCGATCCACCCCGAGGGTCAGCGCACGATGGCAGCCCGGGCCAACGCCACCACGATCGAGGTCGACGGCTCGCACGCCATCTCGGTCTCGCAGCCCAAGGCCGTCGCCGCCTTCATCGCGAGCGCCGTCGAGCACAGCATCGCGACCGCGGTCGAGCACAGCATCGCGAGCGCCGTCGAGGCAGGTGCGAACCGATGACCGCCCGCTTCCTCACCACCCGCCGCCGGGTCCTCGCCGCCGCGGCCGGGATCGCCCTGATCGCCGCTGGGACGACCACCGCCACCGCCGCCGTACAGAACCACAACCAGCCGAAGCCGACCGTCGTCCTCCTGCACGGAGCGTTCGCCGACGGATCGAGCTGGAACGAAGTGACCGAGCGCCTGCAGCGCGACGGCTACGAGGTGGTAGCACCGGCCGTGCCGCTGCGGAGCATCGCAGGCGACACGAGCTACCTGACCGGCGTACTGGCCGGCATCCCGGGGCCGAAGGTCCTGGTCGGCCACTCGTACGGCGGCGCGCTGGTCAGCCAGCTCGCCGGGACCTCCGGGGTCAAGGCTCTCGTGTACGTCGCCGCCTTCATCCCGCAGGCCGGCGAGACCCTGGGCGGCCTGACCGCGAAGTACCCGGGCAGCGAGATCGGCCCGGACACGACGAACGTCATCACCTACCCCGGTGGGGTGGACCTGGTGATGAAGCCAGGCTCGTTCCCCACGGTGTTCGCCGCGGACCTCTCGCCCCGCGAACAGGCCGTCCTCACCGCCGCCCAACGGCCGGTAGCCGCCGCCGTCTTCGACGAGCCCGTCGCCACCACCACCGCGCCGGCCTCCCTCCCGAAGTACGCGTTGGTCGCCACCCAGGACAAGGCCATCCCCCCGGCCGCCGAGCTCTTCATGGCAGAGCGCGCCGGAGCCACCACGGTGAAGGTCCGCTCCTCCCACCTCCCGATGCTCTCCCACCCCAAAGCAGTAACCGCCCTAATCGAGCAGGCCGCAAAGAACTAAGGCGGCCGCAGGCCGGACGGCGGGCGGTCGCAGGCCGCTCGCCGGACGGCAGCGGCCTAAGGCGGAGGGCGCTCGAGCGCCAACGCCTTCAGGCAGCAGCTGGCGGCGGCCGGAGGACGCTCGCCGGGAGGGGCGGGCGGCTCCTCCATCAACCACACGCCGTGCAGTCCCCCCAGGACTGCACGGCGTGGTGCTGTGTGGGAATACAGACGGACAGCAGGTAGTTGCCAACTGGCATGCGTATTGATGTTTGGTCTGATGTGGTCTGTCCGTGGTGCTACATCGGGAAGCGGCGGCTGGAGCAGGCGTTGGTAGAGGCCGGGGAGAAGGCTGAGGTCACCTGGCACAGCTTCCAACTCGATCCGTCTGCGACCAACGACGACCCGCGGGATCTCGCCGAGCGGCTGGGTGAGAAGTACGGGCGGGGGCGTGAGTTCGGGCTGCAGGCCAACGAGCATGTGACGACCGTTGCTGCGGAGGTTGGGCTGGACTTCAAGCTCAAAGATGCGAAGGCGGCCAACACGGTCGACGCGCACCGACTGATCCACCTCGCCCGCGACCTCGAAGCGACCGGCGAGCTCAGCAGCGGAACCCACGGTCAGCTCAAGGAGCGGCTGCTCAAGGCGTACTTCACCGAAGGCCTCCCGGTCGGCGACCACGACACCCTCACCCGCCTCGCCGTCGAGACCGGACTCCCCGAAGACCGCGTCACCGAAGTACTAGCCGGTACTGCGTACGCCGCCGAGGTGGCCGCCGACCAGGCCCAGGCCGTCGCGTACGGCGCCAACGGGGTCCCCTTCTTCGTCATCGACGAGAAGTACGGCGTGAGCGGGGCTCAGCCGGTCGAGGTGTTCCAGGAGGCGATCCGCCGGGCCAACGCCGACCGCAAGCCCGTGACGCTGGTCACCGCCCCCGGCACCACCGACGACACCACCTGCGGCCCCGACGGCTGCCCGATCTAGCCCACCCGACCCCCGATCCACCGCCCCGGGCGGCGCCTCACGGCTGCCCGATCCAGCCCACCGGTGGCCCGCACGGCCGGCCGATTCGAAGCGCACGGCTGGCCGATTCGAAGGTGGGTACACGACACACGGGGCACCTGGTGCTCCCCAGGCATTGTCGGACCAGGTAAGAAGGAGACATGACTGTCGTGCGCGCACTGGCCAGGCCGTTGCTGTCCACCATTTTCGTCGTCCAGGGCGCCAAGGCGGTCCGGGACCCCGAACCCCACGTGACGAAGGCGCAGCCAGTCGCGGACCGTCTGGTTCCGCTGGTGAAGAAGGTGGCGCCGCCGCAGGTCAGTGACCGGCTCCCGGAGAGCACGGCGAACCTGGTCCGGCTGAACGGCGCCGCCCAGTTGCTCGGTGGACTGGCGCTTGCCAGCGGCAAGGGTCGCCGCCTCGGCGCCGTCCTGCTGGCGGGCTCGCTGGTGCCGACGACGCTGGCCGGGCACTCGTTCTGGCAGGAGTCCGACAAGACCGTCCGCGCGGCTCAGAAGGTCCAGTTCATGAAGAACCTCGGACTGATGGGAGGCCTGCTGCTCGCCGCGGTCGACACCGAGGGCAAGCCGGGCGTCATCTGGCGGGCCAGCCACGGCGCGAAGGTGACCAAGCGTGAGACCCGGCGCGGCGTCAAGGCGGCCAAGCGCGAGACCAGGCAACTGGCCAAGTCCGCCCGGCGCGAGGCGAAACTGGCCGCCAGGACCGCCCGCGCCGAGCTTCCGTTCGGCTGAGATCCACCCCTCACCAACCTGACAGGGCGTGACCTGACCCATCCCCGCTAGGCTCGGAGCACAACGAGCCTCAAAGGAGTGGGATGGGAACGCAGCAGGGCTGGCCGGCACCGCGCGCCGAGGGACCGGTCGAGGGCCGGGTCACCGTGCCTGGTTCGAAGTCGATCAGCAACCGCGCGCTCATCCTCGCCGCGATCTCCGACGGGCCGTCCACCCTGTCCGGGCTGCTCGCGGCCCGGGACACCTCGCTGATGCGGTCCGCGCTGGTGGCGCTGGGCGTCGGCATCACCGAGCAGGACGGCCTCGTCACCGTGACGCCCGGCTCGCTCAAGGGCCCGGCGAGCGTCGACTGCGGTCTGGCCGGCACCGTGATGCGGTTCGTGCCACCCGTCGCCGCGCTGGCCGACGGCGAGGTCGCGTTCGACGGCGACGAGTACGCCCGGGAACGCCCGATGGACGTCATCCTCGGCGCGCTGCGCACCCTCGGAGTACGGATCGAGGACCACGGCACCGGCCGGATGCCGTACTCCGTGAGCGGGGCCGGGTCGGTCCGCGGCGGCAAGGTGACCCTGGACGCGTCCGGGTCGAGCCAGTTCGTCTCCGCGCTGCTGCTGGCCGGCGCGCGGTACGACGAGGGCGTGGACCTCCGGCACGACGGCAAGCCGGTCCCGTCGCAGCCGCACCTGGACATGTCGGTGGGGATGCTGCGCGAGCGCGGTGTGCACGTCGACGACAGCGAGCCGAACCGCTGGGTGGTTGCCCCCGGCCCCATCCGCGCGCTCGACAGCGCGATCGAGCCGGACCTGTCCAACGCGGCACCGTTCCTGGCCGCCGCGGTGATCACCGGCGGCTCGGTGACGGTGACCGGCTGGCCGTCCGCCACCACCCAGCCCGGCGACCACCTCCGGGAGATCTTCACCCGCTTCGGCGCCGAGGTCTCGCTGTCCGGCGGTGACCTCACCGTGCGCGGGACCGGCCGGATCCAGGGGGTCGACCTGGACCTGGGCGAGGTGGGCGAACTGTCGCCCGTGCTCGCCGCGGTCGCCGCGCTGGCCGACGGCCCGTCGTACCTGCGCGGGATCGCGCATCTGCGCAACCACGAGACCGACCGGCTGGCCGCGCTGGAAACCGAACTCAACGCGCTCGGCGGCGACGTGAACCAGACCGACGATGGCCTGGAGATCCGCCCGAAACCCTTGCACAGTGGGCTTTTCGGCACCTACCACGACCATCGGATGGCGCACGCGGCCGCCGTTCTCGGCCTCGTCGTGGCCGGTCTCGAGATCGAGAACATCGCCACCACCGCCAAGACGATGCCCGAGTTCCCGGACCTCTGGTCGGCGCTGGTCGGCTGATGTCGCGGTACGACGAGGAAGCGAAGTACGACCGGCCCAAGCGCCGGACCCGGCCGCGGACGAAGGACCGGCCGACGTACGACGATGCCGTCACCGGGTTCGTGATCACCCGGGACCGCGGCCGGTACACCTGCTGGGTGGGCGAGAAGGATCGCGTCGTCACCGCGATGAAGGCGCGGCAGCTCGGCCGCAAGGGCGTCATCGTCGGCGACCTGGTCAAGCTCGACGGCGACGCCAGCGGCGACGAGGGCACGCTGGCCCGGATCGTCGAGGTCCTCCCCCGCAAGACCCTGCTGCGCCGGTCGGCCGATGACGACGACCCGGTCGAGCGGCCGCTGGTCGCGAACGCCGACCAGCTCGTGATCGTCGTCTCCGTGGCCAACCCCGAACCGCGCACCCGGCTGATCGACCGTTTCCTGGTCGCCGCCTACGACGCCGGCATGCGGCCGCTGCTCTGCCTGACCAAGACCGACCTGGCGGATCCCGACGGATTGCTCTCGATCTACCGGCCGCTGGGAGTGGAGTCGGTCGCCACCCACCAGGGCGGCGACCTCAGCGAGCTCGCGGAGCAGCTGCGCGGCCGGACGAGCATGATGGTCGGACACTCCGGCGTCGGCAAGTCGACGCTGGTGAACGCGCTGGTGCCGGGCACCAACCGCGCGATCGGGGTGGTGAACGACAACACCGGCCGCGGTCGCCATACGTCCACCAGTGCGTTGCTGCTCCGGCTGCCTGACGGCGGCTGGATCGTCGACACGCCTGGGATCCGGTCCTTCGGGCTGGCGCACGTGCAGCCGGACCAGCTGATCAACGCGTTCGGCGACCTGGCCGACGAGACCCGGGACTGCCCGCGCGGCTGCACCCACTCCGAGACCGAGCCGAGCTGCGCGCTCGACACCGCCGTGGCCGAGGGCCGGGTCGACGCCGAACGCGTCGCGTCCTTCCGCCGGCTGCTGGCCAGCCGCGAAGGCCGCGACCTCGAAACCACCTAGGCCCTAGTTGGGTGGGAGCCGGCCGTCCCAGACGGCTTTGGCGCCCGCGTCGCCGGTGCGGATGGTCTGCCAGATCACCAGGACGCCGACCACCACGACCGCCGCACTCACCACCAGCTCCAGCGGCTTGCTCTTGGTTGCCTTGGCACCCTTTCCGCTGGCCAGCTGGGACGGGCCGCCGAGCAGCAGGAACGCCGCGATCGCCACCGCCAGGAAGATCAGGCAGAACCAGAACAGCAGCTTGCCGCGGTCCTCGTGCAGCCTGACGAGCTGCTCCAGCTCGGGAACCGCCGCCACGAACGCCTCGCCGCTCTCGCGGGCGACGTACGCGAGCACCACCGAGCCCAGTCCGAGCAGCAGCGTGGGCCAGCGCAGCAGCCACCGCCACTTCGGCACCAGCGCGAAGACGATCGCGATCAGCGCGCCGGCCGGCAGCACCACCACGGCCGCATGGATGACCAGGACGTGGAGGGGGAGATCTCCGAAGCGCTCGAACATGACGCCTCCAGCAGTCGTAGTTGTCTGACACTAACTGCACGTTCAACCACCACGGATGGTTCAATCCGAGCCGAGACCGAGCCGCAACCTTTGGACTGGCCCCCCGACTCGCCGCGCGGCAGGTTAGCCTTCGGGCATGCCCTCGCATACCGACGATCTGCGGCTCGCCCACATCCTTGCCGACGACGCCGACTCCACCACGATGGACCGTTACAAGGCGCTCGACCTGCACGTCGCCACCAAGCCGGACCTGACGCCGGTGAGCGAGTCCGACCGAAAGGTCGAGGACGTGATGCGCAAGACGCTGGCCCGGGCCCGCCCGCGGGACGCCTTCGTCGGCGAGGAGGAGGGCACCACCGGCTGGGGCATCCGCCGCTGGGTGGTCGACCCGATCGACGGCACCAAGAACTACATCCGCGGCGTCCCCGTCTGGGCCACCCTGATCAGCCTGATGATCGAGGACCAGGTCGTGGTCGGCGTCGTCTCCGCCCCCGCGCTCGGCCGCCGCTGGTGGGCGTCGTACGGCGACGGCGCGTGGACCGGCCGGGCGCTGATGTCCGCCCAGCCCTGCCGGGTCAGCGATGTCTCCGACCTGGGCGACGCCTCGCTGTCCTACTCGTCGCTGAAGGGCTGGGACAAGCTCGGCCGGAAGGACCAGTTCGCCGACCTGATGGACACCTGCTGGCGGACCCGCGCGTACGGCGACTTCTGGTCCTACATGCTCGTCGCCGAAGGCGCCGTGGACATCGCGGCCGAGCCCGAGCTCAACCTGTACGACATGGCCGCCCTCGCGATCATCGTCGACGAAGCAGGCGGCAAGTTCACCGCCCTCGACGGCACCCCCGGCCCGAACGGCCCCAACGCCGTGGCCACCAACGGCCGCCTCCACGACGAGGTCCTCCACCGCCTCGGCTAGCACGCACCGATCGGGTGGGTTGGTCGGCCTGTCATCGCCTAGAGTGACCGGGGTCGTACAAACCGCTTGAAGGGATGACGTTGCGATGACCGATGCGGGCGCAGAGAACGCCGTGATCGCAGGGATCGACGTCACCAAGCCGAGCATCGCGCGCACCTACGACTATCTCCTCGGCGGCAAGGACAACTACGCTGTCGACCGGGCGCTGGCGGACCGCTTCATCAACGACCTGCCCGGTTCGCAGGCGATCGCGTTCGACAACCGCGGCGCGCTCGTCCGCGCCGTCCGGGAGATCGTTGAGAACACGCCGGTCCGGCAGTTCATCGACCTCGGCAGCGGCCTGCCCACCGCCGACAACGTGCACCAGGTCGCCCAGCGCCACGCGCTCGGCTCGAAGGTCGTCTACGTCGACAACGACCCGGTCGTGCTCGCCCACGGCCGGGCCCTGCTCGCCGAGAACGAGAACACCACCGTCTTCCAGGCCGACCTGCGCAACCCGAAGGCGATCTACGACAGCTCCGAGACGCGCGAACTGATCACCTTCGACGAGCCCGTCGCGGTCATCTTCAGCGCCGTCCTGCACCACCTCAACGACGACGAGGACCCGGCCTCGATCGTCCGCTTCTGGTACGACCGCGTCCCGTCCGGCAGCTACTTCTTCATCAGCCACTTCCGCAGCGAGAACGACCCGCGCAGCGCGCACATGCAGGAACTCCTGCAAGGCTCCCTGGGCCGCGGCCGCTGGCGCACCGACGAGGAGATCCTCGCCCTGTTCGGCGAAGGCCTCACCATCCTTCCCCCTGGCCTCGTTCCCGCCGCCGAGTGGCGCCCCACCCAGCCCACCGACGACCTCACCGACTGGGAACGCCTGATCGCCGCCGCCCTGGCCGTGAAAAACTAGCCCGTACGTAGTACTAGTCCCTGATGCCCCCTGGTGGGGCAGCCCGTTCCGGGCTGAAAATTGGGGGTGGTCGCCCGCTGACGCCGTTTTTCTATGGTTCGTTTGAGGCCGTGTACTGGTCGGGCGCTGGGAGCTGCGCCGTGGGCCCTTCAGTGTTGCCTCGAGCACGCGGATTAGATTCGCCAGACCCTTGCCGCTCCTGCGGGTGACCGTCGGTCAGAGGTCGAGTGGGGAGGTGGGGTTGATGTTGGAGGAGACGCACGACGCCGAGGAGATCATCGCGCGGGTCGCGGCGCTGGATATCGGCAAGGCGGAGTTGGTGTGTTGTGTCCGGGTGCCCAGCCCGGATCGGCCGGGCAAGAGGCTGCAGGAGGTGGACACGTATTCGACGATGACCCGGTCGCTGCTGCGGTTGGCGGATCGGCTGCGGGAGCTGGGGGTGTCCAGGGTGGTGATGGAGGCGACCTCGGACTACTGGAAGCCGCCGTTCTATCTGCTGGAGGCGGCCGGGTTGGAGACCTGGCTGGTCAACGCCAAGGACGTCAAGCACCTGCCCGGCCGGCCGAAGACCGACCGGCTGGACCCGGTCTGGTTGTGCAAGGTCGCCGAGCGGCAGATGCTCCGGGCCAGTTTCGTGCCGCCGCTGCAGATCCGGCAGTTGCGGGACCTGACCCGTTACCGGGTCGACCTGGTGGACGCCTGCACCGCGGAGAAGAACCGGGTCGAGAAGCTGCTGGAGGACGCCTGTATCAAGCTGTCCGTGGTCGCCTCGGACATCTTCGGGGTGTCGGGTCGCGACATGCTGGCCGCGTTGGCGACCGGTGAGCGTGACCCGAAGGTGCTCGCACAGTTCGCCCGGGCCCGGATGCGGGGCAAGATCAGCGATCTGGAGGAGGCGTTCACCGGGTACTTCACCGACCACCATGCCTGGCTGCTGACCAAGATGCTGGCCCGGATCGATCAGATCAGCGCCGACATCGCCGAAGTCGAGGACAAGATCGGCGACCAGATCGCCCCTTTCGCCCAAGCGGTGGACACACTCGATGAGATCCCCGGCGTCGGGCGGGTCGCCGCGCACGTGATGATCGCCGAGATCGGGATCGACATGACCCGGTTCCCCACCCCGAACCATCTCGCGTCCTGGGCCCGGTTCGCGCCCGGCGTCAAGGAGTCCGCCGGGAAGAAGAAGGGCACCGGCTCCACCGGACACGGCAACCGCTACCTGGCCCGGGTACTGGGCGAGGCCGCCGTCGCCGCAGGCAGGACCGACACCTTCCTCGGCGAACGCTACCGCCGCATCACCCGCCGCCGCGGCAAGAAGAAGGCCATCGTCGCGGTCGGCCGCTCCATCCTCGTCATCGTCTGGCACCTGCTCGCCGACCCCGACACTCGCTTCCATGACCTCGGCCCCGACTACCACGACAACCGCACCGGCCCCGACCACAAGAAACGCAACCACATCCGCCAACTCGAAGCCCTCGGCTACAAAGTCACCCTCGAACCCGCCGCCTGAACCCCAACCAACAACCACTCCCGGCTCCGCTGCGCTCCGCCGGAAGCCAACGCACGCCCCAGCACAGTCATTTTCGGATTAGTAGACCGTCGCTTCTAATATTCGGGGTAGGGGTGGCGGTGGCCGAAGGCCGAGTTGG
>NZ_BAAAOS010000030.1:0-28288 GCF_039530625.1 Kribbella sancticallisti | reverse complement strand
TGACGTGCGGGCACTGGCCGGCGATGTTCCGTTGGTGGAACCAGGCGATGTTCTGGTGCTCGGAGACGCCGACGGTCCGCGGCGACAGTTGGCAGGCGCGGCTGAGGCGTCGATCGCCATCCCGGACGCTCGCGTCTTCGATGCGTCAGCGATCCGGGCTGCCGGCGTAGAGATGGTGGCGGATCGCATGGCGGCTCTCATCGAGCGAGAGAACATGCCTTTCTGGTTGCATCTGGACATCGATGTGGTCGACGGCTCGGTGATGCCGGCGGTTAGTTTCCCGGTCAGCGGGGGGCTCGACTGGGGTGAGCTGGATGTGCTGCTGCGGCCGATCGGGCGCGACCACAGGCTGGCTGGCGTGTCCCTTGCGGGATTGAACGTCGATCGCGATCCTGGACGGGAGTACACCGCACAGGTGGCGGAGGTGTTGACCTCCCTGTTGGCGTGAAAGGCGGATGACGATCGGAACCAACATCCCTCGGCAGTTCCAATCCCGGCTGAACGTGCGCCGGCTTGCGCTGCTGCTGGAGATCGAGCGGAACGAGACGCTGACAGCCGCTGCGGAAGCGCTGCAGTACTCACCGTCCGCGGTGAGTCAGCAACTGAAAGTCCTCGAACAGGAGGCGGGCCTCCCGTTGGTCGAGCGCGGCGGCCGCCAGATCCAGCTCACCGACGCCGGCCGGATCCTGGCGCGTCACGCCGAGGAGATGATCGCCCGCCTTCTGTCGGCCGAAGAGCACGTCCGGGCCGTCGGCAGGCTGGGCCATGGTCGGTTGCGACTGGCAACCTTTCGCAGCGCGGGTGAATCGCTGCTCGTCGATGCCATCACATACTTTCGCGGACACCATCCGGCCATCCAGATCAGTCTCGTCGAGGGCGAGCCGGAGCAGTACATCGCGGCGCTTCGCCGACATGAGCTGGATCTGGTGCTGACCTACGACTACGACTGGCTGGCGTTGCCGTTCAATGACGGCGTCGTCCGGGATCTGATCTGCACAGATCCCTTTCTGGTCGCGGTTCCCCGGGGTTTTTGGCGCAAGAGCCGACCGATGCGGCTTGCGGATCTGTCAACGCAGAGCTGGATCGCCTCGACGCCGGCCAACGCGGTCCATCGCTTCACTGAACGAGCCTGCGCCCAGGCGGGGTTCGTGCCACGAATCGTGATGCATACCGATGACTACCACATCGCCCAGGAATTGGTTGCCCGTGGCATGGGTGTCACCTTTCTGCCGGAGATCTCCGCCCGCAATCATCACCGCGGTGTGGAGGTCCATCCCGTTGGCGATGTCACACTGGCCCGGCGGATCTATGCGACCTATCGCGTCGGGGGTGAACGGGTCGCAGTCGTTGCCGCCATCCGTGACGTCCTGATCGCATTGGGATCGGAACGCTGATGATGCCGGGCGCCGGGGACGCGGTTTGCCCACGAAGCGAAGTCGGGTGATGACGTGCTGGACGTACGGCGTCTGAAGGTGCTGCGCGAGGTCTCCGTCCGTGGTTCGATGACCGCGGCCGCGGATGCGCTGGGATATACGCCGTCTGCGGTGAGTCAGCAGATCGCGGCGCTTGAGAAGGAAATGTCTGCTGTGCTGGTGGAGCGTGGACCGCAGAGCGTCGCCTTGACCGAGGCCGGCCGGATCCTCGTCGAGCACACAGAGTGGATTCTCGAACAACTCGACGTCGCGGACGAGCAGTTGAAGGCAATCGCCGGATTGCGTGGCGGGCGGTTGCGGCTCGCAACCTTTCGCAGCGTCGGCGAGACTGTCGTGGCTGAAGCGCTGATGGGCTTCCACACTGCCTGGCCCGAGGTGGAGCTCCGACTGACCGAGGGGGAGCCCGAAGAGTACGTCGGTCGGCTGGCGCGGGGCGAGCTTGACCTGGCCCTGTCGTTCGACTACGACGGCATTCCTCCTCCACACGACGAGAAATTCGTCGTAGAGCAGTTGCTCACGGAGGAGATGATGGTCGCCCTGCCTGCGGGGCACCGGCTCGCCACCGGCGGCTCGGTTGCGTTGGCCGACCTTGCCGACGAGTCTTGGATCGCGAGTTCTTCCAGGTCGAGCGTTTATGAGTTCACGGCGCTGGCCTGCGAATGGGAGAACTTCCAGCCCAGGGTCGCGTTCGAGACCGACGACTACCACATCGCCCAGGCGCTGGTCGCGGCCGGCGTCGGGATCACCTTCGTGCCGGCACTTTCTCTCCACACCTCGCATCCACAGCTGCGTTTGCTGCCTGTGCGTCCCCGTCCACCTCGGCGTCGGGTCCATCTGCTGACCCGTGACGGCGGAGCAGCCTCTCCGTGTGTCACCGAGATGATGAAGCTGCTGCGGACGGCCGCGCGCCGACAGGCTTCGGCGCCGGTCATGAAGGACCAGCAGTCTTAAGGTGCGCTGCTGGTCGCGTGAAGAGAATATCGACCGCGACCGCCGTGATCAGGAATAAAGTAATCTGCCAAAGGCCAGTCGTCTCTGACTGATTTCACTCGGTGCCCGTATTCCAACCGGCCTTGTCCGATGCGAATACAACACCTGCTGGGCGATTTGGCGCGGTACCAGAGAATCAGGGAGCATGAATTGAGATCGACAATTCGTATCGGCGGGGCAGCGGCCGCCGTACTCGCCTTCGCGGGTCTCGTCGCGTGTACCTCGCAATCGACCCAGGGTGGCGCGACCCAGCAGCCGGCAGGTCAGTCTTCCGACGTGGCTCCGGGCAAGGCGGCCGAGTTGGTGCCCGCAGAACTCAAGGCCAAAGGCTCCATCGCTGTCGCCAGTGCATCGACGAACGCACCGATGGAGTTCCTCGACGCGGACGGAAGAACCTTGATCGGGTTCGACATTGACTTCTCCGATGCCATCGCGGCGTCGCTCGGCCTGAAAGCCGAGCATGTCACTTCGACATTCGACGCGATCATCCCCGGTCTCGCTGCGGGCAAATACGACCTTGGGATGTCAGGTTTTTTCATCACGCCGGCCAGAGAACAGGTGGTGGACTTCGTGCCGTATTTGCGCGATGGCTCCGCGCTGGTGGTCCCGGGTGGCAACCCGCTGAGGTTGTCGATGGACCCGATGTCACTATGCGGACACCGGGTGGCCGGTGAGAAGGGCAGCGTGCAGGGGATCGAGTTCCTGCCGGCGATCTCGAAGGACTGCGTGGCCGCAGGCAAGCCACCTGTGAAAACGGCCCTGTTCCCGAAGCTCGACGAGGCGCATCTCGCGCTGACCGGGGGCCGGGCCGATGCGATCATGGAGGACAGCGTCCCCAGTGGATACCGAGCATCGCGGTCCAACGGCAAGTACGAAGTCGCCCCCGGAGAGATCTACAAACCGGTGATGACCGGGATGGCTCTTCCGAAGGGCTCCGCCCTCGCGCCCGCTCTGAAGGCGGCCATCAGCACCCTCGCGGCTGACGGGACTCTAGAGCGCTTGATGCAGAAGTGGTCGATCCCTCGGACGGCGCTCCTGGCGTCTTACAACTGAGGCCGGATATGACGTCGATCGCCGAGCGACCAGACACCAAGGCCGCAGATTTTGTCATCGTCGCGCGCAGGCATCCGGGCCGGTGGGTGGCTGCGCTTGTCGTCGTGGCGATTCTAGGACTTCTGTGCTGGTCTGTCCTGACCAACGACCGCTTCGGGTGGCCGACTGTCGGCACCTATCTGCGAGATGTGTCCATCGGCCGGGGAGTCGTGATCACACTCGAGCTGACCGGGCTGTGCATGCTTGTCGGACTGACTCTGGGGACGGTCATTGCGGTCGGCCGGCTGTCTCCGAATCCTGTTGTCCGGGGAGCTGCGTTCGGGTATGTCTGGTTCTTCCGGGGCACGCCAGTTCTGGTTCAGCTGCTGTTCTGGTTCAATCTGGCCGCTCTGTACCCGAAGCTCAGCTTCGGGATTCCGGGTGTCGCGCTGAATGCGAACGAGCTGATCACCCCGATGATGGCTGCGGTGCTCGGACTCGGTCTCAACGAGGCTGCCTACATGTCGGAGATCGTCCGGGCCGGCATCCTGTCGGTCGATCGTGGGCAGTCCGAGGCCGCGGGCGCCCTCGGGCTCACTCGGATCGAGACCATGCGACGGGTCATTCTTCCTCAGGCGATGCGGGTCATCATCCCGCCGACCGGTAACGAGACCATCGGCATGTTGAAGACGACCTCGCTGGTGAGCGTGCTGGCCGTCCCTGATCTGCTCTACTCCGCACAGGCGATCTATGCGCGAACCTTCGAAACGATTCCGCTGCTGATCGTCGCCAGCATCTGGTACGTCGTGGTTACCTCCATCCTCTCGGTCGGCCAGTACTACCTGGAGCGGCACTACGCCCGTGGCTCGAAGAATCTGGCCCTCACGCCGGTCGCGCAACTGCGGAGTGCCTTCGGCATCGACCGATTCGCGACGCGGAGGACGCGATGAGCGCCGCTGTCGTCCGGGCCGTGGGTGTCCGGCACTCGTATGGTCGGACCGAGGTACTCAAAGGCGTCGACCTGCAGGTCGACGCGGGCGAGGTCGTCTGCCTGATCGGACCGTCGGGCTCGGGCAAGAGCACCTTGCTGCGCTGCGTTAACCATTTGGAGACGATCAGTGGCGGCAGTCTGTGGGTCGGCGGTCACATGGTCGGATACCGTCAGAAGGGCAACAAGCTGTACGAGTTGAGCGACAAGGAGATCTGCCGGCGACGAGCGGACGTCGGCATGGTGTTCCAGCAGTTCAACCTCTTCCCGCACATGACGGTGCTCCAGAATCTCATCGAGGCACCTTGTCGGGTCCTACGGCATCCTAAGGGTGCTGTGGTCGAACGAGCCCATGCACTGCTGGCGCGGGTCGGCCTGTCCGAGAAGCGCGACGCCTACCCGGCACAACTGTCCGGTGGGCAGCAGCAGCGGGTCGCGATCGCCAGGGCGTTGTGTATGCAACCCAAGCTGATGCTGTTCGACGAGCCGACCTCCGCCCTCGACCCGGAGTTGGTGGGCGATGTGCTCGACGTCATGCGTGGACTGGCCGAGTCGGGGATGACGATGATCGTCGTCACGCATGAGATCGGGTTCGCCCGCGATGTCGCCGACCGGGTGGTTTTCCTGGACGGCGGCAGAATTGTCGAGGACGGATCTGCCGAGCAGGTCATCTCCGCCCCACAGCATGTCCGAACGCGAGAATTCCTCGCAGCCGTTCGTTAACGGCTGCCCGAACATGAAGAGGACAAGACGAAGATGAGTCGATCTTTGGAAGGCAAAACCGCAGTTGTCACCGGTGCCGGCGGTGGCATCGGGTCGGCCGTCGCGATTCGGCTGGCCGAGATCGGGGGACGGGTCTGTGTCAACGACCTCGACGAGGCCAAGGCCAAGGCCGTCGCAGACCGGATCGTCGAGTTGGGCGGCCAGGCACAGGTCGCGGCTGGAGACGTATCGGACACGAAGACGGTTGAGCAGATTTTCGACACCGCCACCGAGGCGTTCGGCAGCGTTGACGTCCTGGTCAACAACGCCGGCCTGATCGGGCAGGTGCGACACTTCCTCGACGCCGACGAACAGTGGTGGGACCGGGTGCTGCAGGTCAACCTGCGCAGTGTCTTCCTCTGTTCGCACGCAGCGGCACGGCGCATGGTTGCGCAGGGTTCCGGCGTAATCATCTCCAGCTCGAGCGGAGGCGCCACGAGGGCCCACCGCGGTGAGGTTGCCTACGACGCTTCCAAGGGCGGTATCGAGGCGATGACCCGAGCAATGGCCCTGGATCTGGCGCCGTACGGAATCAGGGTGAACGCGGTCGCACCGGGATCGATCAATGTCGCGCCGCAGGGAGCAGTCAGTGACCAAGTGCTCGCCGAACGCGGTAAGTCCATCCCGTTGGGCCGGGTGGGAGTCCCAGACGACCTGGCCGCCACCTACGCATTCCTCGCCTCCGACGAGGCGCGCTACATCACCGGCGTCGTCGTGCCGGTTGACGGCGGCATGATCATCCAGCAGCGGTCGCCACAGGTGGACATTTTCGGGCTTGACCTGTTCCCGGCTGTCGGCCGGCTGTCGGCCGGTGCTTGAGCTGCGGCGTGGTGGAACGCTGCCGGAGGCACGTGAGCACGTCGGTAGCTTTCCTTGCGTCGGTGGCCACCCGCAGCTGGACTTGGTCAACACCGTCTCGAGACGCCTGGCCGCGGCCAGGACGGTGGAAACGCTTCCGGACTGGACAGCGCTGTTGCTTTGGGCAACAAGTGTCGGGATCATCGCGGATCGTCAGGGTGAACGGTTCGCCGCCGACGCCCGCCGTGATGCCAGTCTCGCGCAGACCATCCTCGAGGACGTCCGAAGGCTTCGCGAGACGTCGTACCGGGTTCTTCAGCCCCTGGCGACGAGGAATACGCCCCGTCGGAACGACATCAGAGTCCTGGGCGCTCGGATCACCGAGGCGTTGGCCGATACGTCGATCGCAACGATCGTCCCGCTGACCTGGACGGCTCGCTCGACGACGATAGCCGACCTCCCCGGGATGCTGGCTTTGTCAGCTTGGCACCTGTTGGCGACGGAGGATCTCACCCGTCTGCGCCAGTGCGCCGACAGCGAATGTGGGTGGTTGTTCCTGGACGCAAGCAAGAATCTCTCCCGTCACTGGTGCAGTCCGTTGACATGCGGCAACCGGGCCCGCGTCCGTCGACATCAGGACCGCATCCGCGGCCGTCGGACTGTCTGAACCAAGGCTCAGGCCCCGGCGGTGCGTCCCCGGGCATAGGGCAAGTATCCCTGTGGCGTCATGGACATTGCTTAGAGGAAGGATTTTCGTTGGCTGGGCACGATCGATTCAATGGGCAATTGAATGAGCATGTGATCACGAGTGCGGCATTGCGAGGCAATCCACTGGGAGATCCGCATGAGCGAGCACTATGGGTTTACACGCCGCCAGGATACTCAGAGGGCGACCGGCGGTATCCGGTTGCGTATGTGATCCAGGGGTACTGCGGAACGATTTCGATGTGGTCCAATCGAACACCCTTCCGTCCAACTTTTCCCGAGTTGCTTGACAACCTGTTCTCTCGTCCCGGCATGCCTCAAGCTCTGATAGTGTTCGTCGATGCATGGACGAGTTACGGAGGCAGTCAGTACCTCGATTCTGCCGCAATAGGGAACTATCACACCTATTTATGCGATGACATCGTCTCCTGGGTCGACGGTGCGTATCGAACGCTTACGCACCGCGACCATCGAGCTGTCACGGGCAAATCAAGCGGGGGGTACGGCTCGATGGTCACGGCCATGCTTCGCCCAGACCTCTTCAGTGGTTTCGCGACTCATGCGGGCGATGCGCTGTTCGACACGTCGTATGCGTCGATGCTGCCGCAACTGGCGCGACGACTTCGCGACGACTTCGGCGGATCCTATGAGGCGTTCCTGGACTACTTCCGGGCCGCTCGGACTCCGCTGCTCCATCCGCTCGACGAGTTGCTGATCGAGATCTACGGATACTCTGCGGCCTACTCGTCCGATGCCGACGGATCCGTGCATGTGCCGTTCGATCCATCCACGGGCAGGCTGATACCGGAGGTCTGGGAGCGATGGCTGGCTTGGGATCCGGTCAGGCTCGCGGCTCAGAACGGCGAGGCGCTCCGATCGATGCGAGCCATCTGGATCGACGCGGGCCGTCGGGATGAGTACTACCTGGATCTCGGAGCGTCCGCGTTTCATCAGGCAGTTGTCGGCGTCGGTGTAAATCCAGAGCAGGTGTATTTCGAGTTGTTCGACGGCGCGCACGGAGCTATTGAATACCGCTATTCGCAGGCGATCGAATGGCTGATCCGGCGCCTTGCTGTGGAGGTTCGACGATGATCTCGATTGTGGCGGCCCCAACAAATCTCGGCCTGCGGCCGCCGCAGGCCACCAGCGTCCCCGGCGGCGCCAAGGCGCCGGACGCGCTGCGTGAAGCCGGCTTGTACCGCCGTCTTGAAGCCGCTGGTGCCGAGGACGACGGCGTTGTGATCGCCGGTAGGTACGTTGATGACGTGCTGCCGGGCTCGGGGCGGGTCCGGAATCAGGATGCGCTGGTCGACTATACGGTGCGACTGGCCGGCAGAATTGGCGGCATCATTTCCCGTGGACGCGCACCACTGGTCCTCGGTGGGGACTGCAGCGTGCTGTTAGGTGCCGGAGTGGCCTTGGCGCGCGCCGGGCGATATGGACTCGTGCATGTCGACGGTCACACCGATTTTCGTCACCCTGGCAATTCTGACCAGTGGGCAAGTGTGGCTGGTGAGGACCTGGCCGCGGCCGTCGGACTACACCTGCCCGAGGTGTCGGATATTGAAGGTCTGCGGCCGTACTTCCTGCCACAGCACGTAGTCCATGTTGGATGCCGAGACGATGACGAGGGCACCACTGAGGCGACGCAGACACTGGCGGCAGTCATCCCGGCGAGTCAGGTTGTCAGCGATCCTGCTGGGTCGCTGAGCCTGATCCGGAAAGCATTGGCCGCGCAGGACCTCGAGGGCTACTGGCTGCATGTCGACGTCGATGTGCTTGACCCCGCCTTCATGCCGGCGGTCGACAGCCCTGATCCAGGAGGGCTGAACCCTCAGCAACTGATCACATTGCTCGGCGAGCTGGCCGCAGACGCTGTTGGAGCGGCGGTCTGCATCCTCGACCCTGACCTCGACCCAGACGGCAGCTGTGCGCAACTCGTTGCCGACGTCACCTATGAGGCATTGAGCGACCTCGGAGCGGCTAGAACTACAGCAGTAGATCGTGAGCTTGGCTGAATCGCCTTGCATGGCGATCTGGTGGTTGGGGGTGACATGGTGCCGCCATCGCTTGATCACGCAGAGTTTCTGAGAACGACTGAAGGTGCGCGGTGGCCGCTGCCGGGCCAGCTGGGACGATGCCGCCGTCCGCGGCGAGGTCGCCGTTTGCGTGGCACGGCACCTGACCGCCGGTGTGGACGATGGCCTGGTGATGTTCGAACAGCCTGGCGATGCCAAGAAGGGCCCGTAACAGTCGGGATGCAGCGCCAGTACTCCGGGACCTGCGGCCGTATCGAGAGCTGCCAACTGGCGGTAGTTCCCCCTTATCACACCGGCGGGACAGGTCAACTGCGCTCGTTCCGCCGGAGTAGTACAGGGTGACGCGGGTGCGAAAGGTCGCCAGCGACATTCTCGTATATCGAAATTATGACTGTGATTTCGAAGAGAATGGAATGGCTTGCCTGCGTCATGGGCCCGGGGGACAGTGAGAGCTGACGCCTAGCCGACCCCGGGGCGCAGAGAATTGCGGAGGATGCGATGAAACATCCGCTCAGAAGACAGATCGTCCCGATGATCACCACCTTGGCCTTGGTCATGGCGGGCGTCATCGCGGCTCCAGCAGCACCCGTCGCGAGCGCGAGACCGCTGATGGGCGGGACGGCCGCATCGCAGGTCGAAGCGTCTTCGTCCGCTGCGCGGAAGGGCTTACCCAAAACCCGTCAGAAGGGAATTATCCCTCCCGGCGGGATCAAGGCGTCCAAGACTGGCGGGAACACGATTGACGCCGAACTGCGCGAGTCACGTCCCCGCGCGGACGGATACCGGCACTACGATTCCGCGAAACTCATCGAGCGGCTGACGGCCATGAACGCGAACACCTACTTGTTCGGCATCTGGGAGTCGCCGACCGACTGGGACGACCTGCGGACGGAGTTCGCCCCACGGGCGCAGGCGGCCGGCATCGACATCTGGGTTGATCTGGTGCCGCCATCAGAGTGTCAGACGAACAGGGGAGCTGCTTACCTTGAGGGGTACTGCTCCAGGCCGTACAAGATGGACTACATCGCTTGGGCCCGGGCCATCGCGAACCTCTCCCTGGAGTTCCCGAACGTCAAGGCTTGGCAGATCGACGACTTCCTGGTCGCGCAGAACAGCGAGCTCTTCACCCCGACCTACCTCGGTCAGATCAAGGCTACGCAGGACGCCATCAACCCGAACCTCGGCTTCCTGACCACGATGTACCTCGGCGACTACACCGACGAACATCTGGACAAGTTGGCGCCCTACATCGATGGCACACTGCTTCCATACCTCGGCGGTTCCCAGAGCACCAGCGATCCAAGGTTCGTGGAGAGCCAGCTGAATTCGCTGCTGGCCAAGCTGTCTGCGCGAAACCTGGACCTGATCCTGCTTACCTACACCGATCGATTCCTCGATGCTTCCGTTCCACCCAGTCCCGAATACGTCGCAGAGGTGCTTCGCCGCGCGGCCCCGTACGCCGCAGCCGACCGGATCGGTGGCGTCGTCGCGTATGGTGCACCCGTCAACTACGACCGACGGCCGACCATCTCGTCGAACAATCTGGCCAACACCGGCTTCGGCAGGCTCAGCTTCGCCCAAGGCAACTGGACATCCGCCACCGCTGGCGAATATGCCGAGGCCTACCAGCAAGTCAGCGTAACCCCGGACGCTGTCGATCATAAGTTGTCCTTCACGACGTTCGACCAAGTCAGCCGGACCCCGAGCAAGGCCGGCAAGCTGATCAAAGAAGTTCTGGTGGACGACATACCGGTCTGGCGCTCGGACATCGTCGACGAGTTCGGATTCACCTGGGTGCCGACGCACCTCTCCCTCCACTCGGTGCTGAAGGGGAAGACCTCGGCCAAGCTGAGCCTTCGGCTCTACATCGCCGCGGCTACCGGTCACCTTCCGATCGATGTCGGCTTCGACAGCCTGAAACCGACCGGGTTCAGGGTCCTGAACCCTGGGTTCGAGGACAACAACCCCGCTACCAGGGACTGGCAGTTCCGCCAGGCCAGCCTGAATATCTACGGCTCGATCGAGCGCTGGACCGACCACCAAGCCAAAGACATCTTCGACGTCATCGCGGCCCACTTCGGTGGTCAGCCCGCGCCGGGCATTCCGACGACATCCGACCTGCCGATTCTGAACATCCCGGCAGCCGGTCGGGAGTACTGGCCGGGAGGCAGCGGCACCATCCAGAACAGCGCCATGTACGGCAAGGGACGTTTGAGTCTCTTCGTTCCCGAGCGAACCGCGACCAGCACCTCGAGCTGCGTGTGGGCGGAGCAAAGGGTTAGCGTCACCCCCGGGCTGCCGCGTTACGAGCTCTCGTGGTGGGACTCCGACCAGTACGTCGGGAGCCTCGGTGGATATCATTACAAGCAGGTCAGCCTTGTGACCAGTAAGGGTAAGAAGCTGATCAGCAACATGGATGTGGCCCATGACGTCAACATGTGGCAGAACGGCCAAGTGCTGTGGGGGCCCATCGACATCACGGAGTTCGTCCAAGGTGAATCCGAAGTGCTGCTGTTGTTCGCTCTGTGTGAACTGCAGGGCGTCGGCGACTACATGATCGATGTCGGCTTCGACGAAATCGAATCCGTTGGCCTGAACATCGTGAACGGCAACTTCGAGCAAGGCAGCACCGGGTGGACCATCGTCGACCCCCACCCCGCCATGCATGCGCAGGTACTCACGGCTCCTGGGCTCTGACCCCTGGTTTGCACGCTGATGCCAGCCATATGCTGAGCAGCGAGATGATCAGGGCCCTGGCCCGCAAGAACTGTTCCGAGGAGTTCCGTCGGCAGGCCGTCGACTTGTACGAGTCCACTCCGGGGGCGACGCTGCGTCGGATCGCAGCCGACCTGGGGATCGAGCGGGCAATCCTGGCTCGCTGGGTCGAGGTGTATGGCTCGGGCAAGAAGACGACCGCCGACGGCTCCACCGTCTCGAGCCTTTCGGGCCCGTCAGCGTGCGGCCAAGGCGAGTGCCGAGCCGGAGACACCCGAGGCGAGGGTCGCCCGACTCGAGGCCAAGAACGCGCAGTTACGGGCGGAGCAGGCCACCTGCGGCACCAGGTCACGGCCTGGCTGGAGCGTGAACCGGCTGTGCGAGCTCGTCGACATCGAGCGATCGTCGTCCTGCGCGTGGCGAAACGCCACCACCGCCCGCTCCGAGCGCACCGCAGCCGACGCCCAGTTCGCCCGACGGATCCGGGCCGTCCATGTCACCGGCAAGACCCAGGGTGCGCCAGCGGATCACCGTCGAACTCAACGACGTCGCCAACGTGGGTGAGAAAGTGAATCACAAGCCGGTCGGAGGACCGGACGCCCGGTCAGTGCATCTCCAGGCCTCCGGTCACGTTGATGTCGGCGCCGGTGACGGAACGGGCCTCGTCACCGGCGAGAAAGGCCACAGCCGCGGCGACGTCGTCCGCAGCGACGAAGCGGTGCAGGGGAATCTGCCGCTCGAGCTGCTCCCGAACGTCGTCCGGACCGCCGCCGGCCATCGCTGCCTGGGCGTCGATGACCCAGTCGAGGCGCGTGCCGGCCACGAAACCGGGCGAGACGACGTTGACCCGGACGCCGTACGGACCCGCTTCGAGTGCCAATGTTCGCGCCAGCCCGACCAGCGCCAGCTTCGCGGCCGCGTACGGCGTCCGGCCGGCCAGCGGGCGTTTGCCTGTCATCGACCCGACGAGGATCACGCTGCCACTTCCGCGAGCGATCATGCCGGGCAGGAAGACCCGCAAGGTCCGGAAAGTGCCCGTGACGTTGACGTTGAACGTCTCGTTCCAGCCTGACTCGTCAAGCTCCCACAGCGGACCGGCCGGTCCGCTGATCCCGCTGTTGCACACGACGACGTCCGGAACGCCGATCGCCTGCTCGGCCAGCTGCTGGAAGACCTCCACCGAGTGGTGGTCAGTCACGTCCACCGGCAACGCATGGACAGCGTCCCCCAGACGATCGGCAGTTTCCCGAAGGGCTTCGAGATCCCGGCCTCCTACGATGACCGACGCTCCGTCAGCGGCGAGCCGGGCCGCGATGGATCCGCCGATGCCCTTACCGCCGCCGGTGATGACCGCCTTCATGCGGTCGCTGCCAGGATGCGGCGGTACAGATCATCGCGCTCGGCGGCCAGTGTGGTCGAGCGCTCCGCGCTGTAGGTGTGGAAGCCCGCACCGCTCTTCAGTCCGGTCCGGCCCGCCTCCAGGAGCGCGGTCAATTCGGCAGGCGGTGCGAAGCGTTCCCCGTGCTGGTTGTGCAGGGTTGCCAGGATGCTCTGGTAGACGTCGAGGCCTGCCATGTCGGCGATGGCGAACGGGCCGTAGGCGGGCAGCCGAAGGCCGAAGGTGGTCCGGACGATCGTGTCGATCTCCGCCGGTGTGGCGACTCCCTCGGCAACACAGGCGAGCGCCTCGAGGAAAAGGGCGATCTGCAGCCGGTTGGCGACGAAGCCGGCCTGGGGCAGGACCTCGACAGGCTCCTTGGCGATCGTGCGCAGGAAAGCGAGCGCGACGTCCACAGTTTCCTGGTCGGTCGCCGGAGTTCTCGCGATCTCGACTCCAGGAATCAGTTCGGCGGGGTGGAAGAAGTGCGCCGCCAGGAAACGCTCAGGAAATTCGACCGCGGAGACCAATTCGTCGAGCAACAACGACGACGTATTGGTCATGATCACCGCATCCGGAGCGACCAGACCGTGGAGTTCCGAGAACAAGGCACGCTTGAGCTCCGGCGACTCCGGGACCGCCTCGATGACGAGGTCGGCCGGCCTGACCGCGTCGGCCAGGTCGGCGGCGGGACGCAGATCCGCGGGCTGGCCGGTGCTGTGCCGATCGAAGCGGAGCCGGACGGCGTCGACGCAGTCGGCTTGTCGGGAGGGCTGGTCGAAGAGGCGCACCTGGTGGCCCGCGCCGGCCGCGCTGACGGCGATGCCCTGACCCATCGTCCCCAGCCCCAGTACGGCGATCACGGACATAACAAATCCTTCGAAATGGGGGAAATATCTTCAGATAGGCCGAAAGTCTACGGGATTCAGGTCGTTGAGAACAGACGGGAATCTGAGCCCATGCGTCGAGGATCAGACTGACATCGCCTGTGCTGCCGATCCGCGCCTGGTTGCCTACGGTCCGCCGCGGAGGTGGCCCAGACGTCCCGTGTCGCTCGGGCCAGTTCGCCCCGGTCGGCGACAACCCTTGTTGTGACGTCGGGGGTTGCTTAGTATTCTGAATACTAGCTCTAAATCTGGTATATGGAAGATTGGAGTTCGGTGTCCGCAGCGAATTCTCGAAAGCCAGAACACTCGCGCCGGCCCTGCACTGCGATGCTGGTGGTGCGAGTGGCTGCCGCATGAACCTCCGCGGCCACATGCGGGGTGACCGCGCGATCCATGATGATGAGCAGCCGTCTGCATCGTCGCGGCCCATGAACAGGAGTGCACAGCGATGAAATCCACCACGAAGTACCCGGTCCCGGCAGGTGGCATCAAAGCGACGTTGGCCGGCGGTAACACTGTTGGAGCCGCGGTCCGGGAACGTGAGCCGCGTGCGGACGGGTACCGGCACCTCGACACCCCGGCTTTGCTGCGGCGGCTGCTGGAGATGTCGGCAAATACGTACCTGTTCGGCATCTGGGACTCACCCACTGACTTCGACGACCTCCGGGAGGAGTTTCTGCCTGCTGCCGAGGCCTGCGGGATTGCGGTGATTCCCTACATCGTCCCGCCGTCGGAGACGGCCGAGCCCGGCCGGGCATCCCGGCCGTTCCGGCTCGATTTCGTCGGCTGGGCACGCGCTTTCGCCGAACTGTCGCTCCAGCACCCGAACCTGGCCGGCTGGGCGATCGACGACTTCGAGTTCCCGGTCAACGCCGAACTGTTCACGGCGGACTACATGGCCGAGATCAAGGCCGCTGCTGACTCCGTCCACCCCGGCCTTCCCTTCTACACCTGCGCGTACTTCGGCACGGCGATCAGCGACCGGTTCCTCGACAAGTACGGGTCATACATCGACGGAATCATCTATCCGTTCCTGGACGCGGAGAACGAGAACACCACAGTGGCGGAATCGCTCGCCTCCAGTCTGGATCGCGTCCTCGACAAAACCGAGCCCCGCGGGCTTGACCTGATCCCGCTGATCTACACCGGGCGCTTCCTTGACGCACCTCTTCCGCCCACCGAGGAGTATGTCACCAAGACACTCACTGTCGCCGATGCGTACCACCAGCAGGGACGGACACTCGGCGTGATCGCCTACGGGACCCAGTTGGACGATGCAGCGTCACCGGCCACCGACAACCGAGCGATGTACGGCGCGGGCCGACTGGCGCTCGTTGCTCCTCGAGTCGAAGTTCCGGACGGGGCCATAGCCAGTGCTTCTCAACGCGTCAGGGTCGATCCGAGGGCTCGACGGTATGAGGTGTCGTTCTGGTACCACCGGGCCTTCCTGTCCGGCGGAGTGGAACAGGACACATACGCTCTGGAGGTCCTGATCGACGAGACCGTCGTCTGGAGCAAGGACGTCGAGGAACAACGCTGGAACCTGTGGGTCCAGGGTGGCGCCCTCGAAGGCCCGGTGGACGTCACCGACCCCGTGCGAGGACGAGACCACATCACTTTGACGTTCCGCCTCCGTGCGCTGCGCGCGGCCACGGCGTCCTTCGTCGATGTCGGCGTGGACAACATCGAGACGATGGGTCTGTGGGTTCGCGATCCTGGATTCGAGGAACCCGACAGTTGGTCGCTGTCGAGCGACCACGGGCCACTGCTCTCCGCGATGGACCTGTATACCGTCGATCGGCCGGCCAGAATTCGTGCGGCCGTCGGTCGATGCTTCGGGGCGAAATAGTCGGCGAACAGCCGAGGCGGCCGCCGCTTCGGCTGTTCACCTGGGCTGGTGCTCCCTGCTCGCGGGCATGACACGCAGGCCTGCGTGAGGTACTTAGCCCAGCTTGAGGTACATGTCGTAGTTCGGCACGTTTTCACCGCGGATGTTGTTGTCGGCGTTGGCTCGCTCGACCTCGAATCCGAAGCGCCTGAACGCCGGGAGCGCCGTTCGACTCGCGTGGGTGTGAATCTCGGACAGACCCAACTCACGAGCTTTGCCGACCACGGCACCGACGAGCGCTCGAGCGACGCCCCGGCCGCCGGCCTCAGGGGGCACGAAGAGCATGTCGAGCAGACCATTATCCGTCACATCGCTGAACCCGACGACTCGCCGATTGATCGTCGCTACAAAGGTGTGAGCGGCCAACCGGCGCTCGTTCCATTCCGCGAGGTCGACCGACTCCGGTGCCCACGCGGCGACCTGCTCCGGCGAGTAGTCCTTCGATGCCGTATCCCGGACTGCCCGAAAGTAGGCGTCCCAGGTCGGCTCGGCGTCCTGCGGTTCGTACGTACGCACGATTGCGGTCACGGACGGGCACGATACCTGTGATAGACCACGGACCACCCTCACCACCCTCCGCAACCGCTTCGTCCGCATCGTCCGTGTGCCGCCCAGCACCTCGTCCGAGACGGTCCATGCTGGCCGTCGATAACGCCGGGCGAGTAGACCCGTCGGAGATCTGACCTGCGGACAACTCGGTCGGCGGGGCCGCCGTTGGCCGATGGTCGGATCTTGCCCTTTACAACAACCGCTGGGGGGAGGGGGAGGCTGCCCGCACCTGGTGGATTCGAAGGTGTTCGAAGTGTTCGTCTCATTGTGAGAACCGTGTAGTTGGTCGCCCCCACCCGGCGCAGAATGCCCTCACCAAGCTCGATCCGACGAAACACCGATGCAAGGGGGCTGTGGCCTTGGGGGGACGGCAGAGAGAACTTTCATAGTCTCCTCGTGCACCTCTCATCATCCGATGCGGCCGGTAGGCCCGCGTGAACACGGACGTTCGGCGCGGTTGGACTGGAGCACGAAATACTTCATGAAAGGGGCAAGGCAGGATGGTGCGACGCATCACAGCGACGATCGTGACAGCGGTCGTTGCGTTGCTCACCTCAAGTGTTCTCACCACGGGTCCCGCAGCCGCTGCGGGCCCGCTGATCGCTTCGATCGACTGCGAAGCGTCGATCAACCGGATCAGCACGAAGGCGACCGGCGGGAGGTTCAAGCCGGGCTACGCTTTCTCCGTCGACTTCCTCGTAAAACAAGGGAGCTACGTCACGTCCACCGCACAGGGCACGATCCCCGCTCGAGGTAGCCGAACCACGGTCGCGGCCGTGAGCGGCGCGGACGGAACCATCTCCGTGAACGGATACAGCCGGGCGTGGTCGGCCTCGGACTATGAGTTCTACACCGAGACGGTGCGCGTCGAAGTCCGCGATTCCTCCGGAATCGTTGCCAGCGTTGAGGCGTCTTGCGCGCGGGACCTGCGTACGACAACCCTTCTCAGCTGCAACCCCGAAACAGGCGAGATCACCGCCACCGCAAGCGGAACCGGGTTCAGCCGGAACGCCAGCCTCAACCTCGCGTACCGGTACAACCGGACCTGGAAATACGTCGGTGACCCGGGTTACTGGAGTGGCCCGCACAGCAGCACACCGGCCGTCACGCACACGGTCCGCCCAGTGGACGGGGCCTGGTCCGACACTGGCTATGTGCACTCCGTACCCGCGAACCTCGAATACCTGAGCGAGACAGTCACACTCACCGTGTACGACGCGAACACGAGCCTGGTCGTCGGCAGTGGACAGGCAACCTGCGTCTATGTAGACAACCGCCCGGAGCAGTAATCCAGCAGTCGACGTTGGGCGTTGGTGCCGTGACCAGCCAGGTCGGCGTCAACGCCCCACCGTCGAGGGCCCTGCATCACGTGCAGCCAATGCCTGGCATCCTGTCGACCTGGGTTTGGGGTTCCACGCTCACCGTCGTGTGGGACGCCGTACGGACCGTATTGAGCGCCGGTCGCGGTCCGTGGGGACTGACTGCTTGGAATGATAGGGAACGTTTCCCAGGGTTGCTATCCTGAGAACGTGGCGATGCCAGACATGAGGTTGCGGAGAAGGTCGGACGAGACTCGGGAGCATGTGCTCCGGGTCGCGCGCGACTTGTTCTACTGGCAGGGCATCCGCGCGGTCGGCCGCGGCCGAGGCCGAAATTGCGCCTACCACTCTGTACCGATTGTTCGCCTCCAAGGATGAGTTGATCGCAGCGTACGTCGACCGGGCTTACGAGGGTTATCGCGAGCGGTTCGGCACGTCGCTCGATCGTGGCGGCGATGATCCGCTGCAGCGCATGTTGGCCCTCTTCGACGAGCAGAATTTGATGCTCCAGCCGGACGTCTGTCGAGGCTGCCCGTTCCTAATGGTGTTGACCGAATTCCCTGACGAGCCACCAGCAGGTGGTTGAAGTCAAGCAGCTGGTTCACGGTCAGTTCCTCGCACTTGCGAAGGACCTGAAGGCGGCTGACCCAGAACAGTTGGCCGCACACCTGACACTGATCTTCGAGGGAGGTATGCCTCGGTGCAGGCCCTCGGAATCGATGGTCCAGCTAACCACGCTCGCGCCCTCGTCGAGACCATCCTTCTCGCCGGCGCGTCAGACCGGCACGTTGAACGTCGTCGTCAGTGAAAGCCGACGCCGTCCCTCTGTGGACTCGTGCGAAGATCGACAGGCGGGTCCCGAGGCACGGTACCCAATGGTTTGAGTGATGCTGCTGGCTCCGGCGGCGTAGAGCGACACCAGTCAGGAACTAGGCGGGTCTGGGAGCCTTTGCAGACGAACCACGGGTGAGAACAGCAGTGGTACTACCACACTGCCCGATGCGCCGGCGATGATCAGCAGAGCGGTTCCGGTGCCGACGGCGCCGGCGAGCACGCCGGCGGCAAGGCCCCCGAGAGCGCCCCCGCCGAAGAGAAGCGTACGGAACGCTGCGGTCATACGCGCCATCAGGTGCTGTGGAGTCAAGGTCTGCCGGAGGCTCACGATGATGACCCCGGCCACGCCCAGGCCTAGGTAGGTGACGAAGAACGACGCGATGCAGATGGGCACAGTGGCGAAGCCGGGGGCCAAGAGCAGCAGGCCGGGAACGAGCAGCAGCATTGTCTGGCCCGTCAGGTAGGCGCGGCCGAGTGGAAAGCGCTGGATCACTCGGCGGGCCGGTGCGGCCCCGATCAGGCCTCCGACCGACGCGCTGCTGAAGACGATACCGAGCATGCCCGCCGACAGCCGCAGGTCGTGGGTGCCGAAGAGCAGGAACAGCGTCCAAACGGTGATCATCGAGAAGTTGCAGCAGAATCCAATGAGGGCCAGCCACCTGAGCAGCGGATTGCCGAACACCCAGCCCAGGCCCTCGCGCAAGTCCGGTCCGACCTTCCGGCGTACGCCGTCCGGCCGCGGCTCCGGCGTACGGATGGTCAGCAGGGACAGTACGGATGCGAGGTAACTGATGGCGTCGACAACCAAGGCGATCGGAGCGGTGGCCGCGCTGATCAGGAGACCGGCGAGACCTGGACCGGCTACATCGGCCGCCGACGAGCTCATGCTGAGCTTGGCGCCGGCCTCGACGTACTGCGAGGGTCTCTTGACCAGCGTGGGTACATAGGCCATCCAACTGACGTCGAACAGGACCGAGGCGATTCCAATCGCGCACGCCAATGCGAGCAGGAGGGGGAGAGTCAGCAGGTCGAGAAAGTACAGCGCTGGGACGAGGCCGATCAGTACCAGCCGGGCCAAGTTCGCCGAGAGCATCACGTGCCGACGCCGCGATCGATCGACCCAGACGCCGAACAGGAGCGCGAGACCCAGATACGGGACGAGTTGCAGGAACCGCAGGACGCCGACCTGCTCGTCGGTCGCCTGGAACGCCGAGATCGCGGTCAACGGCAATGCGAGAGCGGTCACCTGACTGCCCAGCAAGGACACCGTCTCTCCGAACCAGAAGCGCAGGAAGTCGCCGTTGCGCCAGAGTGAGGTCGCCTCCGTCTGCGCCGGTGTTGCGGTCATGCGGCCAGTTCCTCGATCGTTGCCAGGATCTGAGCCACCTCGTCCTCGGTGTTGTAGTAGTGCGGGGAGAGTCGCAAGCACCAGTCGACGTCCTTGTCGCCGAAGTCGTACTGCGCGAACTCGCGGAAGCTCAGCGCCGAGTTGATGTGCCGCCGGTCGAGCTCAGCCTTGAACGGCTCGGCCTGCCAGCCGTCGATCGCGAATGTCACGAGGGCACCGAGCACTCGTCCCCGCTCGAGGACCCGGACGCCGGGCACCCGGTCGAGGCCGGTGCGCAGACCGGCGGCGAGGTCGATCGCTCGCCGGCCACCCGCCTCGACGCCGACCTCGGAGGCGTACCGGATGGCGGCGGCGCACCCGAGGACAGTGGAGTAGGAGAACTCCCAGTCCTCGAACCGGGCCGCAGTCGGGAGCGGCTGGTACTGCGTGGCGCCGGTCCAACGAGCGCCGTACATGTCGATGAAGAGCGGCTCGTAGTCGCCGGCAAGGATGCGATCGGAGACGTAGAGGAAGCCGGAACCGCGTGGTCCGCGCAGGAACTTGCGTGGGGTCGCGGTGAGGAAGTCACAGCCGATGTGTTCGACGGACAGCGGTAGCTGACCGGCCGACTGGCAGGCGTCGACGATGTAGAGGATGTCGTACTCGCGGCAGATTCGACCGATCTCGGCGACGGGCTGGACCAGTCCTGAGCTGGTCGGGATGTGAGTGACCGCGACGAGCCGCGGCCGACGCCGCCGTATGAGCTCGGCCAGCGCTTCGACGTCCACGCCACCCTCGGGAAGATCGGGCGCGTGCACGACCTCGACACCGAACCTCCGGTGCAGTGAGAGGAAAGCGAGCTGGTTGGAGATGAAGTCGTTGCGCGTCGTCAGTACGACGTCCCCGGCGGCAAAAGCGAATCGCCGATAACGCCACAAATAAAGCATCCGTAGCGCTACTGGCAAACGCGATGTTGCGGGCCGCGCAACCGAGCAACTTTGCGGTTGTCTCGTAGAAGTCGGCGACCGCGTCCTCGCGCCTGGCGGCAGCCTCGTAGCCGCCGATCTCGGCCTCCAGAGCGACGTGATCCTGGACGGCTCGCAAGGTTGAGGCGGTCAGTAGCCCGCAACCGGCGCTATTGAAGTGCACCACCGTGGAAACGCCCGGGGTGTCTGCGCGGAGCTGCAGTAGCGATTTCGCCGACAATGCAGTATTGCTACCATGGCGATCCCATGACCAACAGTAGCACCTTGGGTGAGCGCCTCCGGGGCCGGATCAGCGCGCTCGCACCGGGGGACAAGCTGCCGACCAGCCGGCAACTGATGGCTGAATACGGCGTCGGGCCAGGGACGGTGGCGCGTGTGATCGCCGCGCTGGCGGCGGAAGGCGTAGTGGTGACCCGGCCGGGTAGCGGCACTTTCGTGGCCCCTGGCAAGGGGGCCGAATCGCTCCGGTTCGACCTGGGCTGGCAGACGGTAGCCCTCGCGGACCGTGCCATTGATACCGCCAACCTCGGTGACATCCTCGGACCGGCCCCCGAGGGGACCATTATGCTCAACGGCGGCTATCTCCATCCGTCCCTACAACCCAGGCGGATGCTGAGCGCCGTGCTGGCCCGGGCCGCTCGTCGTCCCGATGCCTGGGACCGCGCCCCGATCAGTGGGCTGGAGTCCTTGCGGTCAATCTTTGCGACGGCGGCTGGGGCCACGCTGGGCGTCGTCACCGCCGACGACGTGCTAATCACCGCGGGCGGGCAGAGTGCTTTGTCGATGGCGATGCGGGCGATCGCGCCACCGGGTGGCCCGGTGTTGGTCGAGTCGCCGACCTACCCAGGCGCGCTGGCCGCAGCTCGCGCAGCCGGATTGAGACCGGTGCCCGTGCCGCTCGACAACGACGGCCTACGTCCGGACCTGCTTGCAGAGGCCTTCGAACTGACTGGCGCACGGCTACTCTACTGCCAGCCGGCCTTCCACAATCCGTCGGGTCTGATTTACTCAGCCGATCGCCGACGCGCGGTGCTCGACGTCGCCAGGGCAGCCGGAGCGTTTGTCGTGGAGGATGACTTCGCCCGCTACCTCGGCCATGGAACGGCCGTGCCAAGGACATTACTGGCCGACGATCAGCACGGAACAGTCGTCCAGATCACTTCTCTGACCAAGGCCACCGCTCCGAGTATGCGCCTTGGCGCGTTGATCGCCCGCGGCCCCGTGATGGAACGATTCCGCGCGATCAGACACGTCGACGACTTCTTCATCGGCCGCCCTCTCCAGGAAGCCGCCGTCGAGCTGCTCAGCTCGCCAGGATGGGAGCGGCATGTCCGCGGCCTCGCCTCGGCGCTCCGCCAGCGTTGCCACGCCGTCGCCGTAGCGATCGAGGAGCAACTACCAGACTGGACGATCCACCAGATGCCGTCCGGGGGCCTACATCTCTGGATCGAACTGCCGCACGGCCAGGATGACGTGACGGTCGGCAGCGCTGCTCGGCGGGGAGGCGTCGCAGTTAGTGCCGGGCGAATGTACTTCGCCGCCGAGTCACCAGCGGCGTACCTGCGGCTCAGCTTCGCCGCAGGCGGCGACACCGCCGAGCTGGTGCGGGCGGTCACTCGTCTGTCGCGAGTGTGTCGTCAGGTGGTCTGACGTCCTCGTCAGCATTGCGACAGTCAGCAAAAGAGAACGTCAAGATCGTTGTCCGCCGGTGCGTGAAGCGGGTGACTTCAGGTGGTACGGCGGCGACCAGCTGCTGGGCCTTGGCCGGTGATGTGACCATGCGGCGCTGCAAAGCCTCGAAGGACAGCCGACCGTCGACCAGCATCAGCAGCTCGCTGTCCAGGACGACAGATCCCACCATCGGAACCACTCGGTCGGCCAGTCGTGAACTGACGACCCAACTCAGCAGCTCCCGACGCACAGGGCCCTGACGCGGGCGCCTGTCGGCGCCAGGTACGGGGCCGTGGCGACGTCAGGGAACCTGTCGGTGCGGTGATGCCGTTGCGAGACGACAACCGGACTTCGCCGGCGCGGCACACCGCAGCTGCGCGGCTAGGTACGGCGAGGGCGCGGATCGAGCAAGTTCACGGCAGGCCGTTGTTGGGCTTGCTCCGCTACATGTGCAGCCATGGCGAACTTCGTACTGGTTGCAGGCGCGCGGCTGGGGGCGTGGGCGTGGGACGAGGTGGTGCCGTATCTGCGTGCAGCTGGCCAGGACGCTCACCCGTTGACGCTGTCCGGTCTTGCCGACAAGCGTGGTGTGCCGGCTGGGCAGCAGAGCCACGTCCAGGACATCGTTGACGGGGTCGAAGGCCAGGATCTGCGCGACGTTGTCCTGGTGGGTCACAGCTACTCGGGCATCCCGTCGGTCAGGCTGCGGAGCGGATCGGTGACCGGCTGGGCCACGTGGTCTTCGTCGATTCCAGTGTTCCGGCCGATGGCGAGGCGTTCGTCTCCGCCTGGCCGGACGGCGGGGCGATGGTGAAGGCGTCGATCGCCGAGAACGGAGGATTCTGGCCGCTCGTGCCCGCAGCTCACTATGACGGCCACGGCCTCACCGATGAGCAGATCGCACGGATCGTGGATGGCTCGACGCCGCACCCGGGCGCCACCCTGACCGAGCCCGCCGTGCTGGCACGGTCACTCGGCGAACTCCCGGCGACGTACATCCAATGCCTGCTCGATGGCGCCGAGCTCAGCGACGACGTGGCCAAGCTGCTGACCAGTAGGCACTGGCGGCTGGTCAAGGTGAACACTGGCCGATGTTCTCCCAGCGGCGCGAACTGGCGCAGATCTTCCTCGAAGCAGCCGGGAAGCGACCGCAGCCCCAAGCCTGACCGCCTGGGCCAACTCCAACCCGGTGAGGCCTGTCGGCGACCTGGCCATGCACGCAGCGTCGACAGGGTGCGCAGCTCCAGTGCATGGACCAGTCCGCCATCAGATTCGTTCACCGGCACACCTGGACTCGTGCGCGACAGTTGTCGGGCACAAGCACTTCTGGCTACCCAACGCGCTGACGAGTTCGAATTATCGGTGAATCACCAACCGAACACCAACACCCCGACAGAAGTCGACCTTGGGTCACTCGCGCCGGCCGCCGGCGGGCCGCGTGGCCGCGTCCTTCACCAGGAGGCCCTCGATCCACATGGCGGTGGGGAGAGCGTCGTACCACTCCTGTGCGTCGGCCAGGTCGTCGGTGACGGGGAGACCTGGAGCGGCGGTGTATCAACCGAATCAGTCTGGGTGGTTAGAGCGCGTGTCGGAACGGTTGGCCGGCGTGTGCGGGGAGCACCGTTGCAGGCATGGCTGGGAGTAGCAGGATGCCCGATCCGAAGGTGCGTGCTGATGGCTGCGTTCGGGCGACGGGTCAGCAACCGGGATTCATTGTGCTCGACGCAGGAGGCGTTGAGTTTGGGCAGGGCACGGAGTGGCTGTTGCAGTTGGTGGCCCCCGGCACACCGTGCGGGCGTACGGATTGTCGCTGCTGCGGTTTCTGCGGTTCTGCTGGGCGACAGAGTGCCGATGGGATCAGGTGTCGGAGAGGGTGGTCCGTGACTTCGTGTTGTGGACGCGCCAAGTGGACAAGTTCACCGGTGCGAAGAATCTGCCCGGGCCTCGATTGCCGGTGAACCGGGTGACGGGCAAGAAGGTTCTGACGGCCCGTTATGCGCCTGCGACGATCAATCACACGCTGTCGGCGGTGCACGAGTTCTACGAGTTCCATCGTGAGCGGGGCGAGGGGCCGCTGGTGAATCCCCGGTTCCGGTTGCTGGCCGGTCGCATGGGCATCACAACCCGATGGACGACTTTTACGCCGACCAGGCGGCGGGCGTTGCGGCAGAAGGATTCTCAGCCGCTACCGCGGGCGATCCCGGACGCCAGCTTCAA
The DNA here is from genome assembly GCF_039530625.1 of Kribbella sancticallisti. Taxonomy (NCBI): domain Bacteria; kingdom Bacillati; phylum Actinomycetota; class Actinomycetes; order Propionibacteriales; family Kribbellaceae; genus Kribbella; species Kribbella sancticallisti. The sequence continues at coordinate 3,770 of NZ_BAAAOS010000030.1, read as the reverse complement.
CGAGCTGTTCCGCAAGCTGAAGTCGCATCGCGACCGGGCGCTGGCCGCGTTCTATGTCAGCAGCGGCGCCCGGGCCTCGGAGTTGCTCGGGCTGACCGGCGACATGGTCAACTACGGCGACCAGTTGATCGGAGTGGTGCGCAAGGGCGGTGCCCGGCAATGGTTGCCGACGTCGCCGGATGCTTTCGTGGTTGCGGCTCTATCAGCTCGACCACGGAACACCCGGTGACGGACAGCCGGTCTGGTTGACGTTGCGCGAGCCGCACCGTCCGCTGACCGACGACGCGTTGCGGGCGGTGATCGCTAGGGTGAACCGGCTATTGGGGGCCAACTGGACGTTGCATGATTATGCCGACCTCTTCGTTATGCCGACCTCGACGAGGAAGCCCTTGCTGGGCAGGCTGAGGCCCGCGTAGGGGTCGGCATAATCAGAGGGCCTGGAGGAAGGCAAGGAGCGCGTCGGGGGGTCGGAGCGGCCGGGCTTGGTGGCCAGGGGTTTGGTGTGGTCGATGGCCTCCTGTTTGTGGGTCATGTCGGCGTGCATGTAGATGTTCGTGGTTGCGATCTGTTCGTGTCCGAGCCAGAGCGCGATGACGGTGATGTCGTTGCCGGCGATCAGGAGCCGCATTGCGGCGGTGTGCCGCAGGGTGTGCATGGTGACGTGTCTGGCGCTGATCGACGGGCAGCTTGCTCCGGCGTGAGCCAGGTGGCGGGCGACGCGGTGTTCGATGGCGTCGCGGCTGAGTCGCCGTCCGGTGCTGGTGGGGAACAGCGGATCGTCCGGAGCGCCGGGCCATCTCAGCCATGCCTTGAGGATCGCTGTGGTTGAGGGGAATAGTGGCGTTCGTCGTTCCTTGCGGCCCTTGCCGACGGTGTGCACGTTGGCTCCGGCGGTGAGGGTGACGTCTTGGCGCGTCAACGCTGCGAGCTCGGAGATCCGCAGTCCGGTCTGGATGGTCAGGGCGAACATGGCGTGGTCACGACGGCCGGTCCAGGTGGTCTGGTCACAGGCCGCGAGCAGCGCGTCGACCTCGGTTTCGGTGAGGTAGGTGACCAGGTTGTGCTCGGTCCGCTTGGCCGGGATCGCGAGCACTCGTTGGATGGAGCCGCCGTGCTCGGGATGCTGCAGGGCGAGGTAGCCGAACAGCGAGTGGATCGCGGCCAGCCGGTTGTTGCGGGTGGCCACGCTGTTGTGCCGGTCGCGTTCGAGGTGGTCCAGCACGCCGCGACCAGCGGCGCGTCCAGCTCGGCGATGTCGAGGGTGCCGGGTGCCTTGCCGGTGCGCTGGGACGTGAACCCCAGCAGCAGCCGGAATGTCACCTTGTAGGCCCCGATCGTGTTCGCGCTGGCGCCACGTTGGCCGATCAGCCGGTCGGTGAAGTACGCCTGCAGCGCCGGCGCGAGCGCGCTCATCCCTGGACTCCGAACCGCAGGACCCGATTCATTCGACGGCCCTGGGTAAGGCGATCGCAGCCTTCCTGACCGAGGCCGAGGTCGTCGCCGCCCTGGAAGACTCCGGAATGCCAGCCCTGACGCCGCAGACCATCACCACGGTGCCCGGATACCTCAAGGAGTTGGCGAAGGTCCGCCGGCTCGGTTACGCGGTCGACTGACGCCGAGAACAAGGTGGACGGGCGCTGTGTCGCTGTTCCCATTCGAGGCACGCTGCTGCCGGCGGCCTTGAGCGTGTCAGCGCCTGCCTCCCGCCTCCCAATCCAAGACATCGAGCGGGTCGCCAGCCGTTTGCGTGAGGCGGCAACCGAGATCGCGAGATACCGCGACAAGATCTAGCCGACGCAGGCGGCGATGGAAGACTTGCCTACACGGAGCCCACAGCCGTGACCACAACCGGCCTCAGGCAACGACTGCCAACTCAATCAGCGGATCCTACTGAACCGTTCCGTACTTGAAAGACTGCGGGTCTGGTCGATCTCTGTTGCGCCCTGACTTCGTCACATAGAGACGCTTGGTGAGCCTGGTGGCGGCGTTGCCGAGGATGGAAAGCGCGGGATGGCGGAGTTGGGGTCAGAGCCGGCGAAGGCCAGCCCGATGACGAAACCCGCTACCTCCTCGAGTTGACGGACGCGATCCAGCGGTCCCAGTACGGCCGGCACCCCGCCAACGTCGCCCACCAGCTCGCTGGCAATTCCCAGCGCCGCCGGGTCGTCGCCGCACATCGCCACCGTCACGGATGGCTCGCCGCTGCCAAGAGATTTCGTCCACTGCTCGGCGGGAAAGAGGTGGAAGGCTTTGACGACATGTGCACCTGGGGCCAATGCGGCAATCCGCTCCGCCATCGAGTGGCCGGATCCGGTGAGCAATACACCGACGCCATGCTCGACGGCATTCGTGGGGTCGATCAGCGGTGTTCCATCCAGCAAGCCGTCGGACGCGCCCGCGCTTCGCAGCATGTCCTCCACGCCGTTCCACGACACCGCGAGCAGCACGGCGTCGCGTCCAGTGACCGCCTCACGCGGCGCGACGGCCTTCACCCCACGGCCCAGTCGAGCAGCAAGCTCCTGCGCCTTGGCCTGCGACCGTCCGCCGACTACCAGCTCATGCCCCGCACGAACCCAGCCCGCACCGAGCGCCTTCGCCAGCGTTCCGGTTCCCAGGATCCCGATTCGCATAGTTGCTTCCCTCTCCAGCCGTAGTCGTCTGGCAGCTACGGTAAAGAAGACGTTACGCACCGATCGGTGCGTAACAAGCGCGCGATGATGGGTGGCGAGATGAGCAATTACGAGAGCCACAGCTACGAACTGGTTGCAGACTGCCGCCTGCGTGCAGCCACCGATCTCTTTGCCCACACGTGGGATCCGGTCGCCCTGGCGGCGCTTCGAACGGGGCCGCGTCGACGCCGCGAGCTTCGCTCCGCGATCGGCGGCATCAGCGACAAGGTTCTGACCGAGACGTTGCACCGCTTGCTCGCCAACGGCTTGGTCAACCGTCGCGCCTACGCCGAGGCACCACCTCGGGTCGAATACAGCCTGACTGACCTGGGCGAGAGTCTGGTCGACGGCCCGATGAGGGCGCTTGGACGCTGGACACTCGAGCACGGTGACGAGCTTTTCGAAGCCCAAGAGGCTTGGCATGGACGCTATCGACTCGCGGATGAACTAAACGGCGACCTGCACCCGAACCGCGCCTAACACCAGCCAACAATCATCCGCTCTACCGCCCTTGCCGAGCTCTCCTTCGACGAGGCCTGATCCGCAAGCCGTTACCAGCACTTGTCAGGAACTGACTGAACATCCCGCGTATGTCGACGATGAGCCGTATCACCCGTGCTTCTTGTCCAGGCCTATATCGGGACGGCATCCAGCTAGGCCGTGGTTAGGTGATCCCAGGCGCGCATGGTCTGGTGTATGACGGCGTTGAGCTGTTCAAGTGAGGCGCCGTCGCGGGCCTGGATGGAGAGACCTTGCAGGATGGTGATGACGAACCTGGCTAGTGCTGCTGGCTCTACGTGGTGTGGCAGCTCCCCGTCGACGCTTGCCTCGTGCAGACGTTGCAGCAGGTCGCCGAGGTCGCGGCAACGTAGGTCCTTGAGCAGGTCTTTGACGGGTTCGCTGTCCGGCGTATAGGTAGTGCCGGCGAGGACGATGAGGCAGCCGCGGGGGTTGTCTGGGTCGGTGTAGAGGCGGGCGTTGTCGCGCAGCATCGACTCTACGGCGGCCCGCGCGGTTGGCTGGTCGCGCAACGCCCTCGTAGTGGGGGATCGCTGGGGATCGTTGTAGTAGGCCACGGCTTCACGGAATAGGTTCTCCTTG
>NZ_BAAAOS010000029.1:0-24969 GCF_039530625.1 Kribbella sancticallisti | reverse complement strand
CCCAGACCGCCAAATCACCGACTCAACCGAACATCACGAACTCCGGCTGTAGTACTAGCCGACCCCGGGGCGCAGAGAACTGCGGAGGATGCGATGAAACATCCGCTCAGAAGACAGATCATCCCGATGATCACCTTTGCCTTGGTCATGGCGATGATCATCGCGGCACAAGCAGCACCGGCCGCGAGCGCGAGACCGCTGATTGGCGGGACGGCCGCATCTCAGGTCGAAGCGTCTTCGTCGGCTGCGCCGATGCTCTTACCCAAGACCCGTCAGAAGGGAATCATCCCTCCCGGCGGGATCAAGGCGTCCAAGACTGGCGGGAATACTATCGACGCCGAGCTGCGCGAGTCACAGCCCCGCGCGGACGGATACCGTCACTACGATTCCGCGAAACTCATCGAGCGGCTGACGGCCATGAACGCGAATACCTACTTGTTCGGCATCTGGGAGGCGCCGACCGACTGGGACGACCTGCGGACGGAGTTCGCCCCACGGGCGCGGGCGGCCGGCATCGACATCTGGGTTGATGTGGTGCCGCCATCAGAGTGTCAGACAAACAGGGGAGCTGCTTATCTCGAGGGGTACTGCTCCAGGCCGTACAAGATGGACTACATCGGTTGGGCCCGGGCCATCGCGAACCTCTCCCTGGAGTTCCCGAACGTCAAGGCCTGGCAGATCGACGACTTCCTGGTCGCGCAGAACAGCGACCTCTTCACCCCAACCTACCTCGGTCAGATCAAGGCTACGCAGGACGCCATCAACCCGAACCTCGGCTTCCTGACCACGATGTACCTCGGCGACTACACCGACGAACATCTGGACAAGCTGGCGCCCTACATCGATGGCACACTGCTTCCATACCTCGGCGGTTCCCAGAGCACCAGCGATCCCAGGTTCGTGGAGAGCCAACTGAATTCGCTGCTGGCCAAGCTGTCTCCGCGAAACCTGGACCTGATCCTGCTTACCTACACAGATCGATTCCTCGACGCTTCCGTTCCACCCAGTCCCGAATACGTCGCAGAGGTCCTGCGCCGTGCTGCCCCGTACGCCGCAGCCAACCAGATCGGTGGCGTCGTGGCGTATGGTGCACCCGTCAACTACGACCGACGACCGACCATCTCGTCGAACAATCTGGCTAACACCGGCTTCGGCAGGCTCAGCTTCGCCCAGGGCAATTGGACATCCGCTGCCGCCGGCGAATATGCCGAGGCCTACCAGCAAGTCAGCGTCATCCCGGACGCTGTCGACCATAAGTTGTCCTTCACGACGTTCGACCAAGTCAGCCGGACCCCGAGCAAAGCCGGTAAGCTGATCAAAGAAGTTCTGGTGGACGACATACCGGTATGGCGCTCGGACATCGTCGACGAGTTCGGATTCACTTGGGTGCCGACGCACCTCTCTCTTCACTCGGTGTTGAAAGGGAAGACCTCGGCCAAGCTGAGCCTTCGGCTCTACACCGCTGCGGCAACCGGTCACCTCCCGATCGATGTCGGCTTCGACAGCCTGAAACCGACCGGGTTCACGGTCCACAACCCTGGGTTCGAGGACAACAACCCCGCCACCAGGGACTGGCAGTTCCGTCAGGCCAGCCGAACCCTCTACGGCTCCTTCGAGCGTTGGACCGACCATCAAGCCAAAGACATCTTCGACGTCATCGCGGCCCACTTCGGTGGTCAGCCGGCGCCGGGCATTCCGACGACATCCAACCTGCCGATTCTGACCATTCCGGCAGCCGGTCAGGAGTACTGGCCGGGAGGCAGGGGCACCATCCCGAACAGCGCCATGTACGGCAAGGGTCGTTTGAGTCTCTTCGTTCCCGAGCGAACCGCGACCAGTACCTCGAGTTGCGTGTGGGCAGAGCAAAGGGTCAGCGTCACCCCCGGGCTGCCGCGTTACGAGCTCTCGTGGTGGGACTCCGACCAGTACGTCGGCAGCCTGGGTGGATATCATTACAAGCAGGTCAGCCTTGTGACCAGTAAGGGTAAGAACCTGATCAGCAACATGGATGTGGCCCATGATGTCAACATGTGGCAGAACGGCCAAGTACTCTGGGGGCCGATCGACATCACGGAGTTCGTCCAAGGTGAATCCGAAGTGCTGCTGTTGTTCGCTCTGTGTGAACTGCAGGGCGTCGGCGATTACATGATCGATGTCGGCTTCGACGAAATCGAATCCGTCGGCCTGAACATCGTGAACGGCAACTTCGAGCAAGGCACCACCGGGTGGACCATCGTCGACCCCCATCCCGCCATGCACGCGCAGGTACTCATGACTCGCTGAGGCAAATCGAGCGGTGACCACGGCGTCCGGTCCTCCAAGGGCCGGGCGCCGAACCACGCCACACAGCGGATGGAGCCCCGCAACCCAGCGGCCACCGGTTCGTCCTGACCCTGAGGCGGCGCGAGACTGGCAACTAGGAGGCCCGAGCGCGTGCCATCGAGGACTGCGCAGCGCCGGTATTCCATCAGCCGAACACACACCCAGGCGCAGGTCCTCGCCGATGGCTGATTTCCGCCTGACTGGTCAGTGCATCTCCAGGCCGCCGGTCACGTTGATGTCGGCGCCGGTGACGGAGCGGGCGCCGTCGCCGGCGAGAAAGGCCACAGTTGCGGCGACGTCCTCCGCAGCGACGAAGCGGTGCAGAGGAATCTGCCGCTCGAGTTGCTCCCGAACGTCGTCCGGACTGGCGCCGGCCATCGCTGCCTGGGCATCGATGACCCAGTCGAGGCGCGTGCCGGCCACGAATCCGGGCGAGACAACGTTGACCCGGACGCCGTATGGACCCGCTTCGAGTGCCAATGTCCGCGCCAGCCCGACCAGCGCCAGCTTCGTGGCCGCGTAGGGCGTCCGGCCGGCCAGCGGGCGTTTACCTGTCATTGACCCGACGAGGATCACGCTGCCGCTTCCGCGAGCGATCATGCCGGGCAGGAAGACCCGCAAGGTCCGGAACGTGCCCGTGACGTTGACGTTGAACGTCTCGTTCCAGCCTGACTCGTCGAGCTCCCACAGCGGACCGGTCGGTCCGCTGATCCCGCTATTGCACACGACGACGTCCGGAACGCCGATCGCCTGCTCCGCCAGCTGCTGGAAGACCTCCACCGAGTGGTTGTCAGTCACGTCAACCGGCAACGCATGGACGGCGTCCCCCAGACGATTGGCAGTTTCCCGAAGGGCTTCGAGATCCCGGCCTCCCACGATGACCGACGCTCCTTCAGCAGCGAGCCGGGCCGCGATGGATCCGCCGATGCCCTTACCGCCGCCGGTGATGACCGCCTTCACGCGGTCGCTGCCAGGATGCGGCGGTACAGATCATCACGCTCGGCGGCCAGTGCGGTCGAGCGCTCCGCGCTGTAGGTGTGGAAGCCCGCACCGCTCTTCAGGCCGGTCCGGCCCGCCTCCAGGAGCGCGGTCAACTCGGCAGGCGGTGCGAAGCGTTCCCCATGCTGGCTGTGCAGGGTTGCCAGGATGCTTTGGTAGACGTCGAGGCCTGCCATGTCGGCGATGGCGAACGGGCCGTAGGCGGGCAGCCGAAGGCCAAAGGTGGTCCGGACGATCGTATCGATCTCCGCCGGTGCGGCGACTCCCTCGGCAACACAGGCGAGCGCCTCGAGGAAGAGGGCGATCTGCAGCCGGTTGGCGACGAAGCCGGCCTGCGGCAGGACCTCGACAGGCTCCTTGGCGAGCGTGCGCAAGAAAGCCAGCGCGACGTCCACAGATTCCTGGTCGGTCGCCGGAGTTCTCGCGATCTCGACTCCAGGGATCAGTTCGGCGGGGTGGAAGAAGTGCGCCGCCAGGAAACGCCCAGGAAATTCGACCGCGGAGACCAATTCGTCGAGCGGCAACGACGACGTATTGGTCATGATCACCGCATCCGGAGCGACCAGACCGTGGAGTTCCGAGAACAAGGCACGCTTGAGCTCCGGCGACTCCGGGACCGCCTCGATGACGAGGTCGGCCGGCCCGACCGCGTCGGCCAGGTCGGCGGCCGGACGCAGATCCGCGGGCTGGCCGGTGCTGTGCCGATCGAAGCGGAGCCGGACGGCGTCGACGCAGTCGGCTTGTCGGGAGGGCTGGTCCAAGAGGCGCACCTGGTGGCCCGCGCCGGCCGCGCTGACGGCGATGCCCTGACCCATCGTCCCCAGCCCCAGTACGGCGATCACGGACATAACGGATCCTTCGAAATGGAGGAAATATCTTCAGATGACCCGAAAGTCTACGGGATTCAGATCGTTGAGAACAGACGGAATCTGAGCCCGTGCGTCGAGGATCAGACTGACATCGTGTGTGCTGCCGATCCGCGCCGGTTGCCCATGGTTCGCCGCGGAGGTGGACCGTGGAGCCCTCGGAACATCGAGACGACGACGGGTCTTTGGGTTCGCGATCCTGGATTCGAGGAACCCGACAGTTGGTCGCTGTCGAGCGACCGCGGGCCACTGCTCTCCGCGATGGACCTGTATCGCGTTGATCGGCCGGCCCGGATTCGTGCGGCCGTCGGTCGATGCTTCGGGCGCCTTAGTCGCCGTACAGCCGAGGCTGCCGCCGCTTCGCCTGGAACAGGGCTGGTGCTCCCTGATCGCGGGCATGACACGCAACGCGCGTGAGGTGCGCTCAGCCCAGCTTGAGGTATATGTCGTAGTTCGGCACGTTTGCGCCTCGGATGTAGTTGTCGGCGTTGTTGGCTCGCTCGACCTCGAATCCGAAGCGCCTGAACGCCGGGAGAGCAGTCCGACTCGCGTGGGCGTGGATCTCGGACAGACCCAGCTCACGAGCTTTGCCGACCACGGCATCGACGAGCGCTCGAGCGACGCCCCGGCCGCCGGCCTCAGGGTGCCACGAAGAGCATGTCCAGCAGGCCGTCGTCCGTCACATCGCTGAACTCGACGACCCGCCGATCGATCGTCGCCACAATGGTGTGGGCGGCCAACCGGGGCTCGTTCCACTCCGCGAGGTCGACCGACTCCGGTGCCCAGGCGGTGACCTGGTCCGGCGAGTAGTCATTCGAAGCCGTATCCCGGATCGCCCGAAAGTAGGCGTCCCAGGTCGGCTCGGCGTCTTGCGGTTCGTACGTACGCACGATTGCGGTCACGGATGGCACGATACCTGTGATGGCGAACGGACCACCCCGGCCAATTCCGCAGCCACTCCGTCCGCGTTGTCGGTGTGCCGTCCAGCAGCCCTACCGGGCAGTTAATGCTTCCGCCGGCAATGCCGGGCGAGTAGAACGTCGGAGATCTTATCTGCGGGTAACTCGCTCGGCAGGGCCGCCGCGACCGGATCGTCGGATCTCGCCCGAACAACCGCTGGCGGGAGAAGCTGCCGCATCTGTTGGATTCGAAGGTGTTCGAAGCGTTGGTCCCATTGTGAGAACCCTGTAGCCGGTCGACCCAACCCCGGCGCAGAATGCTCCCACCGAGGTCGATCCGACGAACGCCGGTGTGATGGTGCTGTGGCCTTGGGGGACGGCAGGGAGAACCTTCGTAGGCTCCTCGTGCACTTCTCATCATCCGATGCTGCCTACAACCCCGCGCGAGCACGGACGTTCCACACGGTTGGACTGGAGCAAGAAGTACTTCATTGAAAGGGGCAAGACAGGATGGTGCGACGCATCACAGCGACGATCGTGACAGCGGTCGTTGCGTTGCTCACCTCAAGTGTTCTCACCACGGGTCCCGCGGCCGCTGCTGCGGGTCCGCTGATCGCTTCCATCGACTGCGACGCGTCGATCAACCGGATCAGCACGAAGGCGACTGGCGGGAGATTCCGGTCGGGCTACGCCTTCTCCGTCGACTTCGTTGTAAAACAGGGGAGCTACGTCACGTCCAGCGCACAGGGCACGATCCCCGCTCGAGGTAGCCGCACCACGGTCGCGGCTGTGAGCGGCGCGGACGGAACCATCTCCGTGGACGGCTACAGCCGGGCGTGGTCGGCTTCGGACTATGACTTCTACACAGAGACGGTGCGCGTCGAGGTCCGCGACTCCTCCGGAATCGTTGCGAGTGCTGAGGGGTCTTGCGCGCGAGATCTGCGGACGACGACCCTTATCAACTGCAACCCGGTAACAGGCGAGATCTCCACCACCGCAAGCGGAACCGGGTTCAGCCGGAACGCCAGCCTCAACCTCGCGTACAGCTACAACCGGACCTGGAAATACGTCGGTAGCCCGGGCTACTGGAGTGGTCCGCACTCGAGCACACCGCCCGTCACGCACACGGTCCGCCCGGTGGATGGGGCGTGGTCTGACACTGGCTATGTGCACTCCGTACCCTCGAACCTCGAATACCTGAGCGAGACGGTCACACTCACCGTGTACGACGCGAACACCAGCCTCGTCGTCGGCAGTGGACAGGCAACCTGTGTATATGTAGACAACCGCCCGGTGCAGTAATCCTCCGGTCGACGTTGGGCGTTGGTGCCGTGACCAGCAAGGTCGGCGTCAACGCCTGCCGTCGAAGGCCCTGCATCACGTGCAGCCAATGCCTGGCATCCTGCCGACCTGGGTTTGGGGTTCCACGCTCACCGTTGTGTGGGACGCCGTACCGACCGTATTGATCGCCGGTCGCAGTCCGTGGGGACTTACTGCTTGGAATGATAGGGAGCGTTTCCCAAAGTTGCTATCCTGAGAACGTGGCGATGCCAGGCGTGAGGTTACGGAGAAGGTCGGACGAGACTCGGGAGCAAGTGCTCCAGGTCGCGCGCGACTTGTTCTATTGGCAGGGCATCCGCGCGGTTGGCGTCGACCGAATCGCAGCCGAGGCCGGAATTGCGCCTACCACTCTGTACCGATTGTTCGCCTCCAAGGATGACCTGATCGCGGCGTACGTCGCCCGGGCTCACGAGGGTTATCGCGAGTGGTTCGGCACGTCGCTCGATCGTGGCGGCGATGATCCGCTGCAGCGCATCCTGGCCCTCTTCGACGAGCAGAATGTGATGCTCCAGCCGGACGTCTGTCGCGGCTGCCCGTTCCTGATGGTGTTGACTGAGTTCCCTGACGAGTCCTTGGCGAGCCACCAGCAGGCGGTCGAGGTCAAGCGGTGGATTCACGGTCAGTTCGTCGCACTTGCGAAGGATCTGAAGGCGGCTGATCCAGAGCAGTTGGCTGCACACCTGACTCTGATCTTCGAGGGCGCTTATGCCTCGGTGCAGGCCCTCGGCATCGATGGTCCAGCCAACCACGCCCGCGCCCTCGTCGAGGCCATCCTTCTCGCCAGCCCGTCAGACCGGCGCGTTGGACGTCGTCGCCACTGAAAGCCGACGCCGTCCCTCTGTGGATCGTGAGAAATTCGACGCGCGGGCCCCGAGAAACGATCGCCGATGCTTTAAGTGATGCTGCTGGCTCCCGCCTTCCGTAGCGACACCGGTCAGGCCCCAGGCGGGTCTGGGAGCCTTTGCAGACGAACCACGGGTGAGAACAGCAGTGGTACGACCATACTGGCCGATGCGCCGGCGATGATCAGCAGAGCGGTTCCGGTGCCGACGGCGCCGGAGAGCACGCCAGCGGCAAGGCCCCCGAGAGCGCCCCCGCCGAAGAGAAGCGTACGGAACGCTGCAGTCATACGCGCCATCAGGTGCTGTGGAGTCAAGGTCTGCCGGAGGCTCACGATGATGACCCCGGCCACGCCCAGGCCCAGGTAGGTGACGAAGAACGACGCGATGCAGATGGGCACAGTGGCGAAGCCGGGGGCCAAGAGCAGCAAACCGGGACCGAGCAGCAGCATTGTCTGGCCAGTCAGATAGGCGCGGCCGAGTGGAAAGCGCTGGATCACTCGACGGGCCGATACTGCCCCGAGCAGGCCTCCGACCGACGCGCTGCTGAAGACGATACCGAGCATGCCGGCCGACAGCCTCAGGTCGTGGGTGCCGAAGAGCAGGAACAGTGTCCAAACGGTGATCATCGAGAAGTTGCAGCAGAAACCAATGAGGGCCAGCCACCTGAGCAGCGGATTGCCGAACACCCAGCCCAGGCCCTCGCGCAAGTCCGGTCCGACCTTCCGGCGTACGCCGTCCGGCCGCCGCTCCGGCGTACGGATCGTCAGCAGGGACAGGACGGAGGCGAGGTAGCTGATGGCGTCGACAACCAGGGCGATCGGAGCGGTGGCCGCGCTGATCAGGAGACCGGCGAGACCTGGACCGGCTACATCGGCCGCCGACGAGCTCATGCTGAGCTTGGCGCCGGCCTCGACGTACTGCGAGGGTCCCTTGACCAGCGTGGGTACATAGGCCATCCAGCTGACGTCGAACAGAACCGAGGCGATTCCGATCGCGCACGCCAATGCGAGCAGGAGGGGGAGCGTCAACAGGTCGAGAAAGTACAGCAACGGGACGAGTCCGATCAGAACCAGCCGGGCCAAGTTCGCTGAGAGCATCACGTGCCGACGCCGCGATCGATCGACCCAGACGCCGAACAGAAGCGCGAGACCCAGATACGGGACGAGTTGCAGGAACCGCAGGACACCGACCTGCTCGTCGGTCGCCTGGAACGCCGAGATCGCGGTCAACGGCAATGCGAGAGCGGTCACCTGACTGCCCAGCAAGGACACCGTCTCTCCGAACCAGAAGCGCAGGAAGTCGCCGTTGCGCCAGAGTGAGGTCGCCTCCGTCTGCGCCGGTGTTGCGGTCATGCGACCAATTCCTCGATCGTTGCCAGGATCTGAGCCACCTCGTCCTCGGTGTTGTAGTAGTGCGGTGAGAGTCGCAAGCACCAGTCGACGTCCTTGTCGCCGAAGTCGTACTGCGCGAACTCGCGGAAGCTCAGCGCCGAGTTGATGCGCCGCCGGTCGAGCTCGGCCTTGAACGGCTCGGCCTGCCAGCCGTCGATCGCAAATGTCACAAGGGCACCGAGCACTTGTCCCCGCTCGAGAACCCGGACTCCGGGCAGTCGGTCGAGGCCGGTGCGCAGGTCGGCGGCGAGGTCGATCGCTCGCCGGCCACCGGCCTCGACACCGACCTCGAGGGCGTACCGGATGGCGGCGGCGCACCCGAGGACAGTGGAGTAGGAGAACTCCCAGTCCTCGAACCGGGCCGCAGTCGGGAGCGGCTGGTACTGCGTGGCGCCGGTCCACCGAGCGCCGTACATGTCGATAAAGAGCGGCTCGTAGTCGCCGGCAAGGATGCGGTCGGAGACGTAGAGGAACCCGGAACCGCGTGGTCCGCGCAGGAACTTGCGTGGGGTCGCGGTGAGGAAGTCACAGCCGATGTGCTCGACGGACAGCGGCAGCTGACCGGCCGACTGGCAGGCGTCGACGATGTAGAGGATGTCGTACTCGCGGCAGATTCGACCGATCTCGGCGACGGGCTGGACCAGTCCTGAGTTGGTCGGGATGTGAGTGACCGCGACGAGCCGCGGCCGACGCCGCCGTATGAGCTCGGCCAGCGCGTCGACGTCCACGCCACCCTCGGGAAGATCGGGCGCGTGCACGACCTCGACACCGAACCTCCGGTGCAGTGAGAGGAAAGCGAGCTGGTTGGAGATGAAGTCGTTGCGCGTCGTCAGTACAACGTCCCCGGCGGCGAAGCGAATCGCCGATAACGCCACAGAGTAGGCATGCGTAGCGCTACTGGCAAAGGCAATGTTCTGAGCCGCGCAACCGAGCAGCATTGCGGTTGCCTCGTAGAAGTTGGCGACCGCGCCCTCGCGTCTGGCGGCAGCCTCGTAACCGCCGATCTCGGCTTCCAGAGCGACGTGATCCTGAACGGCTCGCAACGTCGAAGTCGTGAGTAACCCGCAGCCGGCATTATTGAAGTGCACCACCGTGGAAACGCCTGGGGTGTCCGCGCGGAGCTGCAGTAGCGATTTCGTCGACAGATCAGTAGTGCTACCATGAACATCCATGACCAACGGTAGCACTTTGGCTGAGCGCCTCCGTGGCCGGATCAGCGCCCTCGCACCTGGGGACAAGCTGCCGACCAGCCGGCAACTGATGGCTGAATACGGCGTCGGGCCAGGGACGGTGGCGCGTGCGATCGCGGCGCTGGCGGCGGAAGGCGTAGTGGTGACCCGGCCGGGTAGCGGCACTTTCGTGGCCCCTGGCCAGGGGGCCGAATCGCTCCGGTTCGACCTGGGCTGGCAGACGGTAGCCCTCGCGGACCGTGCCATTGATACCGCCAACCTCGGTGACATCCTCGGGCCGGCCCCCGAGGGGACCATTATGCTCAACGGCGGCTATCTCCATCCGTCCCTACAACCCAGGCGGATGCTGAGCGCCGTGCTGGCCCGGGCCGCTCGTCGTCCCGATGCCTGGGACCGCGCCCCGATCAGTGGGCTGGAGTCCTTGCGGTCAATCTTTGCGACGGCAGCTGGGCCCACGCTCGGCGTCGTCACCGCCGACGATGTGCTGATCACTGCGGGTGGGCAGAGTGCTTTGTCGATGGCGATGCGGGCGATCGCGCCGCCGGGGGGCCCGGTGTTGGTCGAGTCGCCGACCTACCCAGGCGCGCTGGCCGCAGCTCGCGCAGCCGGATTGAGACCGGTGCCCGTGCCGCTCGACAACGACGGGCTACGTCCTGATCTGCTAGCAGAGGCATTCGAGCTGACTGGCGCACGGCTACTGTACTGCCAGCCGGCCTTCCACAATCCGACGGGTCTGATTTACTCGGCCGATCGCCGACGCGCGGTGCTCGACGTCGCCAGGGCCGCCGGAGCGTTTGTCGTGGAGGACGACTTCGCCCGCTACCTCGGCCACGGAACGGCCGTGCCAAGGACATTACTGGCTGACGATCAGCACGGAACAGTCGTCCAGATCACGTCTCTGACCAAGGCCACCGCTCCGAGTATGCGCCTTGGCGCGTTGATTGCCCGCGGCCCTGTGATGGAACGATTCCGCGCGATCAGACACGTCGACGACTTCTTCATCGGCCGCCCTCTCCAGGAAGCGGCCGTCGAGCTGCTCAGCTCGCCAGGATGGGAGCGGCATGTCCGCGGCCTCGCCTCGGCGCTCCGCCAGCGTTGCCACGCCGTCGCGGTAGCGATCGAGGAGCAACTACCAGACTGGACGATCCACCAAATACCGTCCGGGGGCCTTCATCTCTGGATCGAACTGCCGCACGGCCAGGATGACGTGACGATCGGTAGCGCTGCTCGGCGGGGAGGCGTCGCAGTTAGTGCCGGCCGAATGTACTTCGCCGCCGAGTCACCAGCGGCGTACCTGCGGCTCAGCTTCGCCGCGGGCGGCGATACCGCTGAGCTGGAACGGGCCGTCACTCGTCTGTCGCGGGTGTGTCGTCAGGTGGTCTGACGTCCTCGTCAGCATTGCGACAGTCAGCAAGAGAACGTCAAGATTGTTATCCGCCGGTGCGTGACGCGGGTGACTTCAGGTGGGCCTGCCATGCGGGCGTCCGTATGGGAGCGGGATGAATAGTTGGTCCGGCCATCAGTGCCTCGGGTACGACGTGGCGATCCGCACGGACGTGGACACGACGCGGTCACCGCGCGATTCTTCGGCTGATCTCTTACACCTATTCGATGAATTAGTCCATGACCATGCCCACGTAGGCAGCGACGCGCCCACCGTGTGTAGAAGGCGAACTGGGACAGCGACAGTGTGTGCGACGACTTGCGCCTGTATGGCGTCGAGCGGCGCGGGCAGACCGATGCCGTGTTCGTGGTGGACAGGACCGGCGACCCCAAGAAGGGCGCCCACACTGTTGGGGTGCAGCGCCAATACACCGGGACCGCCGGGCGGATCGAGAACGCCCCAGGTGGCGGTATAGCCGACCTATGCCAGCGCTGCCGGGCACGCGTTGATCGACCGGGAGTTGTATCTGCAGCGGGTCTGGGCCGGCGATACCGACAGGCGCGAGCAAGGCCGGCGTCCCGGCTGACGTGGAGATCGAGACCAAGCCGGGTGGGTGACGTTGGCGGGGTGCCGGCCGTACTGGGGCCGCTGGATCGCGTCCGTCAGCTCGAGGAGGTCGCGGGTTTCGTCATCGGGCTGGCCTTCGCCGGCTCTGATCCCAACTCCGCCATCCCGCGCTTTCCATCCCCGGCAACGCCGCCACCAGGTTCACCAGGCGTCTCTGCGTGACGAAATCAGGGCACAACAGAGATCGACCAGACCCACAGTCTGCAAGTACAGAACGGTTCAGCGGAGCCCGCCAGTATCAACCCTGAGGTCGAGGAGGGCGGGTCCGGCGAGGACGCCGCCTTCAACCGGTAGGGTGTGGCCAGTGATCCAGGCGGCGTCAGCGGAGCCGAGGAAGGCGACTGCGGCGGCGATGTCCTCGGGTTCGCCGATCCGGCCGAGGGGGTACATCTTCTCGAACTCTGCCAGCGTGTCCGGGTGATGATCCCAGTACGGCGTCCGGATCGTCCCTGGGGCGACCACGTTGAACCGGACGCCGACGTTGCCGTACCGGACGGCGTAGTTCACCATCATCGCGATCTGGCCCGCCTTGGCGGCGGAGTACTCGATGTTGCCGAAGGCAGCGATCCCGTTGACTGAGCCGACCGTCACGACGCTGCCGCGCGTCTCCACCAAGTACGGCAGCGCGGCCTGGATACAGCGGGCCGCGCCGACCAGGGTGACGTCGAGCTGGGAATGCCATTCCTCGTCGGTGGTGTCCTCCGGTGCGGTGGAGACGATGCCGGCACCAGCGTTGTTGACCAGTAGATCGAGCCGGCCGAACTGCTCCACAGCGGCCGCCACCGCCGCCTCGATCTCGTCCCGCTTGGTCACATCGGTCCGGCGGGCGAGCACCCTGTCACCTAGCTCGGCAGCGAGCCCGTCCAGCTCGTCCTGCTGCAGATCCGTGATGACCACCGAGCCGCCCTCGACCGAAACCCGCCGCGCGACGGCGGCCCCGATGCCCCGCGCTGCTGCGGTGATCAGTGCGACCTTACCTTCGTACCTCTGCATGTCAGTCCTCTGTGGAACGCGGTTGCGAGCGTGGTGGGCTTCCGGATTGGTCGGCCGGATCAACGTGTCTGCTTGGTCGTGGAGTCCCTGCGCAAGGTCCGGCCGGCCAGTCGTCCGGTCGGCTGACCGTCCGCGATGGCGCATTCGCCGTTGACGATGACGTGGCTGATTCCGGTCGCCTGCTGCCGAGGGTCCTCGAAGGTCGCAGTGTCAGCGATGGTGGCGGGGTCGAACAACACCAGATCGGCTGCATAGCCGCGACGGACGAGGCCGCGATCGGTGAGTCGGATGCGTTGCGCAGCACGGCCGGTCAGGTGATTGACGCAGTCCTCAAGACCCAGGAGGCCGACGTCGCGGACGTAGTGGCCGAGATAGCGAGGAAAGGTGCCCCACGCCCGCGGATGTGGCTTCTCGCCCACCAGAAGGCCGTCGCTGCCGCCGGTGTGCTTGGGATGCACCATGATCGCGCGCACGTTGTCCTCGTGGCCGACATGCTGCAAGATCGTGGTGGCCAGGCTGTCGCGCTGGAGTAGGTCGAAGAACACGTTCACGGGCGCGAGTCCGTGGTCCGCAGCGATCGCCTCGATCGTCATCCCGACATACTCGCCGAGACTCTCATCGCCTACCCCGCTGATCTGGATGGTGCCCCACTCCACGATGACGCCGTGGCAACCGTCGGAGCCGTTCACGTTGACGGCCTGGGCCATGCGCGCGCGGGTCCGCGGATCCCGCAGCCGGTCAAGCACGGCGTCCGGACCGCCCGACATCGCCCAGCTCGGCAGCAGCGCGGACAGCGTGGTCGAGCCTGGCAGGTAGGGGTACGTGTCCAGGGTGATGTCGCAGCCTACGGCCAGGCCGGCGTCGACCAGGTCCAGGAACTCCGTCGCCAGCCCCCGGTTGACCTCGAAGTTCATCGTTGCGTGGGTCAGGTGAAGCGCACATCCGGTGGTTCGGGCGAGGTCGATCATCTCGGCGTAGGCCTTCAGCGCACCGGCGCCGTAGGAACGGGTGTGTGGGGCGTAGAAGGCACCGAAGTCGGCGACCACCTCGCATAGCGCGGCGAGTTCCGCGGTGTCTGCGTACATCCCGGGGGTATAAGTCAGTCCGCTGGACATTCCAACGGCGCCCTCACTGAGTCCCTGCGCCAGCAGGTCCTGCATGTGGCGGATCTCGGCGGGTGTGGCCGGCCGCTGCTCGGCGCCGACTGCGAGCAGGCGCAGTGTGCCCTGCGGCACCAGGTAGGCCACATTCGGGGTGATGCCCTGATCGAGCCGGTCGAGATAGCCGGCAACGCTGCGCCAGGAGAAGTCCAGCTCGCTCGGGTTGCCGTTCCACCCGGCGATCTGGCGGCGGATCACGCCGAGCGCGGCATCGTCGATCGGCGCGTACGAGATGCCGTCCTGACCGATCACCTCGGTGGTCACGCCCTGGCTGATCTTCGGGAAGTGGCCGGGCTCGGTGAGCAGGTGCAGGTCGGAATGCGCATGCATGTCGATGAACCCGGGCGTGAGGACCCACCCGGGAGCCGGTTCGATGGTTGTGCCGGCACCCGATACCGTCCGCGGGGCGGAAATCTCGGCGATCCGACCACTGTCGACCAGGACATCCGCCTGGTATCTGGCCGCGCCGGTCCCGTCGACGACATCGACGGCTCGAATCAACAAGTCGGTCATGGCCCGCCCATTCGCCTAGAAGAAGGTGTGAAGGAGTTCGACGATGCGGGGGTTCGCTGCGTTGGCGTCGTCGACGACGGGGATCAGCCGCCACTTGTCGAAGGCCGTGCAGGGATCCGAGAGCCCCAACCGCACCACCGTGCCCACCGGGACGGCGTCAGCTGTACTGCCGGGCAGGCGGAGGAAGGCGTGCTGGGTGTTGAGCGCGGTGACGCTGGCCCTGGCAAGGTCCGCACCGAACGCGCCCGGGTTGGCACCCATGATCCGTTGCGGCACCGGTAACCCCACGTCGAACGGCAGATCCCGCTTGCCCGCGTCGAGCAGGGCGAGCTCCGGCTCGGGGCGGGACAGCGTCCGCGCCCACCCGTGCATGGCCGAGCGCAGCGGGTGCTCGGCGCGGGCGGGCGCCAGTGGCGAGATGCCGGCGTACAACCCGTCGTCATGGATCGCGTAGGCACCGGGCCGCACCAGTACCGTCGTACGCAGGCCGTTCCGCTCGCCGGCGAGGCCGGCCAGCTGATCGACCACGATGTCGTGAAAGGCGCTGCCCCCGGCAGTGACGATCGCATCTGTGCCGTAGAGCCCATCGGCGGCGATCCGCTGATGCAGCCGGCCTATCCGGTCGACGAACCGCCGGACAGCAGACAGCCCGGCGGACTCGCGGTCATGACTGAGCGCGCCCTCGTAGCCGCCGATGCCGGCCAGGGCGAGCCGTGGCGAGCGGTGGATCGCCATGGCCACCGCGAGGGCCGTCTCGCTGGAGCGTGCACCGGAGCGTCCGCCTGGCCCGCCAATCTCCACGATCACGTTGACCGGCCGCTCCAGCTGGCTCGATCCCAGCGCGCGATCCATCAGCTCCGCGGTCCGCACGCTGTCCGCCCAGCTGAAGAAATCGAACGACGGATCCGCGCGCAGTTCCCCGGCGAGCCAGGCCAGTGCCACGGGATCGACCATCGGGTTGGCCAACAAGATCCGGCCGACACCGAACGACCGGGCGAGCTGCACCTGCCACGGTGTCGCCAGGGTGATCCCCCAAGCGCCGGCGTCGAACTGCAACGCCCACAGCTGCGGTGCCATCGTCGTCTTGCCGTGGGGCGCCAGTTGGATTCCCGCCGAGCGGGCCCAGCTGGCCATCAGGGCTACGTTTGACTGGAGCGCGGCCCGGTCGACGGTCAGCAACGGTGTGGACAACCAGTCGAGGGTGGGCCCGGCGCTCAAGTACTCGCGGACTGTCTTACCCCACGCCGCAGGCGGAAAGCTCTTGTGCTCCGGACCCAACACTCGCCCGTCGAGCGCCGCCAGAGCAGCACTGTCGATCATCTGGCCTCCTTTCGCCGTCCTGTCCTGCTGATCCTTGGCGCGCTGTCGTCCGAGGGCTACGACTCGAGCGCAGCCCCGTACTCGCTGCGGTCGACCGTCTCGGCGAAAAGCATGGCCGCCTTGCCTTCCATGTCATCGAGGAACATCGCCCGGGTGGCGAGGTCGGTGTCGATGTCGGCGACGACGAGCTCCTCCTTCTTGAGGGTGGAGGAGGCGTGGATCGTGCCGTTCGGGGCTACCACCATCGAGGCACAGTTCTGATGTGGCACCAGACACGGGTTGCAGGACGCGAACCAGACGGTGTTCTCGGCGGCACGAGCGGTAATCAGTGCGTGGTGAACCGGGATCTTCCAGTCATTGGGACGCGTCGTGTTGTTCTGCGGATGGAAGACCACCTGGGCGCCCTGACGCACGCATTCTTCGGTGGTCTGAGCGAACCGGAATCCCTCGAAGCAGATCACCACACCCACCCGGACACCGAACAGTTCGAACGTCTCGATCTCGGTTCCGGGCGTGTACGCCACAGCGTCCATCGGCGTTAGCCGGGTCTTGTGATGAACGCCAAGGATCGCCCCGCGCTCGGAAATCACCAATGCAGAGTTGTACGGCTTCCCGCAGGCCTGGTGGGACGGCGTCTCGGTACCGAGGATGAGCGCCATACCGAGTTCTCCGCATCGAGCAGCGAGGCGGGCGTGCAGTTCGTCCAGCTCCGCGACCGGGACGGGGCGGTTGGCCGGCGTGATGTCCACGCGGTAGCCGACGGTCTGAGACTCGGGGAAGCAGAGGACCTGGACGCCTGCGCGCGCCGCGTCCTCGACGAATCGGAAAATGGTGGCGACGTTCTCGTCGAAGTTGTCGGTCTGACGCGCTTGCGCCAACCCGATCCGAAGCTGGGCCACTTCCTGGTCCTTTCGTGGTTACAAGGGTTCTGGGTGCTGCTGCGGAACGCGCAGCAGCCCTGCCGGTACGGGCCGGTCAGAATCTGGATGCCGTCGATGACCTGGGTCGTTGATTTTGATCGACGGCACAACGGCAGGAGCGACCTCTGCCGGGATCGATACGCCTGGAGGCTGCCGTGATCCTTGAGTGCGCTTGGCCGCGCGGTCGCAGCGAAACCAGGCCGGTGGGGTAGACACCGGAACGGGATGCGGGGTCGGCCGCTGTCAACGAGCCCGCAAGCTGGACTCAGAGCACGCCGTAGGTGTCGAACGCTTCGCGAAGCCGCATGCCGTTCCGTAGCGCAGCGCGCATCTCGGCCTCGGTGTCGATCTTCTGAAGGGCGCGCTCGACGACCTGATCGACGATCGAGCCGGGAATGACGACGACGCCGTCGCTGTCGGCCATCAAGTGATCGCCGGGGTTCACACGGACCCCGCCGAGCTGGACCGGGACATCAAAGGCAACCACCTCTTGCCTGGAGTAGCTGTCGGACGGGTGCGTGGCTGCTCCGAACGTCGGAAAGTCGAGTTTTCCTAGCTCAGCCAGGTCCCGGAGACCGCCATCGATGACGGCCCCCTCGACGCCGGCCACCCGGCACGCATTCGCGAGCAGGCCCCCGAACAGGCCTGACGTCGCCTGGCCGCCGGCGTCCATGACGAGAACATCCCCACGTGACGCCGTGTCGATTGCCGCCAGGAGCACTGCATACGGCTCGGATGGAGCGGCATCGACGGCCTCCACCTTGACCGTCCTGACCCGGCCGAGCAGGCGAGCAGGGCCCGCCATGTGCCGCACCCGCGGATGCACGACCTGGTTCCGGTGGCTCAGGCGATCCAGCGTGTCGGCGACAACTGCCACGGAGAGCGGGGAAAGGTCGTCGACAGCCTGTGATAGGTTTCGGCTAGTGAAATTCATAGTTCATAAAATAGGGCCCATGCTTGGATGTGGTCAACGTTTTCGTCCAGCCAGGGGATGGGTTGCGGGCGGCGAGGTGTCGTGCCTCCCGTAGTTACTGAACTTGGTTTCATTGATCAAACTAGGTGTTCCAGAATGGAGCTCGCATGCCGGACGCGCGTAGCGGCCATACCCACAACTTCTCATCCGCCGTCGCCGCCGGCGGACTGCTCTTCGTGTCGGGGCAAGCCTCGGTGCAGGACGGCAAGGTCGTGCCGGGCAGTTTCGCCGACGAGATGGCGCGGTCGATCGAGAACCTGCGCCAGATCCTGGCCTCGTGGGAGTTGACGCTCGCGGACATCGTCAAAGTCGGCGCCTATGTTCGCGACCCGGACGATCTGGTCGAGTTCAACCAGGCCTACTCGCAGTACTTCTCCGCCCCACTCCCGGCACGGACGACCGTCACCGGCTGTCTGCCAGAGCAGATCCGATTCGAGATCGACGCGATCGCCGTGCTCCATGAGACGCTGTGACTCGGCTCGGCCCGGGGCATGTCCGTACGGCCGCGACTCGTCTCACCAAACGCGAACCGTCGCGGCCGCGAGAACAGCGGTCGCGGCTTCGGTACGCTTTTGGAACGCTCTCTTCACCTGCAGAAGTCAAGGACATCGACGTTGCCAAAGCCAGGTTTCCACACAGCGCGTCCTGTCGGTCGCGAGCCGGGCGAGCCCGGGCCGGTCGAGCAGCCTGACCGTGACTACACCGTCAGAGCGGTCGATCGTGTCTGTGCCGTCCTCAACCTTCTGCAGGACTCTATCGAGGGCGTCAGTCTGGCGACGGTCGCCGAGGCCGCCGAACTGCCGAAGTCATCGGCGTTCCGGTATCTGTGGACCCTTGAGACGCACCGCTATGTCGAGCGCGATGGCGTCTCCGGCCTGTACCGGTTGGGACTCGGGTTCGCCGGTATGCAGTCGCGTCACCTCGAGCTGTTGAGGCATCGAGCCCGGCCGGTCCTGGAAGCACTGCGTGACGAACTGGGCGAGACCATCAACCTGGGAATTCTCGACGGGTCGTCGATCATCTATCTGGATCTGGTCGAGAGTAAGCGTGGCGTTCGTATGGCGGCTAAGGGAGGGGACAGGGACCCGATTCACTCGACGGCCCTGGGGAAGGCGATCGCGGCCTTCCTGACCGAGGCCGAGGTCCTCGCCGCCCTGGAACACTCCGGAATGCCAGCCGTGACGCCGCAGACCATCACGACGGTCCCCGGATACCTCAAGGAGTTGGCGAAGGTTCGCCGGCTCGGTTACGCGGTCGACGACGCCGAGAACGAGGTGGACGGGCGCTGTGTCGCTGTTCCCATTCAAGGCACGCTGCTGCCGGCGGCCTTGAGCGTGTCAGCGCCTGCCTCGCGCCTCCCAGTCCAAGACATCGAGCGGGTCGCCAGCCGTTTGCGTGAGGCGGCAACCGAGATCGCGAGATACCGCGACTAGAGGCTTGCCAGACCCCCACGCAAACGCCAGGGAACCAGGCACATGCCGGACCCCGGTGACCAGGTCCATCACGGTCACCGGGGTCGAGGTCTGGTGGTGGACGTCCGCCCGGTCCACGATGCGCGAGCAGGCGCCGTGCGGCAACAATCGCCGCGGCGCCGCGACTCGCTGTGGTGTTTCCGGCCGCGGGTGCTGTACAGCCAACGATCACGGATCGCTGGCTGTACAGGGAAACGCCTCTTAGTCGGTATGGCATGGCACTGTGCGGCAAGCAACACTCACGCCTGGGTAGGACGTGACACGAGCGCCCTCACATGCGAAGGTCAACGCCTCGGCAATTGAGTACCGGCACGGCCCAGGGAACGAAGTCGGTCAGCCCCATCGCGGCGACCGGGCCGAACGCGGAAGCCCTGTTGTCGATGTCGGCGACAACAGTCGGTGCCGTCGACGAACTCGTGGCCTCCGGTGCGGATCTGTTCCTGTACGGATGCCTCTCGACCAGCCTCGCGAGGGGTACGTCGTGGAATCACGAGTTCAGCGCCGGGGTCGAGGCTCGGACGGGACGCCCTTGTGCCGCCTCCGACGCGACGGTCCGTGCCGTCCGTTGGGTAGGAGCCAGGCGAATCGGCCTCGTGACACCGTATCCGGAGGCTATCGACAGGCTGTTGCTGGCGTCGCTGGCCGATCGCGGTATCGAGATCGCTTCCCATGCGTCACTGCGGATCTCCGACAGCGATGAGGTGGGCCGCCGGAAGCCGTCGGAGGTCAGCGAGTTGGCGAGGTCGGTGGAAGGTGACTTCGACCCGGTGGTACTCGCGGCCGACCTACGCACCGGCGAGGTGATCGAGGAGCTTGAACGAGACTTCGGCGTTCCTGCCGTGACGACTAGCCAGGCGCTGGCACGGTTGGCTCTCGACGCGCTTGCTGGCGGAGCGTCTGTCTGCGGATACGGGTCGTTGCTGTCGCGTACCAATCTGGCTGACGTGCTGTGGGGATGCCGACGTGATCTCAGCACTGGCGCGAGCACTTCCCGGTCCGGGATCAGGGAGATAATGCGCCTCGCCTCGCCTCGCCTCGCCTCGCCTCGACGATGCCGGCCATCCTTCACTTTGAGGTCGGCGACCCGAGTTTCCCGAGACCGCCGCACATCGTCGTGGCTGCGGTGAATGCCGTGCTGATCGGGTTGTACCGTGTACACGCCGACTGCGGTGGTGCCCGAGCTCAGCCTCGATTCCACCGACCGGCCAGGTGTGGGGGCTGATTCTCGATGCGCTCCGTGCTCGGCCGGATGTGCGTGGTGGGGCGCCCCACCTCGCTGCGGGTGTGTTCCACTCGTCGTCCGGTCGGGCCGTGGTTCGGCGTGTTGGTCAGGACGTGGCGGTGGGCGGTGGCTGCAGACGCGGTCGAACAGCGCTGTCCAGTGGGGCTGCCAGGGCCAGTTGAGGGACAGGTGCAGGGTGATTCGGCGAGCCGATGACGCGATCCGTGCGGCGACGTTGATCAGTTTGTGTCGGATCGCGCCGGTGGTGGCCGGGTCGGCGCCCACCAGCGACTTGCCGGCCGACGTACCCGGCAGTCCGCGCACGGTCTTCAGCGCATCGGTGATCAGGCGCTTGGTGCCGTGCGGCGAACCGACCGATCCCTTCCGCAACCGCTGCGCCACGATCACCGGCGCGGTGCTGGTCGTGGTGCCGGTGGTGGTGACCGCAGCCAGCAGCCCGTCGGTGAGCCGGCCGATCAGCGGTGCCCGGCAGGCCAGCGCGGCCAGGAACCGCGACGCGATCGCATCCAGCTGGCGGATGTGGCCGAAGGTAAAGCTGCGCAGGAATGATCCGAGCGTCGACGGAGCGTAGGCGTGGCCGAACATCCGGCAGACCAGCCGACGACACTAGATTCGGGATTGTCGAACTTCGCCACCCATCGACCGCGGCGTATGAGAGAGTTGCACCTCAGAGATGCCTTTTGGGTGAGAGCTTCCGAACTGTCGCAAGGCCCAATCTCCCAGCACGCAAGGGCGTTCTCGCGTTCCGGCACGCCCTCCCCAGCCACTCACCCAATCCATCGGTGGACCGAGGCTAAGGAGCAGCAACCGCCGGCGATCTACACGTTTATCTGCCACCGTCCTCGAGCGCCTGGCCGACTCCCTAGCCGTCCACCACCACACACGGTCCGAAGGTTCCGTCCTTCAGCAGATGAACGTTCAGCGAGTCACTCATCGGTCCGAGTGGGCGAGGTGAGGTCGTTTCCATGGTCAGTGTCTTGCCCTTTACCACGGCCAGATCCACGGTCATTACGCTGTAGCCATCGTGCTCCTCGAACACGGCTATCTTCTCCAACTGAATCAGTCTGAACTTGGCCTTGTCGGGGCGAACGTGTTCATCGGCTGTCACCTCCACGCCGGCCGGCGTCCGCCTGCAGGTTTTTCCCGCGGGCAAGTAGTGCACGTCGGCCGAGACACCTGCTGCGGCAAGGTCTCGCTCGAGACCTTCGGCATCCTCGAACCGTATGATCTTCACACTCACCTTCCCTGTTGATCCAACAGTCACTGAATACGCGGGCGAGGTAATTTGCTTGCCGCCGAGCAGCGGGAGTGCAACCGCCATACCGGCTGCGACAGTCAGACAAGTAGCGAGGCTGATCATCACCCGGCGCTTGCGTACAGGTGGTCGATGCTGTTTGGCCCGGTCGGCGACCAGCGTGCGCAGCTCAACCAGGAGTTCGTCTTCGAATGTGTTCATGAGATGTCCTTCGAGCTGAAGTCGGCGAGGGATGAAATGGCTAGAGGCGGTGCTGCATCGCGCAGGCGGGCACGGGCGCGATGCAGCCGGACCCGAGCCGTCGAGGCCCGGATGCCGAGCACCTGCGCCGCTTCGTGGGGCGAGATCCCATCCAGCGCGACAAGCTCCAAAACTGCGCGCTCACCCGCGGGCAAGTCGTCCATCGCCCGCAATAACTGGCGTGCCTGCGCCTCGGCGTCGATCCGATCCTCCATCCGGCTCACGTCGTCTGGCGTGAGTAGCCGGCGCCCGGAGAACCGCTGGTTCGCCCGCAGTTCCCTGGTTTGCCTCCTGCGCTCGGCTGACACCACGTTCTGAGCGACGCCGTAGAGCCAGCCGGTCGGCGTACCGCGAGCCGGTCGGTAGGAGTGCGCAGAGTTGATCGCTGCGACGAATACCTCCGCGGTCAGGTCTGCGGCGAGGTAGGGGTCGTCCACCCGACGGGCGATGAACCTCTGCACCCTCTCTATGTGTTCGCGATAGAACGTTTCGAACGCAGCGGAGTCCCGTCCGATCTGCAGCAACACTGCCACGTTCCGTCCTCTCGTGTCGGTTTTCAGCAGTACTTGGTCTGGCATCCGCCGCGCGTTACGTGTCGTCAGTTGCCGGGCGCGAGCCCTGGGTCGCCGCAGTACATCAGTACCGGGCCAGGAGTCGAGGGCAGTGGCTGCTCCCAGCCCCGGACGACCTCCACTGCCAGCCTGCGTTGACCGCCGCGAGACCTACTCGCGGATTGGAGGGTTCAGTGAATGTAGCTTCGCTGAACTGTTAAGCAGGGGACGAGGCTCCGGGAGCGCGCCGACGCTCGACCCGGTGGGCGAGGGCTGTCGGGCGGGCGCGCAACCACTTTCAGGGGAAGGTGTCAGAAGCCGCGGCTCAGCTTGACGGCGGCACTGGTGCCGTCGCGGTACATGACTCGGACGGGCACGGGATGTGATCCGTCGAACTCGCTGCCGGGTACCCAGAAGGCGAAATAGCCGTTCTGAACGGAGGCCTTCACCAGGCCCCGGGTCGGGCTGTTGTATGTCAGCCCGACGATGTCGGAACCGGCCCGGCCGACCGCTGACGTCACGTGTCCGTTGAAGCCGATGTCGATGTGGCCCAGCAAGGAGGGGGCGAGTTCACGCGCTCCGACAGCGGCCCGGCCGGGGCCGTCGACGTTGCCGAAGCCGCCGCCCAGGCGGTTGCGCGAGTTGATGCTCATCCAGCAGGTTGCCGCGAACTGGTCGTGTCCGGTCAGGATCACCAAGGTCCACTCGCCCCGACGTTCGGCGATCGCCGTACCAGCACGGTTGACCTGGTCGTCCTGCCCCATGCCCTGCGACCTCTTGCGGCACGCCTTGACCGCATCGGCACGCTCTTTCGCGGACAGGCCCCCCGGCTGCGCGGTCCAGGTCGCGAACGCCATGTCCCCGTTCGGCATCGGCCCGCTGTCCCGCGGCACGAAGACGGCCAGTGTCGCGATGGCGACCGCAGCAGTGGCGACCGCTCCTCGAACAAGCCTGCGGCGGGTCCGGTGCGGGCGAACGTCGTAGGCCGGATCGCTCCCGAGGACACGCTCCAGAGTGGCACGTGCCCGGGGGCTGGACGGATCGATGTCGTCCGTGGCCGGGTCGAGAGCCTTCAGCTCGGCGAACTCGTCAACGGGCTTCATAATTCTGCCTTTCGATGAGGCCTGCCGGCGCGGCGGCAGGTTTGGCGCGGTGACCAAGCTGAGCGCGCAGCGCGTGACGGGCCCTGGACAGGCGGAGGCGAAAGGCGACCGCCGTGATGCCCAGGACCGCCGCAGCCTGGCGCGCCGACAGGTCGTCGATCACCGCGAGGGCCAGAGCTTCCTGATGGACGGCGGACAGCCGTTCCCAGGCCCGCGCCAGATCGACCCGGCGCGTGACGAGGTCGGCGTCGTCCGGCGACCAGGCTGCCGTGGACTCCGCCAGCCGCACCGCGAGTGCCTGCTGCCGCCGTACGCCGCGATGTGTGTTCAGGATCGTGTTCCGCACGATCCCGAACATCCACGCTCGCGCATCAGGCAGATGCGCCGGTACCTCGTCCAGCCGGCGCCAGGCGACGAGCAACGCCTCTCCCACGACGTCCTCCGCCTGCGTCTCCGGCACCCGGCGCTGCGCGAACCGCATCAAATCCACGTAGGTCGCCTCATACAGCGCGACGAACCGCGACGCTCGACTGACGCCGCCCAACGGGTTGCTCATAACCCCTACCTGTCCACCACTCACCTAGGTGTATCGCCACAGGAGAGGTATTCCATCAGCACAACTAGGAAGGTCCTCTAGCCCCGCTCATGAGCAGCGATCCTGGGCGGTACGGTCGTACTGCAATCCGACGCCGCCAACTTCCGCAGATACTCCGAGGCCGCGTCATGCTCGAGACCGGGGAACGGCACCCGCTGGAGCACCAACTGGCGATCAGAAGAGTTCAGGCTAGTTGACTGAACTCTTCATGAGCGCCGATTGGCGCTTCGGTGTGTAGCTGGAGAGGGTGTGGCGGTGGCGGGTGCTGAGCTTGGCAGTGTGGCGGAGTTCGAACTGGGATTGCAGTGGCGGGTGCTGTTCCCGGACAGCGAGCACGCGGCGGCATCCGGGTTCCTACGCGACCTGGCCGCGTCGGACTGTTCACTAGCAACGTTGCGCAGCTACGCCTACGACCTGCTGCGGTGGTTCCGATTCCTGCACGCTCGCTGGACGGCATGGGAGCGTGTTGAACGGGTGGACGTGCGGGAGTTCGTGGAGTGGCTACGGGATTCGTCGCAGAGACTGGACCGTCGGCTGGATGCGCCGGCGCCGGGTTCGGTGAACCCGGTCACCGGCAAGGCCACCTTGGGCACGAAGTACGCCGCCCGGACGATCAATCACCACCTGAGCGTGCTGTTCGGCTTCTACGAGTGGGCTTGCGCAGCTGATCTGGGCCCGCTGATCAATCCCGTCCCGGCGCAGCGGAGCCGGTGTTGACCGTCGTTCTGGATGACGACGTGTCGGTCGGTGTCCGTCGCTGAGGTTGCGGA
>NZ_BAAAOS010000028.1:21725-158588 GCF_039530625.1 Kribbella sancticallisti | reverse complement strand
AACCCAGACCGCCAAATCACCGACTCAACCGAACATCACGAACTCCGGCTGTAGTACTAGTCGGGCGTTGGGAGCTGTCCCGTGAGCCCTTCAGTGTTGCTTCGAGCACGCGGATTAGTCTCAGGGACCCGCGGCGCCGGCGTCATGGAAGCCACGAAAGGGGCTCCATCATCGCCTCGATCCGCTCAGTCAAGGGGCTTGAACAACAACCGAACGGTCAGTGGCGTTAGCCTCGGTCTTTCAGTAAGCAGTTGATGTCGTCCGGGGGGAAGGTGGACAGCGCCGAGGACTACTGGCTGGAGGGCGGCGTCGAGGCCGTCACGATGGGTGCCGAGGACGGCTTTCTGCAGGAGGTTGATCGGGTCATCGATCTCCCGGGTACGGACGAGTCGTGGCTGGTCTGGTGGCGAAGGATTAGTGAGGCGCCGGTGCTGGAGCTCCACATGGTTGTGGGGTCAAGGCGGGGTACGACGGGATTGGTGAAGAACGTGTAGTTCGGGGCCGGAAGCGGCATCTGGTGGAGATGCGCGTCGATTTCCACGAGCTCGAGGCGCTGGAGTCTGACGAACGCAGACTTCTTGCGCTGCCAGCGGTTCTGGAGGGCGTCTCGCGCGCACAGCAGGCGCTGAAGCTGTCGGTTGTGCACCCGAGGATCCCGGACAGTGTGCGGCCCGCCCCGCTCAGCGCGGGACGCTCCGCCGCAGACGTCTCCGTGAACTCCGCGGCGAGGCGAATGCTCCTTTGCCTCAGAATCCGTTCCCGGATAGAGGTGAACGCAGACCGGTACGCCGACGGTGCGCTCGGTACTACGCCCGCAGGCGGCGCGGTTGACACCAATTCCGGCCGTCGCCTCGCAGGATCCCATCGGGGGGCAGCTCGTCGTCGAGATCCACGTTCCGCTGAACGGTGCCGGCGGCATCGTGCCCGGCGACCCCGGATATGAGTTCGGCTGGATCGACGACATCGAGGAGTTCCTCGATGACGAGTCGAGCGACGGTAGCTTCGACATCTACGACGAGGGCGAGGACTTCGGCGAAGCCTACGCCTTCTTCGTTGCCGGTGCCCCCGAAGAGGTCCTCCTGGGCGTCGCCGCGGACGTCGCCGCGCTGCCCGGCGTCCCGTCCGGTGCCTTCGCCGTAGTCACCGACGACAAGAGCGAAGAGATAGGGAACGGCCGCCGCGTCGCGCTCAGCTGAACTGGGGCTGAGTGCAGAGCCCGAATGGGGCCCCGAAGTACGTCGAATTCGCCACCGCGCTCGACCCAGCATCGAGCAGCGTCCACTGCCAGACCAACTCAACCAGCTCTATCGACCCGCCACGAGCGGCCATACTCCCTCGATCGGAGGTCACCACACCTCAACCGGCAGACCGCGCGGATGTGGCAGCTGCTGATAGCTTTCCTGCCGACAACCGAAGTCCGGCACCTGACAAACCATCCGCAGCAACCCGGGGTCGGCCCCGAACTCCCGAAGCCCGCGCCGGGCCGGGAGTACGCCTCGACGACCCGGCTCGGCCGGTAGTGCGGGCGTCCGTTAGCCGAACCCCAACGGACACACCGGGGCCGGGGCTCCTGCTGCCTCTGCTGACCGTTGAACGGTGTCTCAGTAAGGGTGTCCGGTGAGTGGTCTCAGTGTCGGGGGCTATCCGTACGCTTGCGGCTCATGACCGCGATCCGGATCGGCTACGCCCGCTGCTCCACCGACAAACAAGACCTCGCGGCCCAGCACCAGGCGCTGCTCGGCGTCGGCGCCGAACGGATCTACCTCGACCACGCCTCACCGGCACCAACCGCAATCGCACTGGCCTCGATCAGGCCCTGGCCGCTGTCCGGCCCGATGACACCCTCGTCGTCCCCAAGCTCGACCGGCTTGCCCGGTCCGTGCCCGACGCCCGCGACATCGGCGACTCCCTCGCCGCCCGCGGCGTCGCACTCGCGCTCGGCCGAACCCTGTACGACCCGGCCGACCCGATGGGCAAGATGTTCTTCAACATCCTCGCCACCTTCGCCGAGTTCGAAGTCGACCTGCTGCGGCTGCGGACCGCGAAGGCATGGCGATCGCCAAAGCGAAGGGCAAACTACGCGGCAAACAGCCCAAGCTCACCGGCCGCCAGCAGGCCCACCTGGTGCAACTGCACACCGCCGGCGAACACACCATCGCCGAACTCGCCGAACTGCTCACCGTCTCCCGGCCCACCGTATACAGAGTCCTCCAACGCCACCGCGACGGCACAACCAGCACCTAGCCGACCTTCGTTCCGATTCATCGCACAAGACCGAGCTCAATGTGGCGGCTGCTGACAGATTCCTTACCAACACCCCGTGGACTGCGCGCCGGCGTCGTCTCGATCAGCTCGGCGAGCGGTGGGCCCCTCCGCTGCAGATCTCGCCGGTGACCGAAGACCTCGAAGTAGCCACGGAGTGGTTCGAGATCCTGCCGGAGGTGTGGGCAGCGAGGGCCTGGGCGGCGGAGTAGCCGAGCGGCCGCCCGGTCCAGTTCTTCACGGCCCGGAACAGCGGGCCGTGGGTGTAGCCGGTCTGCCGCAAGAACCGGCGCAGCAGGTTGACCAGCTGGGCCTCGTCCAGCAGCAAGGTTCGGATCCGGCCGCCCTTGCCGTGGATCCGCACGTGCTCGTCGCCGGGCGTCAGCGTCAGGTCCTCGACGTAGATCCCGAGTGCCTCGCCGATCCGGACCCCGGTGTGCTTGAGGAACTCGAACAGCAGCCGGTCGCGCAGGTTGGCTTTCGGGATGGCGCCGATGACGCGGTCGATCCGTGCAGGGTCGACCGGCCGCGGTGCGCCTTCGGGGACGTGGACCCGGTCGAGCAGGTCGAGCGCGTTCGTGGTGATCAGGCCGTGCCGGACCGCCCACCGCAGGAACGCCGCATAGCTGGCCTGCTTCCTGGCCCTGGTCGACGGCGCGAGATCCGCGATCGCCGCTAAGTAGCTCGGCGAGATCGCTGCGGTACGCGCGGATGGTGTTCGGTGACTTTCCGGCGAACCCGAGATCAGCGAGGAAGTCGCGCACCGGACCAGCCAGCTCGTGCTCGCCGGGCAGCGCGACAGCGGCCAGGCTCACCGCGGCCGCCGATCGCCGCTGCAGCTGCTCGGTACGTCGGATCCCATGGCGTCACGGTAGGGGCGTCGACCGACGAATCCGCTCAGTGTGCCTGCAGGGCACCGGTGATAACGGCTGATTCGTGTCGGGATCCCGTCGCGCGTGTCGCGGCACCGATCGGCGCCGGTTGCGCCTGGATCCGCGAGCTGGTCGACCGGCTCGGGCCGGTGGTGCGGTGGTAATGGCCGTTATCACCGGGACCCCGCGGGTTGAATTCCAATCTGTCTGACCCCCGTATGTGGAACGAGCCCGGCGTGCGACGGGGGTGCGTGAACGACCCCATTTACGCGATCCTCGTCAAATGTGACCCATGTCACACACAATCGATCCTGTATGAGCGCCAAAAACTCGGCTGAACAGTCGGCACCGGATACCGCACCGGGCCTTCGTGGCTCCCTTGAGGGCTATCCGGAGGTTCTCTCTCGAATGAGTGTCTCGCCCGGTGGCAAGGTCGACACCGGCCACGTCCCACCACAACGCCGTACGGAGGAAAAACTCGTGCCCAGCTCGACGCGACACTAGCTATCCCGCCTTGGCAGGCTCCCTGGCGTGGCCGCGAAGAGCTGCTTGTTGTACCAGAGCACCGAAGAAATCTCGGGGCTTGTTGTCACAGACGGCCAGATATTCGGGCCTTCTGCAGGTATCAGCGGAAGGAGGGGAAGTGCTGTCTGACAGCAGTGCCGCCTGGTGGTGGCAGTCGTCACACAAGAGTGAAGCGGCCCGGGGTACCACCCGGGCCGCCTCGCTGAACAACCAGATCCCGGAGTCATTCGAGAACGGAGTTCACTCGTGAGCCTAGAACGCTGCCCCGGCGCCGAGCCACCTCACCGCCCAAGCAAGTTGACGGTGATCCTCGCCGAGACGCTGCTGTGCATCGCCGCACTCATCATCGGCGGCATGGCTGGCGTCTCGGCCGCAGTGCTCGCCTCGGCCGCCGGGGTCTGGGGCGCGACGTGCACACTCCTCGCCGCCTGGAAGCCCTGACCAGCGTGAGGCCCGAGGAGACGACGAAGGCGGCCCCCGATCGGGGACCGCCTTCGTGAAACCGAGCCGCGAGGGCTGTGCAGGCGGGGCGAGGCCCCTTTGTCCTTCAGCTGGGGAGGAATCCGGCCGACAAAGTCGCGCGCCCGAGAAGTCTGATGTCGCGTGGTGCAGGACGTGGTGCGAACTCCTCGAAACTCATGGTGAAATTCGAGTGTGGTGCGGGCGTTCGTGTTGCTAGAAGCGCTGCTAGAGAGCGAATGCGACGCTGAGCGTCCTCCTCGTAATGAGACGGTCAGCGGTTCGATCTTGAGAGTGCTGGCTAGCAGGGTGATGATCAGCCGGTGCTCATCACCCCGCGGCCCGGCGCCCATCGAGACAACATCCTCAAGACGCTCCAGAAGACTCAGCTGGACGCATCTAACCTGCGGGGCGCTGGCCCCTGGACCGCCTACCACTGGCTTTTGAAGTACCTAGAATGGGTCACCGACGCCACCCGTCTCCTGCAGGACCAGGTCAGCGGGAAAGACATCGACCGCCTCATCCAGACACGCCGTTACTACGCCCTGCTGGAAGCATGCGGGACCCTGGCCGGCAGTACCCAACAGAACCTGGTGAACGGCTTGGTTAGTCAGGAACTCGCCGACCGCGAAGCCGCCCTCGGCGCGGCCGCTACGACCCTCAACGAGCACATAAAGCGCTGGGCTGATCCGGTGTGGCTTGCTGTCGCCGACTCTAGCTTCTACCTCAACAGCCCGCAGCCCCTTGCCGACACCGACCTCCAAGAGGTGATGGGCCTGCCGGCCGGCGAGGAAATCCTCCTGCTGTTCCCGATCGCCGTCGTAGACGAACTCGACCGTCTCAAAGAAGCGGGCGGCGCTCACCCCAGGTGGCGTGCTGGCCACACGCTGGGTCGATTAGACGCGGCGATCACATCGGGGACCTCGGGCACGCTGCACCCTCCGGCTCCAGGTGAAGGCCAATCCATCCGAGGGAGGGTCACCGTCGAAATCGTCCTCGACCAGCCTGGACACGCACGACTGCCCATCGAGGATGACGAGATCATCGACCGCGCCGCAACGATCCAGCTCCTTGCGGGCCGCGAAGTGCGTCTCCTAACCTGCGACACCGGCCAAGGCACCCGCGGCCGGATGGCCGGACTGCAGGTCACCAAACTCCCCAGCAAAGCGGGGACCGGCGGTGAACCGCCCCGGCACAGCGGCGATCAGCCACGCGCCAATGGCCTGCGTGGGCAGCGAAAGACCCGTCGAGAGGCCGAGGCCGCGGCCTCGGCCGCTCAAGGCAAAGCGCAATTGCCTTGATCGTTCCAGCGCTACCGCTGAACTGAGGAACCGAGGCGGGTCAAGCCGAACCAGGTCACCCGCCGCTTCCGGCAAGGTCGAGTCAGGACTTCTCGCGCAGAACGTTCGTCGTCAGCCAGTGAACGAGCAGGGCAGCTAGCGGAACAACTGCCCTAGCTTCGTCGTCGACCTGCCGCCGCGAACTCGCCCCACCGCCATGGCGCGATCTCTGAGCCTGCCAGAGGATCTCCATCATGCCGACGAGGTGGACAACATCTCGCGATTGGCCGGCCCTATTCGGGAGCGTCAACTCCCAGCGGTCCGGGCTACCCTGACGAAGCTCTTTAATCACGGTCCCGAGGGTCGATTGGTCTTTGATAGCCCTTTTCGGATCCACCAACGGGCAGGCGACCTCTTCGACGGCCCGAATGGCCTCACTGAACGCTTTCTCCGCATCAGACACGAGCCCGTACGCGGCCTCCCAAGCGGCGTGCAGATGGTCGGCTGCCTGTTGCGGGGCCGCGCGTGCCGCTTCGCTGAACGCGGCGGTCACTGTCCCGTCCACGTGCCGCTCGAGATGCTGATCGCCTTCGGACCGCCCGGCCACCCGCCAGACAGAGTTGGCGGCTAGGAGCATGTCCCGCAGCTCCTGGAGGTGCTCGGTTTCGCGACTAGTCCACCTCGTCACGTGGAGAGTGGCGTCAACCGCGTCCAGGATGTTCTCTGGCGGAAGTTGCCACGGCGGAAGGTCGCTGACGTCCTGTCCGGCGTCGGTAAGGGTCGCCAGCCTCAGCATGATGTTTCGGACTTTAGGTCCGTAGCTGTCGCTGGGACTTGGAGTCATCTCGGGCGATACGCCGATGAGCACCTGCTGCAGCCAGCCGCGCAGTGCTCGGTGCAGGTGCGGCGAGTCTGACTCCGATGGCGCTGGCCTAGGCAGGCCAGCAGCCCGGCGGCTCAAGGGCTGCCAATCGCTGTCCGTCGTGCCACCGGAGCCTACGGCGGACGACGGCTGAGCGTTGTCCTTAAATTCAGCTGAGATGTCGGGCACCTGGTGGATCCCCGGACGCCCGCACGAGCGCGTCCGCGGCACCCTGATTCTTAGATCTGATCGTTTCGATCTAGAGTTGCATGGCAACTTGCATCCAGTCGAGGTGCCAGCCGGCGCCGAGATTGAATACTCAGATGACCTATTCGGGACGTGGACGACCGAACCGGTTGTCCTGGGTGAGACTGACGATCATCAGCTCGTCACCGTGCTCGATGCCTCGGGGTTTCGGGCAACAATCCCTGGCTTTATCGACCAGGAGAGATGGCGACTGCGGGCGGCGTTGACTGGTGCTCATCTAGCCACTGCGGAAGACCTTCAGTTCAGCGCGGCGCACGCCGAGATACAGAATCTCCGTGCGTGGGCAGATGCGCCGGACGTTATTCCCAATATGGTGCAAGATGAGAACTCTCGGCAGATTACGGGGTTCCGCGCATCCGCAGACCGAACGGTCCTCGGTGAGGCCAGCCTGGCTGACGGGTCTGTCACGGTTGTTGCCGAGCCGAAGGCGAAGGGGAATGCCGGGGCGGGGGAGGTCACGCTGCGCCTCGTTCCACGCGTCGAGTTTGTCTTGAAGACACCTGCAGATTGGTCCGCGATCCTGAGGGATTGGGTGAACCCGTTTCGCGGTCTTCTGATCCTGGCGGCTTGGTCACCGTGTGCAATCGACGGCGTTTGGCTCGAGCGACAGCATGAAGGGCGCCCGCCAGGTGGTCGAGCTGCTTGTTCGTACGACAGACACGGGACGCCCGCGGCGCCCAGATCGCCGGCCGGGGGAGTTCGCATACACGTTGCGCGATTGCCCCGGTGGCTTGGACGCGGTGCTACAGAAATTCGATGAAATGCTCACCAGCCACAAGGCGACTCTGCCTGACATCGTCGCCCTGCTCAGCGCGCCGTATCTCGCCGCAGAGGACCGCTTCATGGCGATGACGAAGATAGTCGAAGGGCTGCACGTCGAGCTGTATGGCTACACAGATGTCGCGGCAAGGGCCGAAAGCGACGCGAGGATCCAGCGAGCTATCGATGCCGTACCCGAAGACATCCGCGACTGGCTGACCGAGCAGCTTAAGGGAGCGTCACCGCCGATGGCGAAGCACCGGACCTTGGAAATTTCCGCGATCTCGGACCGCTCGGCGACAAGCTTTCAGGAGATCACCTTGAGACGTTTGTGTTCAAGGTCTCCATGACCCGCAACTTTGTGATGCATCGCAGAGCGAAGGACGAACCGAAGGCACTGTTTGGGGAGCAACGTCTCTGGCACACCTTCGCTCTTGAGCTAGCGATGCAGGCCTGCCTCGTGAAGCATCTAGGCGAGTCAGACAACGCTCGGTTGCTTGCTCGAATCGCTCGGATGCCCCGATTCCACAGCGTTGTGCCGAACCTGACTTACTACTACAATCCGCCGGCCCCTGCACCGCCAATGTCGGACCCTGCGCCCGAACCCGGCCAGCGCGCGGTAACCACCAAAGGCAATGCTTCGCTGGCTCCGGCGAGGCATGAGGGCTGGTTGCGGAGACTGATTCGAAACGCCGCCAAGAGACTGCGGTAGGAGTCACCTTCCGGGCCAGAGACACCTGTCCGGCGACGGCAGGTGGCATCCGGCATGGTGCGGTCCATGGTGCGAAACCGTGTCAAATGGTGTTGCTAGAGTCGACTTGCGGAGTCGAATCGCGAACTACTGGAGCCTAAAGCTCACCCGCGAGGCCATGACGAAGGCTCTCATAATCCCTGGGTCGTGGGTTCGAGTCCCACCCGCCCCACCCCAAGACATCGCAGGTCAGCGGCCTGTTCGGTGCAGTCTGGTCCAGCGCCCAGGAGGCCGCGTCGGATGGGCCGTCACGCGGGCTGCTCGCCACGGCATCTGGCACCTCCTCCTGTACCAGGCGCGCACGAACGGCCTAGGCGTACTCGCGATCTCCCACGATCACGCCCCTCCTCAGGTACGCGCGCTGTTCGCGGAGATGAGCCAGATCGAGCTTGACCCACCGCAGCCTGGTGTCCTGCAGCACGTCCTCCGCGTCGGCGGCCGATCCGAGGATCTCGTAGGCGGCGGTGCACAGCAGGTTCCGGTGGACAACCAAGACTTCGGTCGCCGGATCCGCGGCGTGCTCGCTCATCTCAGGCCGGCCGGCGGGCGTCTGCCGTACCGGCCGTCTCACCCAACACCTTTGCGCGTCGGCGATCCTTGAACCACAGATCGAGTTGGCCGGGGTGGCGCGCCTCTTGCTTCAACTGCCAGACGGTGCTCCAGCAGACACCCTCCTTGAGCATCGCCATGGACTTGCCGCGCCCTCGTAGTACGCTCGTGACACGGTGTCGTCCTTCCGGGCGACCTGGACGATTCCGTGTCGGCGTCCCAGGCTGATGCACTCGCCGAAGAAGCCGACGCTGAAGGTCTTCGGCTGCTGTCCGGCGATCCGGCTCAGCACGGTCTCGCCGGCCTGTGGGCCCCGTTGCATCGCGGACTGGCAACTCATCCGCACCGGCAGGTCCGATGGCGACACGGAGTCGCCGGTGGCGATGATGCGTTCGTCGTCGACGCTGGTGAGCGTTTCGTCGGTGAGCAGCCGTCCGATGGCATCTGTGCTCAGCCCGCTGCGGGCGGCCAGGTCCGGCCCTGCTCCGCCAGCTCGGAAGCGGTTTCCAGACCGGTGGGCCCGGCCCCCACCACCGTGATCGCGGCCGAGGTCAGTGCGGCGTCGATGACCGGCCGCAGCCGTTCTGCTTGTTCCAGGGTGGAGATCCGGTAGGCGTGCTCCGCCGCGCCGGGCACCTTGGGGACGGCACTGCCGCTGCCGACAGCGTAGATCAGGTAGTCGGAGGCGAGGCTGCCGCAGCTCGCCAAGGTCACGCGACGCCTAGCCGCGTCGATCCGGGTCACGGTGTCGACCACCAGCCCGACGCCGCCGGCCAGAATCTTCTGGTATTCCACCAACGCGTCGTCCGACCCGGTGACGAGCTGGTGCAGACGGATCCGCTCGACGAAGTTTGGACGGGTGTTGATCAGGGTCACTTCACGCCGTCGCGCCGGGTCAGGCGGTTGGCCGCCATCACGCCGGCGTATCCACCGCCGACCACGATGACATCGGTGTTCTCGGTCACGGCAACTCCTTTGGTTCACGGTGCTGCATTGAAGACAGCAGCGCTGCGGCGGTTGTGACAGCCGTGATCCTCGGATCTGATACCAACGCTGGCCTCTGGTTCGGACGTACCGTCTGATCCCGCTACCGACTTGGTATTTCCGTGGTTCCCGGGTCGACCTGGCGGCTTGGGACCACGTCATCCAGCTTCCGTACGCCTCGATCGGCAGACTGCCGCAGTACCCGACTGGGCGGTCGCGCTCGAGGTGATGGTCGGCGCCTGCTGAGAACAGAGATGTTCGGAACTCCGTAAGATGTGGCCAGTGGGATGGGATGCACTCGGGCGGTGGGGTGAAGACGTCGCTCGCATCGAACGGCTCGCTGGCGGAGTCGCCAACGACGTGTGGAGCGTGCGCGTCGACGGGCACCTCGCGGTCGGTCGTCTCGGCGCCAGGAGCGACGCTGATCTCGCGTGGGAGACCGAGCTCCTCCAACACCTCGACCGTGAAGGTCTGACCGTGCCGGTGCCGATCCCGACTACGGACGGCCGGCTGTTCGCCGACGGTCTGGTGGTGATGACGTACCTGGATGGCGGACCGCCCGAGACGCAGGCCGACTGGCGTCGCGTGGCCGGCACGCTCCGCGAGCTGCATCGGTTGACGCAGGGCTGGCCGCAGCGCCCAGGCTGGCGATCGTCGACCGACCTCCTGCACGCCGAGACCGGGACGAAGATCGATCTCGGCGCGATGCCCCCGGAGAGCGTTGCTCGATGCCGAGCAGCGTGGGCGCGGCTCACCGGACGTCACACTTGCGTCGTCCACGGCAACCCCAACAACCCTGGCAACGTCCGCATGACCGCGAATCAGGTCGCGCTGATCGACTGGGACGAGTCGCACGTCGACGTCCCCGACCTCGACCTCGTGCTGCCCGGCAACGCGGCCGGCCTCGACGACGGCGCGCACGACATCGCCGCGCAAGCGTCGGCCGCATGGGAAGCCGCCGTCTGCTGGGACGACGAGTACGCAGTCAAGCGGCTCGCCGAAGTTCGAGCGGTCTGAGCACGCGTTCGAGGAGTGGGCTATCGGCGGTCGAGTGCGCACATCTGCCGCGGACATCGCGCCCCAAGACATCTGCGGCTCGATGCTTCGCGGCCAGGCACAACGATCACCGCGGTCGGGGTGTGGGGGCATGTGCGGAACAACCGTCCGTACGGCGCCAGGCTGCGGGTCACGTCGCATCCTGCCGGGGATCGGAGGTGGCTCCCGACCTACGCGACGTCGGGTCGTGTCATCAGCGGCGACCGCAGATGCAACTCCAGGCTGGGGCTGGTCAGGGGGATGGTGTTCCACGTCGCCGACGCTGTCCCCGTGTCGGCGTCGACCATCAGCCGGACCCGGTGCGGGGTGGTGATGACGTAGAGGTCGGCGACGAACTTGTCGCCCTGCCAGGCACCGGTCGCGACGATCGGGCGG
This sequence comes from Kribbella sancticallisti, assembly GCF_039530625.1. Lineage (NCBI taxonomy): Bacteria > Bacillati > Actinomycetota > Actinomycetes > Propionibacteriales > Kribbellaceae > Kribbella > Kribbella sancticallisti. Next base: position 147,587 of record NZ_BAAAOS010000028.1, on the reverse strand, counting down.
CCGAGCGGCGAGGTTTCCCGCCATTCGCCGTGGCCGACCACGACCTCGAGGGAGGACCCGAGCCGCAGGAGCCAACCACCGTCCACCGGATCGACGACCACAGTGGTTCCGTCGGGCAGCGCCGAATCCTCGGCGGAGGCGTCGAGTTTCGCCTTGGCGGAACGCCCAGGGGCAGCCGAACCCGGCACCGGCGCCAATGACAGCCGCCGCAGCCGATCGGCGAGGATCTCGTCGTCCCGGGCGCTTCCCGCGTCATCCAGGCCGGGCAACAGGCAGTCCCAGAAGACGCCGGGCACCGCGTCTGTCTGCTCGATGGCGCCGGTCACGACGATCACGAGATCGTGGGACGGGACGACCACGCAGTACTGGCCGAAGGCGCCGTGACCGTGGTAGCCGTGACGCGAGATCCAGAATTGGTAGCCGTACCCGCAAAGAAAGTCGGGGTTTTGCGACCAGCCGGGGAGAGGCAGGGTCTCGATGTGCCGTCTGGTCGCGAGCTCCAGCCATTCGCGCGGGACAAGTTGCCGGTCGCCCCAAAGGCCTCCGCGCAGCAGCAGTTCACCGAAGGCGGCGACGGCCTCGGTCGTGAGGTGCAGCCCGTGGAATCCGAAGGCGGCACCGCTCGCCACCCGGTCCCATTCGGCGCCCTCGATGCCCATCGGCTGGAAGAGGCGCTCGTCGAGTAACTCCGGGAGGCCTCGGCCCGTGACCCGTTCCACCATCCGGGCCAGGACAAAGGTGGTCGCGTTGTCGTAGGTGTGCCGTGTCCCCTCGGCCTCGGAAAACGGTACGCGAAGGAAGCCCTTGACCAGGTCGCCCGGTTCCAATTGCCAGGCCTCGTCGAGGCTGTCCGTGCCGTGTCCGGCCGTCATGGACAGCAGATGATGAACGGTGAGGCGACGTCCCTGCTCCGAGATGCCGGCTGGAACGTGGCCGGGCAACACGTCCACCACCCGATCGTCCAGCGAGAGCAGCCCGTCGGCGATCGCGAGCCCCACCGCGACCGAGGTGAACGACTTGGTCAGCGAGTACAGAAGGTGCGGGCGTTCGGCCGAGTACGGCGCCCACCAGCCTTCGGCGACGACGTGACCGTGGCGCACGACCATGATGGAGTGACATTCGATGGACTGCGCTTCGAGCCGGTCCAGCAGCGCACCAACCGCGCGGGACGACATCCCCGAGGCGGCCGGTGTCGACCGCGGCAGCAGGGCGCGTTGAGAAGGCACCCAGGCACCGTAACAACCGCCCAACCGAGTGACGACACATTTAGAGCAGAGCTCACCGGCTTCCGCCTGACATCAGATCCGTTATCGGCCGCGAACCCACGGGAGTTGCCTCTAATGCAAGAACTCCCGATCCTCAGCGATTCCGGCATCTGCGCAGGTCAGAGTCGGGTTGTGGTCGAGTTCGGCAGCCAGTTGGTGGTGTCGCTCCAGCCCGCGAGTGCGCTGGTCGGCATAGGTTTCCTGCGTTTAATGCAGGTTTCCACGCTGAGGAGTGGCGGTGTTCCCGGCTTCGTACCGGGGTTCTACTGGATCCGAATGTCAGCTTGTTCCGGGCCGAAGACCGAGTGTTCGAGGCGATGCTCGACGGCTGGCGCAGCCAGATGCTCGCCCGCGGCCTGGCGGTCGACACGATCAAGGCCCGCACCGGAGTCGTCGGACGGTTCCATGTTTCACCGGGGACTATCCGTGGACGTGGCGGCCGGTCGACATCGAAGACTTCCTCGCCGAGCTGCGGTCCCGCAGCCGGGCGGACCCGGCGCACCGCGATGCCATCCGCCGCTACGTCACCTGGCACCACCAACGCCGCCTTCGTGACTCGCCGAACCCCACCACTCACGGTGCCTTTCTGCGGGCCAAGCAGCAGGTGACGGTCGCGATCGCCCACAAGCAGCCCGACTTGGGATTCTGCACGAACTCACCAAGCTCGCCCCGATCGCGATCATCGCCGACGCACTCGGCTACAGCACCAAGACCATCGAACGCCACGCCCGGGGCGCCGCCGCCACCTACGCCGAATACGTCGCCACCCGGGAGTAGGCCTCACTGGATTCGACCAACACCCGCTGCACTGGCAGAGGGGTTGTCGGGTAGAGCTATCGATCCACCGACCGTACCCACAAGGAGCGTGGCGCTGGTGTTCGGAATCTGCTGCCGCCGCACGCATCGCCACCCTGGCCACCGGCGGCTACTACCAGACGAGTCCGTCTAGATGGTTATGGCCGGAAAGCAGGCGAGCAATGTGGTCCTGCGCCGCTTCGCGTATGTCAGGCTGGGGGTCGGGTGCGTAGAGCGCGAGCTCCCCGTACATGTCATGGAAGTTCAACCGCTTGCGCAGATGCTCGCACGCCGAACGACGCGATTCGCGAGTTGCGGCAGTAGCGTGCGGCGCCGCACGCACGCTGAGCGGCATGACAGGGCGGGTTGCCCTTGCAAAACCATTGGTGAACCGACTTGCTCCGCTGATGTACTGATGTGCGACCGTGAGTCTGCCCCGTGTCGGAGGTAGTAGTTGTGACGGGCTATAACGCGCTTGCCGAGGTGTACGAGTGGCTCATCTCGGATGCAAAGCTGGCCCCGGCCGAGTTCGCTGCGTCGTTCGACGACGTCCTCAGTCTCCTGCCGCCGAACGCTCACGTCCTCGATTGTTCGTGCGGAACCGGACAGTTGGCGGTCGGCCTCGCCGGTCTTGGCATGCAGGTGGTCGCAACTGACGCCAGCGAAGAGATGGTTCGTCGGACTGCGGAGTTGTCTGAGGAATTCAGGGCACCTGTCCGGACAGTGCGGGCGGACTGGCAAGAGTTGCCCGACCATTTCGATGACGACACCTTCGACATGGTGTTCTGCGTTGGCAACTCGCTGCACCATGCCGTGGGCGCGAGAGGCAGGGTTGCTGCTCTGGAGTCGATGTCACGGCTTCTGCGCCGTGGCGGGCGCTTGGTACTCACCTCCCGCACCTGGGAACTCGTGAGGACCAGAGGTTCCCGGCTGGACATCAGTGACCGTCTTGTCCGCCGGAACGGTCGCAATGCCGTCGTGGTCTACCGCTGGGAGATTGCGTCACATTGGGAGGAGGAGCACCACATCGAGATTGCGGTCGCGCAAGTTGATGCGGCTGGGTCGGTTCTTGTCCGCTCGGAACTGCTGTCGTGCTGGCCCTACCGATACGACGAACTCGCAGCCGAGTTGCACCAGGTCGGACTCCGGACGGAAAGGAGCACGTACAACCCTGAGGCCGAGAACTACATGGTGGTGGCGAGCAAGGTATAGACAACGGGCTCACAATCCCTGGCCGGACCACGCGGTTGCTCGCAGGAGGCTTGCGCCCTCTCGTCGGCATGTGAGTCCGCTTCCGTGTGCGGTCTGGACGGTCAGGTCAAAATCGGCAGACAACCCTCTAACTGGCCTCGGACGGGTGCACGAGACTGCAACTCGTCGCGCCTCGACATGTCGCTTCGCCAGTTATTCAACGGGAGTCACGCGAAAGGCGCCGCGACCACCTACGCCGCCTACGTTGCCACTCGCCGCTGACGGATGCTGCCGATTCCTCGCCGGCGTTCGATCATGACCGCACAAGAGCAGTTCACTGCCGCAGCCGGAAACACCGTCGTGCCCTCAATCCTGGCCCTCGAGGCAGCCGGCTTCCAGGTCGAACAAATAGGCGAGGACCTTCTGCGGGCGGCGTCCCCGACAGGACGATACGTCGCTGCCGACCCGCTCGAACTCCTTGGACTGATCAAACTGATCGAGGTTCGCGGCTGGTCTTGGCAAGCCACAGACAGCCAAAATCGACTCCGTACTGGAGCGGTTCGGCTGGACAGGCTGACCAGCTACTCCCGGCACTCCAACATCCGCCGTTACCAGTCATGCTCTTGGGCGCCGGCTGAATCAAGCAGTACGTCGCCGGATGTTCATCGAACGCCCGGGGCGACGGTAAGGGTGCCTGCTGTCGGGTCGATGGTTGCCAGGGTGCCGAGTGGGACGGTGGCGGGTTGGAGACCGTGGCCGACCTGGTTCCACAGTGCGAGGTGCAAGACGGTGATGTCGCTGAAGCCGATCAGCGGCTTCGGGTCGCGTCGTACGGCGTCGTAGTCGAGACCGTCGGCGATGCGGTAGGCCCCTCTGCCGCCGGTGGTGGCGAAGACCGCGCGCACGCCCGGATCACGGAAGGCGTCGTTGAGGTCGGCCAGCCGGTGTTCGTCGGCGCCGGCCAGGTAACCGAGGCTGTCGAAGATATGATCGCCGAGCTCGACCGCCGACAGTTTCCCCGGTTCTGCTGTCAGACGTCGACCTGCTCCTGATCCAGAGCGAACTGAAACACGCTCTGCGAACCATCGAAGACGATTGATCTACTCCCGACTCCGCAACACCCGCGTCTACCAGTCGAGTCGCGAAGGTGCCACGCTCACGGTCACTCAGTCGAGACAGAACTCATTGCCCTCGATATCCTGCATCACCAGGCACGACTCGTTGTCCTCATCGGCAAGCAGTAGTTGCACCCGTACCGCGCCGAGCGGGATCAGTCGTGCGCATTCGGCCTCGAGTGCGGCCAGGCGCTCTTCACCCACGAGCCCGGTGCCGACCCGCACGTCGAGATGCACTCGATTTTTGACGACCTTGCCCTCGGGAACGCGCTGAAAGTACAGTCGCGGGCCCACACCTGAGGGATCTATGCAGGCGAACGCCGAACCCTGTTGCTCAGGCGGCAGCGTGCGATCGTAATCGCCCCAGGTAGCAAACCCCTCCGGTGGCGGCGGTACGACGTACCCCAACACCTCGCACCAGAAACGAGCCACACGCTCAGGCTCCGCACAGTCGAAAGTGACTTGGAACTGCTTGACCGACGCCATCGGTCCACCATAAGGCGGGTTGTGGGGCATGCGGCCGTGTCGGCAGCGGAGCAAGCGAAATGGTGAACTAGCCTCGCACCGTGATCCTTGAAGACGTCCGGGCGGACAACGGGCGGGCATGCACGGCGCTGGAGGTGGAGGATGTGGGGCGTCGATCCGGCCGACGGGAGTTTCTGGATCGGCGGTTTGCTGATCGACCGTCGGCATCAGCGACGGGGGTACGGCCGGGCGGTGGTCGCTGAACTGCTCGAACGGGCTGTGTCGGACGGCCATCGAGCGGCGGCGCTGAGCTACGACCCGGGCAATACGGTGGCTCGTTCGTTCTACGCGAGCATGGGCTTCGTCGAGACCGGTGAGCTCGACGATGGCGAGACGGTCGCTCGCAGGCAACTGAGGTAGGTTCCTCGTCATCAGGCAAACCGGATCGCCCAGTCACGATCGGGCTACGTAAGGATGTCCTCCCTGGTGCTCACCCCGAAAAGGTGAAGGCGTGGGCGGTTGACGGGCGTAGAATTCAGATCCTTGCCAAGCGCATGAATCCGGGTCCGGACTGTTGCCATAGGCCCGGAAAGTGGAACGGCCGTTGTCGCGGGCGCGGAACGGCCCTGGCCTCTGGTGAGGTGGTGGAACCATGACGATCGGTCACGCGGCCCGCGAGTTGCGGGGGCGGCGGGCGGAGTGTGCGCGGCTGGATCGCTTCGTCGCCGGTGTCCGCTCCGGTCAGGGCCAGGTGCTGATCGTCCGTGGTGAGGCGGGTATCGGCAAGACCGCTCTGCTCGAGTATCTGGCCGGGCGCGCCGAGGGGTGCCGGGTTGTCCGGGCGGCGGGGGTCGAGTCCGAGATGGAACTGCCGTTCGCCGGGCTGCATCAGTTGTGCGGGCCGATGCTGGAGCTCCGCGATCGCCTGCCGGAGCCGCAGCGCGATGCGCTGGCCGTCGCGTTCGGCCTGGATTTCGGGGAGCCGCCGGACAGATTCCTGATCGGTGCGGCGGCACTGGGCCTGTTGTCGGAGACGTCCGACCGCAAGCCGTTGCTGTGCGTCATCGACGACGCACAATGGCTGGACCAGGCCTCGGTACAGACGTTGACCTTCGTCAGCCGGCGGTTGCTGGCAGACAGCATCGGTGTGGTGTTCGCCCACCGGGACCCGGTGACCAAGCCGGACTGGCGAGGATTTCCGGAGCTGGTGGTCGGGAGCCTGACGAACCAGCACGCGGGGGACCTGCTGGATTCCGTCGTCGCCGGGCGGCTGGACGAACACGTTCGGGATCGGATCGTGGCAGAGACCCGGGGCAACCCACTCGCCCTGCTGGAACTGCCGCGCGGGTTGTCCGCGGCCGAGTTGGCCGGTGGGTTCGAGCGGCCGGATGCCCGGCCACTGGCGAGCAAGATCGAGCAGAGTTTCGCCGGCCGGGTGCAGTCGCTGCCGGCGCAGACCCAGCGGCTGCTGCTCACCGCCGCCGCCGACCCGATCGGCGATGTGCCGCTCCTGCTCCGCGCGCTCATGGAGCTTGGCGTACCGGTGAACGCAGCAGCACCTGCCGAGGCAGCCGGCCTGATCGAGCTCGGTGCACGAGTCCGGTTCCGGCACCCCCTGGTGCGGTCGGCGACGTACCGGGAGGCGGCTCCGGCCGACCGCCGTGCGGTGCATCAGGCCCTCGCCAAGGCGATCGACCCGGACCGCGATCCCGACCGGCGCGCCTGGCACCGGGCCCAGGCAGCCGACGAGCCAGATGAGGACGTCGCCGCCGAACTGGTCGCGTCGGCCGACCGGGCGCAGCGCCGCGGCGGTGTCGCGGCGTCGGCCGCGTTCCTGCAGCGAGCGATGGAGCTGACCCCGGACCCGGCCCTGCGCGCGAGCCGCGCCCTCACCGCCGCCCAGGTCACCCTCCGGACCGGTGCCTTCGAGACCGCCCAGAAGCTACTCGTCAACGCCGACGAGGGGCCGGCCAACGGCCTGCAGCAGGCCATGGTGGATCTCATCCGTGCGCAGATCGCGTTCGCCTCCGGTCACGGCCCGCAAGCCGCGCAGATGCTCCTGGAGGTCGCCCGCCGGTTCGAACCGCTGGACCCCGACGCTGCCCGCGACACCTACCTCGACGCGTTCGCGGCTTCGATGTTCGCCGGGCGCCTCGCCCCTGACTCGACGCAGACCGACGTAGCGCGAGCCGTTCGTGCGGCGCCGCGGCCGGCGGTACCCCGCAAGCAGGATCTGCTGCTCGAGACGTTGGCGGTCACGTACACCGACGGGTATCCGGCGGCGGTACCACTGGCCAGGACGGCACTCGAAGCGTTCTCCGACGAAGCCCGGGCGGAGCAGAGCGACCTGCGCTGGCTGTGGTTGGCGGCGCGCACCGCTGTCGACCTCTGGGACGACCAGCGGTGGGATGTCCTCACCGCCCGGCACGTGCGGATAGCTCGTGAGCTGGGCGATCTGACCGAGCTCCCGCTCGTCCTGAACTCGCGGATGTTCCTCCATCTGTTCTCCGGAGAGTTCGCCGCGGCCGCCGCACTGCTCGCGGAGATCCGGACGATCGCCGACGCGACCGGGATCGGCCTGGCACCGTACGGCGCTGTCGGGCTGGCCGTCATGCGTGGCCAGGTGGACGAGGCCACGCCCATGATCGTCGCGAGCATGGAGGACGTCAAAGCACGGGGGGAAGGCGCCGGGATGTCCTTCCTGCTGTGGGCGAACTCCGTGCTCATGCTCAGCCTCGGCAGGTACGGCGACGCGCTCGCCTCGGCCCGAGCGGCGACCGAGGACCCGAATGACTTCGGTGTCGCCAGCTGGACCCTGCCGGAGTTGGTCGAAGCGGCGGTCCGGACCGGCCGGCCCGAGTTGGCGGCGGACGCGATCGGCCGTCTCACCGAGATGGCGCAGGCCAGCGGCACCGATTGGGCGCTCGGCGTACTCGTTCGTTCGAAGGCTCTGCTGGCGACCGGCCCGGCGGCGGAAGAGGGGTACCAGGCGGCCCTCGAGCGATTCGGCCAGACTCGCGTCCGGATGGAACTCGCCCGCACTCATCTCCTGTACGGCGAGTGGCTCCGTCGCGAGGACCGACGCCAGGACGCCCGTGCGCAACTGCGTTCGGCGTACGACATCCTCAACGCGGCCGGCGCCAACGCCTTCGCCGACCGCGCCCGCCGCGAACTTGCGGCGACGGGCGAAACCGTCGCCAAACGAGCGGGCCGCGCCACCGATGCGCTGACCCCTCAGGAAGCGCACATCGCCGAACTGGCCGGCGCCGGCCTGACCAACGCCGAGATCGGATCCCAGATCTTCCTGAGCCAGCACACCGTCGAGTGGCACCTGCGCAAGGTCTTCACCAAGCTCGGCATCACCTCCCGCCGCCAACTCCGCCCCGCCACCACAACCGACCTCACCGGCTGACTCAAGCGAAGAGCGCCTGATGCCGCCTCAGGTGCCTGGCGACGGGGTCGGCCGGCGACGCGGAGGCCGGCCGGGCTGTGCGACGATGTTGGCTCCAGGCCACCGCGTTCGACACGTCGGAAGTGTCGACCGCGGCGTCTGGTGGTCGTGACCGGCGAGGAGCCGAAGCGGCTCGTCGCACTCTGGTTCGGCTGCCATCAGCCGATGACCGACGGGGGCGGGCGGATGACGGACAGCGGTGCTGCCGGGCGACGACTCGCCCTCATCGTGGCCACTTCGGCGTACGAGGACGACGGTCTCGCCCGGCTCGTGTCGCCCGCGCATGACGCTGCCGCGCTGGCCGGGGTGCTGGCCGACCCGGCCATCGGCGACTTCGCGGTGTCGTCCGTCCTGGACGCTCCGTCCGGGCAGATCGCGCAGACCATCGAGGACTTCGCGGCCGAGCGCGAGCGTGGTGACCTGCTGCTGCTGTACCTGTCGTGCCACGGACTGAAGGACGAACAAGGCCGGCTGTACTTCGCCGCGCGCGACACTCGACGTGAGCGGCTGCGTTCGACGGCGGTCTCGGCGGGGTTCGTCAACGACGTGTTGTTCGCCAGCCGGTCGCGCCGCAAGGTCCTGCTGCTGGACTGTTGCTACAGCGGTGCGTTCGCCAGGGGACTGTCCGTCAAGGCGGACCGGTCCGTTCACACCGCGGACCATTTCGACGCGCGCGGTCTGGTGGTGCTGACGGCGTCCGATGCGACGCAGTACGCCTTCGAGGGGGACAACCCGGTCGGCCGCGCGACGCCGTCGATCTTCACAGCCAGCCTGGCCGACGGACTCCGGACCGGCGCCGCCGACATCGACGGTGACGGCCTGGTCTCAGTCGATGACGTGTATGAGTACGCGCGCCGGTGCCTCGCCGAGCAACCTCGCCTGCAGAGTCCACGCAAATGGGAATTCGACGTCGCCGGCACGATCGTGCTGGCCAGATCCCCCACCGGAGCGGCGCCCGCGACCTCGGTCACGGCGGCTCTCCCGGTGGTCCTGTCCGCCGACCGCGGGCCGGTGTCGACTCGGATCCGGCAAAGGCAGTGGTGGCTGGGCCTGCTGCTGTTCGCCGCCACCGCAGTTGTCCTCAGCGCCTTGCTGACGCGGTGGATCCTCGATTGGGTCTACTTCCTGGGGGCCACAGACCAACTGCCTTCCGACGGCGCGGGATTGGTCGCGGCGGCCTCGGGCGGCGCCGCGTGGGCCGTCGCCTACGCGGTGGTGGACGCGGCTCGAAGCTTGCCCGCCCGTTGGTACGACCTGCACTTGCGCTGGCTGGTCACCCTGCGCCAGGTGTTCAAGCCCGCTGACGCGCGCGAGTTCCTGCGGGCGGTCCGCGCCGCGGTGCCGCTGAACGTCGCCGTCACGATCCTGGCGTCCGTCGGCGTCGGCGCCCTCGGCTATCTCTACCTAGGAGGTTCGGAGGGTCGCGACAAGGCCTTTCCCTTCGCCTTCACGGTGCTGACAGGGCTGCTCGTGGGCACCTACCTCACGAACGAGAAGCGCACGAAGGTGTGACTCGCCGGGGTCGCGGGTGACGAGCAGGTGCCTCCGTGTCGAGTCAGGTCAACGAAGGATGCCGTGCCGGAGCCGCGGTGGAGTCTCGGACGATGAGGCGGGTGGCGAGTTCGACGTGGTGCGAGTCGACCTTCTCTCCGGCTGCGAGTTGGAGGGCGGTGCGGAGAGCCACCGTGCCCATCTCGCGCATCGGCTGGCGGATCGTGGTCAGCTGGGGGGAGGCCAGCCGGGCCACCTGGGTGTCGTCGAAGCCGACCACGCTGAGGTCCTCGGGAACGCGCAGCCCGCGAGCGCGCGCCGCTTCCATCACGCCGAGGGCGACCTCGTCGCTGCCGGCGAAGATCGCGGTCGGGGGTTCGGGCAGGTCGAGCAGGGCCGCGCCGCCGGCCAGGCCGTCGTCGTACAGGAACTCGCGCAGCCACACGTATTCCTTCGGTACGGCGAGCCCGGCGGCCTCCATCGCACCGCGGTAGCCGTTCATCCGTGCCTGGTTGCAGCCCGAGGTGGGCGGCCCGCCGAGGTACGCGATCCGGCTGTGCCCGAGGGACAGCAGGTGCTGGGTCGCCGCCATGCCGCCCGCGAAGTTCGTCGAGCCGACGCTGGTGATCTCGGGCTGAGCGATGTTGATCGGATCGACGACGACCAACGGCAGCCGGGCCCGCGAGAGCGCGGCCAGGTCGGCGGCCGCGAGGTCGCTCGTGATGCCGATCGCGGCCCGGCGCCCGGTCGCGGTCAGTTCCCGGATCCACTGCGTCGCCCGCCCACCGGCCGCAGCCCGGTCGGCAGCGGCTCGCGACCGCGGTGGCCGCGAACTCAGTACTACGTCGACGTCCGCCGCCGCGCCTGCCTCGAGGACGCCCTGGATGACCTCTATCGAGTAGCTGTTCACCACACCCTGGAAGAAGAGCTCGACCGTCGCGCGCTCGACCGGCTCGGGGCGCCGGCCGACGTACTCGTGCTGCCGGAGCACCTCCTGCACCCGGGCGCGGGTCGACTCGGAGACGTCGCTGCGCCCGTTGAGCACCTTCGAGACGGTGGCAACGGAGACCCCCGCGGAGGTCGCGACGGTGGCCAAGGTGACACGGCCACTCAAGGGCGGCACCTCCTCACGCTCCGGGGATAGCGGTCAGCTCGACGGGAGTCACCATCGTACGATCGTGCCCGACCACGCGCACATCTCCGGTCAACCGGACGACAGCGCGGCACGGCAGGTCCTGCGACGACGTTCCGACCAGTACTTCGAGGTCGCCCGGCTCGACGATCCGGCGCAGATCAACCCCCGTGTACGCCGTACGGTCGGCGTGCACCGAGAACGTCACGTCCATCGCCGCACCAGGCTCCGAAGTCACCCGAGCGAAGCCGGTCAGGAACTTCAACGGCCGCGCGACCTGGGCAACCACATCGTGCAGATAGAGCTGCACCACCTCATCGCCCGCCCGAGCCCCGGTGTTCCGGACCCGCACGGTCGCCGTGAACTCACCATCCGTCGGAACCTCGGTGGCACTCAGCCGCAGGTCCTCCACCGAGAAGGTCGTGTAGGAAGCCCCGAAACCAAAGGGATACAGCGGTACTGCGTCCAGCCCGCTGATGCCCGCGCTCTCCACACTCCCAAGCGCCGGCTGCAGATACGTACCAGGCTGCCCGCCAACGTGCCGCGGGATCTGCACCGGCAACTTGCCACCAGGAACCACGCGCCCACTCAGCACGCCCGCAATCGCAGCGCCACCCTCCTGACCGGGAAGGAACGCCTGCACCAACCCAGCCGCTCGGTCCGCGAACTCGCCCAGCGCATACGGACGGCCGGACACGACCACCACGACGACAGGCGTCCCGGTGTCCAGGAGTTGCGTCAGCAGTTCAGCCTGTACGCCGGGCAACCGTAGGTCCTCCGCGTCACATCCCTCACCAGACGACCCATGCCCGAACAACCCCGACAGATCCCCGACATAGGCGACGCAAATCTCCGCACCCCGAGCCGCCTCGACGGCCGCGGCGATCCCGGACCGGTCGTCGCCGAGCACCGCACAACCCTGCTCGTGCACGAGTTCGACGCCATCCAACTCCACCCGCAACGCTTCGAAGGCACTCTGTACGTCGAGGCCGAGTCCGCGATCCGGGTACCTCGGCAGTACGTGATTGGGAAACGCGTAGCACCCCATGAACGTCCGGGGAGCTCCAGAACACGGGCCCACCACCGCAACCCGCCGCAAAGCCGAGGAGTCCAGCGGCAAGACGGACCCGGCGTCGAGCAACACGATCGAGCGCTCCGCCAACTCGCGGGCGATCGCGCGATTCCCCTCGGAGTCGAGATCCACCTCGACCGGATCGACCGAGCCCTTCGGCGTCCAGTCGGGATCGAGCAGCCCGAGTTCCACCTTCTGCTGCAACACCCGCAAGGCAGCACGATCGACCAGGTCCTCGGCGAGCTCTCCCGACCGAACCTTGTCGATCAGCCCCGGCCCGAACCCCAGCGTGTCCGGGAGTTCGACGTCGGTGCCGGCGGTCAGCGCGAGAACGCCCGCCCCGGCGGGGTCGGCGGCGACGTGGTGCATCGTGGCCAGGAACGGCACCGCCCCGTAGTCGGAGACGACCGTGCCGGTGAAGCCCCACTCGTCTCGCAGCAGTTGGGTGAACAGCCACGGGTCGGCGCCGGCCGGCAGCCCGTCGACATCGGAGTACGAGCTCATCACCGAGCCGGCGCCGGCGGTCGCGATCGCGGTCTCGAAGGTCGGCAGGATGACGTCGAGCAGTTCACGGCGCCCCATCGACACCGGCCCGTGGTTGCGCGCGGCCCGCGACGCGGAGTACCCCGCGAAGTGCTTCAGCGTCGCGATCACGCCGGCACCCTGCAGACCCCGCACGTACGCCGAACCGAGCATCGCCACCAGGTACGGGTCTTCGCCGATCGACTCCTCGACCCGCCCCCACCGGTAGTCGCGGACGACGTCGAGTACGGGGGAGAGGCCCTGGTGGACGCCGACGGCGGCCATGTCGCGCCCGATCGCGGCGGACATCCGCTCGACCAGATCGGGATCGAAGGTCGCACCCCAGGCAAGAGCGGTCGGATAGACAGTCGCCCCGTACGTCGTGAACCCGGTCAGGCACTCCTCATGAACCAGCGCCGGTACTCCGAGCCGCGAGCCCTCGAGCACGACCTCGTGCTGGCGGACCAGTTCCGCGACGCCCTCGTCGACCGTCAGCGGCACACTGCCCCAGATCCGGGTCAGTTGGCCGAGCCCGTGCCGGCTGGCGTCCTCCAGTGAAATGGTTCCGCCGGCGGTGAAGACATCCTGCAGGGGAGCGACGTTGAACTGCTCTTCGGCGGGGACGTCGGCATCGGCCAGGTCGTTGCCCACCCAGCGGCTACCCAGCTGAGCGACCTTCTCCTCCAGCGTCATCGCCCGAAGGAGCAGCTCGGCCCGGGTCCCGGCCGGCAGGGCAGTGTCCTGCCATGGGTGGTGGCTAGAACTCGTCACGAAATTCTCCCTACTGCTGGATTGTCGCCGTTGGAAAGTATCGAAAAGTTTCGAGACTCAAGCAGGCGCATCTGCCGCGTAACTTAGACGGTGATGAGCGCGATGATCAAGATCTTGACAGGTTGATCTCCGAAACCTACGTTACGAAACATTACCCATCGGCCGTGGAGGTTTGCGGCCACGGAGTACGGAGATCAGGGTGGATCCCATGACGACATCCCGGCGAAATTTTCTCCGCCTGACCGCCGGTGGCGTCGCTGCCGCCGGGCTGGCGGCCTGCGGCACCTCCGGTCCGCAGAGTTCCGGTAGCTCCACTGGTGGGGCGGCTACCGGCAGTGCGACCTACTGGTTCCTGACCGGCCAGCCGCAGCAGGCCATCCGCGAGGCCCAGGTCAAGCGGTTCAACGACGCGAACTCGGGCACGCAGATCAAGCACACCGAGTTCCAGAACGACGCGTTCAAGCAGAAGATCAAGACCGCGATCGGCGCGGGCCAGGGTCCGACGCTGATCTGGGGCTGGGGTGGCGGCGGCCTGAAGAGCTACGTCGACGCCGGCCAGGTCGAGGACCTGACCGGCTGGTTCGGCGAGAACGCCGAGTTGAAGGACTCGATCTTCCCGTCGGCCTTCGGCGCCGCGACCGTGGGCGGCAAGATCTACGCGATGCCGGTCGAGACCACCACCCCGATCGTGCTGTTCTACAACAAGACCGCCTTCGAGAAGGCCGGCGCCGAGCCGCCGAAGTCGTGGGGCGACATCACGGACCTGGTGCCCAAGTTCAACGACAAGGGCATCGCGCCGTTCTCCCTCGGCGGCCAGTCCCGCTGGACCAACATGATGTGGCTGGAGTTCCTGTTCGACCGGATCGGCGGCGCCGAGGTCTTCCAGAACATCTTCGACGGCAAGCCGAACTCCTGGTCCGACCCGTCCGCGCTCAAGGCGCTCGACGAGATGCAGAAACTGATCAAGGCGAACGGCTTCATCAAGGGCTTCTCCTCGATCACCGCCGACTCCAACGCCGACCAGGCCCTGCTCTACACCGGCAAGGCCGCGATGATGCTGCACGGCGCCTGGACGTACGGCGGGATGAAGGCCGACGGCGGCAAGTTCGTCACCGGCGGCAACCTCGGCTACATGAACTTCCCGCCGGTCGACGGTGGCAAGGGCGACCCGAGCGACACGGTCGGCAACCCGGGTCAGTACCTGTCGATCTCCTCGAAGGCGAGCCAGGCCGAGAAGGACGTGGCGAAGAAGTTCCTGTCCACCTCCACCCTCGACGACGCCTCCGTCGAGGCCTGGGTGAAGTCGGGCAACATCCCGGTGGTCAAGAGCGCCAAGGACAAGCTCGGCTCGGTCACCGACAAGTTCGACTCCGAGTGGCTGAACTTCGTCTACGACACCTCCAGCAACGCGAAGAACTTCGCCCAGTCCTGGGACCAGGCGCTCAGCCCGACCGCGGCCGAGACCCTGCTGGACAACATCGCGAAGCTCTTCCAGTTGTCGATCTCGCCGCAGCAGTTCGCCGACAGCATGAACGCGGTGATCGGCAAGTGACGGCAGCCGCTCCGTCCGGGGTGCGGGCCGCGACCTCCCACGCCGGGCGGAGCGGCCCGGTCGCCTGGATGGTGCTCCCGGCGCTCGCGATCTTCCTCGTGTTCGGCGTCGTCCCGCTGGTCGGCGTACTGGTGCTCAGCTTCACCCAGTGGGACGGTCTCGGCGCCATCAACCCCGCCGGCCTGTCCAACTGGCGCACGGTGCTGAGCGACCCCGCGCTTCCGCACACGATCCTGGTGACCTTCCAGATCATGATTCTGTCGTGGGCCGTGCAGACCCCGATCAGCCTGCTGCTCGGCGTGTTCCTCGCCGGTCGCCAGCGGTACCGCGCGCTGCTGGCCGTGCTGTACTTCATCCCGCTGCTGCTCAGCTCGGCCGCGATCGCCATCACCTACAAGGCTTTGCTCGACCCGAACTTCGGCCTCGGCGCCGGCCTGCACCTGGACTTCCTGACCCAGGACTGGCTCGGCAAGGGCAATCTCGCCCTCGGTGTCGTCATCTTCGTCGTGTCCTGGCAGTTCATCCCGTTCCACTCACTGATCTACCAAGGTGGCGTGCGGCAGATCCCGACCTCGATGTACGAGGCCGCGTCGATCGACGGCGCCGGGCGGATCCGGCAGTTCTTCAGCATCACCGTTCCGCAACTGAAGTACACGATCATCACCTCCTCCACCCTGATGGTGGTCGGGTCGCTGACCTTCTTCGACCTGATCTTCGTCCTCACCGCCGGTGGTCCCGGTGACGCGACCCGGGTGCTCGCGCTGGACATGTACAAACGCGGCTTCCAGGCGAACCTGATGGGCCCGGCCAGCGTGATCGCCGTACTCCTCGTTCTGCTCGGCCTGGCCTTGGCTCTCCTGCTGCGCAGGCTCGGCGGCAGTACGACGGCCAGCCAGCAGGAAGGGGCCTGAGATGGCAGTGGCGACCAGCGACGCCCGTACTGCGGCCCGCGGCGCGAGCGGCGGCGTGTTCCGCCCCCGCAAGCTCCTCCAACTCAACTGGTTCGGCGGTACCGCGGGCTGGCTGTGGCTGGTGATCGTGCTGATCCCGCTCTACTGGATCGTCGTCACCAGCTTCAAGGACCAGAGCGCGTACTTCACCCAGAACCCGTTCGCGCTGCCGTCCGAGCCGACGATCGAGAACTACAAACTGGTCATCCAGTCCGACTTCCCGCGCTACTTCCTGAACAGCGTGATCGTCACGGCGGGCACGATCCTGCCCGCGGTCGGGATCTCGTTCATGGCGGCGTACGCGATCGTTCGCGGCGCCGGCGGCCGGTTCCTTGCCGGGGTCAACGGCCTGTTCCTGATGGGACTCGCGATCCCGCTGCAGGCCACCATCATCCCGGTCTACCTGCTGATCATCCGGATGCGCCTCTACGACAGCCTGCTCGCGATCATCCTGCCGTCGATCGCGTTCTCGATCCCGCTGTCGGTGCTGGTGCTGACGAACTTCATCCGGGACGTGCCAAAGGAACTGTTCGAGTCGATGCGGGTGGACGGCGCCACCGAGTGGGGAATGCTGCGCACGCTGGCGTTCCCGTTGACCCGGCCCGCGCTCGTGACGGTCAGCATCTACAACGGCCTCGGCGTCTGGAACGGCTTTCTGCTCCCGCTGATCCTGACCCAGAGTCCGGAGCAGCGAACGCTTCCGCTGGCGCTGTGGACCTTCCAAGGCCAGTACTCCGTGAACGTGCCGGCCGTGCTCGCCTCGGTCGTGCTCACCACGCTGCCCATCGTCATCCTGTACGCGCTCGGCCGGCGCCAACTGCTCAGCGGCCTGACCGCCGGCTTCAGCCGATGACCCGTGGCGCCAACGACGACGCCTGCTTTCGTGAACGACCAGAATCGAGGATCTCCATGACCGACGACGCCTTCACCCCCACCCGTGAGGACAAATTCTCCTTCGGTCTGTGGACGGTCGGCTGGCAGGGCGTCGACGTGTTCGGCGGTGCGGTCCGGCCGGTGCTCGACCCGGCCGAGGCTGTGCACAAGCTGAGCGAGCTCGGCGCCTACGGCATCACCTTCCACGACAACGACGTGTTCCCGTTCGGGAGTACGGCAGCCGAGCGCGACGCGGCGCTGAAGCCGTTCCGGGCCGCGCTCGAGGAGACCGGGCTCAAGGTCCCGATGGTGACCACGAACCTGTTCTCCCACCCCGTCTTCCGCGACGGCGGCTTCACCAACAACGACCGCGACGTCCGCCGGTACGCGATCCGCAAGACGGCGGACCAGCTCGACCTGGCGGTGGAGCTCGGCGCGGAGACGTTCGTCGCGTGGGGCGGCCGCGAGGGCGCCGAGTCCGGTGCGGCCAAGGACGTCCGGGCCGCCCTCGACCGCTACAAGGAGGCCTTCGACATCCTCGGCTCCTACGCGATCGAGCAGGGCTACGACATCAGGTTCGCGATCGAGCCCAAGCCGAACGAGCCGCGCGGCGACATCCTGCTGCCGACGATCGGCCACGCGCTGGCCTTCATCGAGTCGCTGGAGCACTCCGAGCGGGTCGGGCTCAACCCGGAGGTCGGGCACGAGGAGATGGCCGGCCTGAACTACGCGCACGGGATCGCGCAGGCGTTGTGGCACGGGAAGCTGTTCCACGCCGACCTCAACGGGCAGACCGGCCCACGGTACGACCAGGACCTGCGGTTCGGTGCGGGCAACGCGCGCGGTGCCTTCTGGACGGTCGACATCCTGGAGCACGGTGGTTACGAGGGTCCGCGGCACTTCGACTTCAAGCCGCCACGGACCGAGGACATGGACGGCGTCTGGGCCTCAGCCGCCGGTTGCATGACCAACTACCTCGTACTGCGCCACAAGGTCCGCGCCTTCCGCGCCGACCCCGAGGTCCAGCAGGCCCTGCTCGACGCCCGGCTGGACCAGTTGGCTCAGCCGACTCTGGCTGCGGGCGAGACTCTCGCGACACTCCGCGCGGAAAGCGACTTCGACCCCGAGGAAGCCGGCCGCCGCGGCATGGCCTTCGAGCACCTCGACCAACTCGCCCTGGAGTATCTGTACGGCGTGCGCGGCTAGGCGCGCTGATCGAGCAGCTCGAGCACGGTGGTGCACCACGCGATGTTCTGCTGCTCGAACATCCGGCCGCCGATCAGCGTGAGGTAGGGGCCGATGCGGTCGGCCGTGCGGAGGTAGGTGTCCTCCGCCTGGCCGGCCAGCAGGTCGTCACGAAGCTTGTCGTACAGGGTGAGCTTCTGGCGGGCCTGTTCCAGCCGGATGAGCAGTTGCTTGCGGATGGCGTCCTGGTCGGTGCTGTCGAAGGCCTGGATCTTGACCAGGAGATCGTCGCGGATCGCGGTCGGCTTGGACGGCTGCGCGGTGAACGCGTGCAGGTGGTCGCGGCCCGCGGTGGTGAGGGTGAAGACGCGCTTGTTGGGCCGGCCCTGCTGCTCGACCACCCGACCCTCGATCATGCCGTCCTGCTCGAGGCGGTCCAGTTCGCGGTACAGCTGCTGGGGGGTGGCCGACCAGAAGTTGCTGACGGACACGTCGAAGCGTTTGGCCAGTTGGTAGCCCGACGCCTCACCCTCCAGCAGGGCCGCGAGCACGGCCTGGCGCAACGCCATCTGGACACCTCCGGAGTCGCGACGTAGTCTCATTGACACCTATTCAACTTGTTGACTATCAAGGGGTCAAGTCGTGCATCCGTTCCGGACCGCCATCGAAGCCCGAGACATCGACGCCGCCGTAGCGCTGCTCGCGGAGGACGTCGTCTTCCGCAGCCCTGTGGTCTTCACGCCGTACTCCGGTCGCGAGGCGGTGCGGCCGATCCTCCAAGCCGTGATCCAGGTCTTCCAGGACTTCTCCTACCTGCGCGAGATCGGCGCCGAGGACGCGGCTGATCACGCCCTGGTATTCCAGGCGCGAGTGGGCGACAAGCGGCTCGAGGGCTGCGACTTCCTGCACGCCGGCGAGGACGGCTTGATCGACGAGTTCACCGTGATGGTCCGCCCGCTCAGCGGTGTCATCGCGTTGGCCGAAGCGATGAACGCGCTCCTGACCGACCCGACCCATGCCTGACGACCTGCCGTACGTCGACGAGCATGCCGTCAGGATCGCCGCGCCCCGCGATGTCGTCTGGCCTGTTCTCGAGCGGCACGGCAAGAGCCTCGGCCTACCCCGCGGCAATCTCCTGGCGAAGGTGTTGGGCACTCGACCCGAGGCCGGCTTCGAGATCACCGCGAGCGTGCCGGGCGAGAGCCTCGACCTGACCGGCAGTCACCGCTTCTCCAACTACTGCCTGCGTTTCGAACTGGCCGACGCTCCTGGTGGGTCGACCCAGCTTCGGGCCCAGACCTACGCGGCCTTCCCAGGGCTCACCGGCGAGATCTACCGGACTCTGGTGATCAGATCCCGCCTGCACGTCATCGCCACGATGTACGTTCTGCGTTCGGTCGAGCGAAACTGTCGGCCGCTTCCTCTACGTTGACGCCATGTCCTCGCATGCGTGGTTGCGGCGTCAGGCCGTCGGGTGGTCGTTTCCGCGGGCCGGCAGTCTGGCCGCGGTCCTGCAGGACATCGAGTTCGTCCAGGCCGACCCGATCCGGTCACCGGCACGGGCGCAGGATCTGATCCTGCGGCAGCGCGTCCGCGGCTACCGCGTCGGCGATCTCGACCGGTACTACCCGAAGCTCGAGCTCGACGAGGAGCAGCTCTACGCGTACGGATTCGCCGTACGCCGGTTGCGTCCCTACCTGCATCCGCGCCGCGATCGGCACGCGCCGGACGGGAAGTACGTGCTCACCGGCCGGGTCGCGGAGGTGCTGGAGTTCGTCCGGGAGCACGGGGTGACGCATCCGCGCGAAGTACAGGAGTACTTCGGGCATCAGCGTGTCACCAACGACTGGGGCGGCAAGTCGTCGGCGACCACCCTCGACCTCGAAGTACTGCGGCACTACGGGTACCTGCGCGTCGCCGATCGCATCGCCGGAGTACGCCGGTATGAGCCGGCTCCGCCGCTGGGCGACCCGATCGAGCCGGAAGAACGAGCCCGGGTCCTGACGCTGCGGGTGGCCCGGACTCTGGCGCCGGTGCCGCTGGCCAGCCTGAGCTCGGCGGTGAGCTATCTGATCAGGATGACGCGTGGACCCAGTAAGAAGCCCGGTGGGCGGCCGGTGGTCCTGGATCTCCTCGCGCGAGGAGAACTGGAGGCGGCGAACGTCGGCGGCACCCGCTACGTCTGGCCGGCCGACCTGGTGCCGGTCGAGGCGGATCCGGCGGCGCGGGTGCGGATCCTGGCGCCGTTCGACCCGGTGGTCTGGGATCGGAGCCGCTTCGGTGAGCTGTGGGGCTGGGACTACCGCTTCGAGGCGTACACGCCGGAGGCCAAGCGCGTGATGGGGTACTACGCGATGCCGCTGCTGTGGCGGGACCGGGTGATCGGCTGGGCCAACTGCGCCGGCGCCGGACAGGACATCGAGGTCGGCTACGTGGATCGCGCGCCCGCCGGTACGACGTACGCGAAGGCGCTCGACGCGGAGATCGAGCGGCTGAGGGCGTTCCTCAGAACTGGACTGAGCAGACCGGCGCAGACCAGTACGGCCTGATCGGTGCAAACCGGGTCCACCCGCCGTCGCAGTACGCAGGCGGGAGGACCGGTCCGTGAAGCTGAGTTGGATCAGAGGTTGTGGAGCTTGGCGAACGGCGCCACGACCCGCAGCAGCCGACCGCCGCCGAAGTCGACGACAACCGCACTGGTGCCATCCACCGAACTGATCCGGCCCAGCCCTTCCTTGTCGTGGGAGACCTGCTCGCCGACCTCGAAAACCTTGATCGGGTCAGGCACGCGGGGCTTGAAGGGACTCGTGGACAGGTGACGACGCGTCGTCGCGCGAGAAGACTCCATCAGACCTCAAGTATGCGCCTTCACCCCAGCCGCTGTCTCCCGGCCGCGACGTCTTCACCGTCCGTCACGGTCGAGGAGGCCTCCGGCGAGCTAACGTAGGGCGGGTGCGAGTAGCTACCTGGAACGTGAACTCGGTGAAGCAGCGGATGCCGCGGTTGCTGGAGTGGCTGGACGAACGGCAGCCGGATGTCGTCTGCCTGCAGGAGACGAAACTGGCGGACGACGCCTTCACGAAACTGCTGGGTGACGAGTTGGCCGGGCGTGGGTACGAGACCGCCCTGTACGGCGAGGTGCAGTGGAACGGGGTCGCGCTGCTGTCCAAGGTCGGTCTGGAAGATGTCGTCACCGGGGTCGCCGAGGCGCCCGGATTCCCCAACCCGGAGGCACGGGCGGTGGCTGCCACGTGCGGCGGGATTCGAATCCACTCGTTGTACGTGCCGAACGGGCGGGTGCCGGACTCGGACCACTACCAGTACAAGCTCGCCTGGCTGGCCGCGTTGAAGAATGTCGTCGCCAGTGGGCCGGACGCGGCGATCGTCTGCGGTGACATGAACATCGCGCCGACGGACGCGGACGTGTTCGATCCGGCCGCGTTCGTCGGTTCGACCCACGTGACCGCGCCGGAGCGGCAGGCGCTGGCCGACCTGATGTCGACCGGCCTGCACGACGTCGTCCGCGAGCGCTGGCCGGAGGAGCGGGTCTTCAGCTACTGGGACTACCGGGCCGGCATGTTCCACCAGGATCTGGGGATGCGCATCGACCTGGTGCTCGCGTCGGATCCGGTGGCCGAGCGGGTGAAGGCCGCGTGGATCGACCGCAAGGCGCGCAAGGGGACCGGGCCGAGTGACCACGCGCCGGTGATCATCGATCTGGACACCGCGCCGGACGGCGACATCGGACCGGTCGTCCCGCCGCCGTCGGCGCCCCGCGGCGCGAAGAAGAAGACCCCCAAGCTCCCGCAGAATCGCTGAATGAACCCGCTCCGTCACGGCGCCCGACTGCCCCTCCGGATGGGCCTGATCGCGTTGGCTGCCGGCGTGCTGCTCGCCGGGTCCGCCTGTAGTGAGGACAAGGCCGCGCCGCCGCCGGCCCCGATTGCCTGGACAAAGGTCGACCTGCCGGCGGAACCCGTAGTACTGACCGGGCACGGCACCGAACTGCTGATCGGGCTGCGGGATCGTGGTGCCGAAGTCGTGCCCCGCTTGCTGATCCAGCAGGAGGACGGCAGCCGGCAGGAGGTCAAGGTCGAGGCGAAGAGCCCGTACGCGCTCGAAGCGATCTGGCAGTCGATCGCGTACGACGGCCGGCGGCTCCTCGCGCTCGGTGGCGCCGCGGGCGGGGCTCACTCCAACACCCGCTGGACGGTGTGGTCCGGCTCCGCGAAGACGCTGACGGAGTATCCGCAGGAGTTCAACACGTTCGGCGGCCAGACCGCGGGCGCCCTGTACTCCGCTCTCATCACTCCCGCCGGCGAGGCGCTCGCCGGGTCGTGGGGCTCGGCCCAGACCGGTCTCGACGCCGCGATCTGGTTGCCGCAGGGGCCCAGCAAGTGGGTTCGTCAGGATTCGGCGAAGACCTCGCTGCAGAGCGTGCCGTCGCTGCTGGTCGGCCCGAACTACGGCACGGTCGCCGGGGACGGGATCGTTCTGGTCGGATCGCAGGTGCGGCTGGCTCCGAACGTCGTTCAGCAGGAAGCAGCGGTGTGGCGGTCCACCAGTGTCAACAAGGGGTGGTCCCGGATCGCACTGCCGGAGCCGGGGAACCGCAGCCAGGGGAACACGGCGAGTTGCACGGAGACGGTCTGCACGATCACCGGCTTCGCGGACGGCAAGTTGGCGATGTGGAAACTCGAGGGTTCGCAGGGCAAGCGGCTCGCCGGGGTGCCGGCGATCGCGGTCGGGGACAAGGACAAGCAGCCGCCGCCGATCGACGTCGACGGGCGGCTCTACCAAGTGGTTGCTGAAGGCAATAAAGTCAAGGTGGTCAGCGGGCAGGACGGCAACTGGACCGTGCAGGAGTCGACCGGCCCCGAGGGTCTGGTGACGGGCGCCGCCGCGATCGGCAAGACGCTCTACCTCCTGGCAGGCCAACCAGCCACACTCTGGAAGTCGACCCTCAGCTGAGCAAACCTCGGACGTACGCCGCTTGGCCGGCGTGCTGGAGGTCGTCGGACAGGACGCTGACCAGCCGGACGCCGAGGGTGACGGGTGGCTTCCAGCGCTTGTCGACGATCCGGTCGAGGTCGTGGTCGGACAGGCCCTTGAGGTAGTCGAGGGTGCGCTCGTGCACGGCGTCGTAGTACCCGGTGAGCTGCTCGGCGGACAACTGGACAGCCGCGACCTGGGCGGCGCCATGCCCGTAGCCGGTGTCGGCCGGGTCG
The DNA here is from genome assembly GCF_039530625.1 of Kribbella sancticallisti. Classification (NCBI taxonomy): domain Bacteria; kingdom Bacillati; phylum Actinomycetota; class Actinomycetes; order Propionibacteriales; family Kribbellaceae; genus Kribbella; species Kribbella sancticallisti. The sequence goes on along the minus strand of NZ_BAAAOS010000028.1, from coordinate 124,529 downwards.
AACGGCAGGCCCAGCCGCTCGTGCCAGCCCTTGGCGGTGTAGATCTGCTCGTAGCCGCCGGCGTCGGCCAGGTGGTCGTCCTGGATCCGGGTGAGGTGCCAGGTCAGCCAGGCGATCGAGTTCCCGGTGTCGTCGGGGCGGGCGCCGAGAGTCTTCTCGTCGAGCCCGTCGACGGCCTCGTGCACGATCTCCCGGATCCGGCCGAACGCGTCGAGCAGCAGTTCGCTGGTGTTCATCGTCTTCCCCTTCGTCCCGCGGACCGTGCCAGGCTACTTCCCGCCTCGGACGGTTTCCCGCGCGATCGCCACAACCGCCGGGACTAAGGTGGTCAGGACAAAGTCTCGAGCGAGGAGCAGTCGTGGAATACCGCACCCTGGGCAACAGCGGCGCAGTCGTGTCCACCTATGCGTTGGGCACGATGACGTTCGGCAACGAGACCGACGAGGCCGGCGCCCACCAGCAACTCGACCGGTACGTCGAGGCCGGCGGCAACTTCGTCGACACGGCCGACGTCTACACGGCCGGCGCCTCGGAGGAGATCATCGGCAGTTGGCTGGCGAAGTCCGCGGCCCGCGACAACGTCGTCCTGGCAACCAAGGGGCGGTTCCCGACCGGGGACGCGCCGAACGACGTCGGCACCTCCCGCCGGCACCTGCGCCGCGCCCTCGACGCGTCGCTCTCGCGGCTGGGTGTCGACCACGTCGACCTCTACCAGTTGCACGCGTGGGACCCGATCACCCCGCTGCAGGAGACGCTCAGCTTCCTGGAGGACGCAGTACGGGACGGCAAGATCTCGTACGGCGGTCTGTCCAACTTCACCGGGTGGCAGTTGCAGAAGGCGTGCGACCTGATCGACCGGCTCGGCTGGTCGCCACTCGTCACGCTGCAGCCGCAGTACAACCTGCTGGTCCGGGAGATCGAGTGGGAGATCGTCCCGGCCGCCCTGGAGAACAAGCTCGGCCTGCTGCCGTGGTCGCCGCTCGGAGGTGGCTGGCTGACTGGCAAGTACTCCTTCGACGAGGAGCCGACCGGCGCCACCCGGCTGGGCGAGGACCCGAACCGGGGCGTCGAGTCGTGGCACCGCCGCAGCAAGAACCAGCGCGTCCGCGACGTGGTCGAGGCAGTCCGCACGATCGCCGAGTCCCGCGACATCTCGATGGCCCAGGTCGCGCTCGCCTGGCTCGTGGACCGCCCCGCGATCACCTCGGTCATCCTCGGCGCCCGGACCCTCGAGCAACTGGACGACAACCTCGCCGCCGCCGACCTGCACCTCACGGCCGAGGAGACCCAGCAGTTGGACAAGGCCAGCGACCCGGGCGCCGCCGACTACCCGTACGGCGGTCCGGGCACCACCCAACGCGACCGCCCGATCGCGGGCGGACGCGCCTAGTCAGGCAGTACGCCGGACCAGACGACGCCGAGGGCGAGGCAGGCGAGGGTCAGCAGGCCGAAGAACCCAACCCAAAGCAGAGCCGGTACTCCGGTCAGCCGGCGCAGTTGGTCCGCGTCGGAGTTGCGGCCGCCTCCTCCTCGGCGAGAGTGCTGCAACTCCAGTACCGCGCGCGGCGCCGCGAGCAGCAGGAACCAGGTCAGCAGCTGGGCGAATCCGGACTGCACCTGCTCCGACCCCCACCACGACACCGCGAACACCAAGGTGCCAAAGGCAACTACCGACCACAGCCCGAAGAGGTTGCGGATCTGCAGGAGCAGCAGAACGAGGAGCAGGAGCAGCCCCCAGAGCAGCGCGACCGGATATCCCCGGCTGAGCACGAACGCCGCGCCGAGCCCGAACAGCGCCGGCCCCGGATAGCCGGCCAGCAGCACCGCGATCATGCCGGGACCGGTCGGGTGCCCACGAGACACGGTGACACCCGACGTGTCCGAGTGCAGCCTGATCCCCGCCAGCTTGCGGCCGACCAGCGCGGCGATCAGCCCGTGCGCGCCCTCGTGCGCGATCGTCACGACCTGCCGGGTATGCCGCCAGACGGGCCGCCACGCGATCAGCAGCAACGCGGCGACCGCGGTCCCGATCACCACGCGCACCGACGGATCGGCCTGCGCGGTGGTGATGTTGTCCCACACCTCACTCATCGCCCCATCCTGACAGGCGACCGGTCGCACCGAGCCGTTGACATCGGGAAAGCGGCGGCGGACGGTAAGAGGATCGCGGCCCAGGGGAGGGGCCGCCTCCTTGGGGGAGTCATGTCGCAGCCTCGTAAGACCGTCGCCAAGCCAGCCCGGAAGACCACCACTCGCAAGTCCACCAGCAGGAAGACAACGGAGGCAGCGGCCGCCGTGCCGTTGCCGCAGTTCCTCGCGTCGGCGGGAACGCTGACGCTCGGGCAGCGGAAGCTGCTTGTGGACCAGGCCCTGTTGATGCTCGAGCAGAACTACGTGCACCTGCCGTTGAAGGCCGCGATGCACGTCGTCAATCCGCTGCAGCGGCTACGGGTGATGCGCGCCCGGGTGGAGCGCCAGACCGCGGAGACGATGGAGGCCGAGTGGATCTTCCACCGGCAGATGTCGACCATCTTCCACTCGGTCCGCGACCTGCACACGAACTACCTGCTGCCGGTCCCGTTCGCGGGCAAGATCGCGTTCCTGCCGTTCCTGATCGAGAAGTGTTTCGACGGGACCGGCGAGCACTACCTGATCACCAGGACCGTCACCGGTTTCACCGCGCCGCAGTTCGGGCCGGGCGCCGAGGTGACGCACTGGAACGGTACGCCGATCGCCCGCGCGGCGGCGCTGAACGGAGCCCAGTTCGCCGGCAGCAACGAGGCGGCGAACCTGGCTCGCGGGCTGGAGTCCCTCACCCTGCGGCCGCTGGTGATCCAGTCGCCGCCGGACGAGGACTGGGTGACCTTGAGCTACATCGGCCTGGACGGTTCGAGCCAGGAACTGCGCGAGCAGTGGAAGGTGACGACCAACCTGCCGCCGATGACCGACCTCGACGCGATCACCCCGGCCTCGGCCGCGATGGGTCTCGACCTGGACTCCGACGAGAAGTCGCGGGCCAAGAAGGCGCTGTACGTCCGCGAGGTGGTCGAGTTGGAGCAAGGCCAGAGCTCGGCCGAACTGACCCACGCGGTCGCCGTCGGTGGCGCCGACCTGGCGACCACGATGCCGGGCGTCTTCCGGGCCCGTGAGGTGGTCACCGCGCACGGCACCTTCGGGCACATCCGGATCTTCACCTTCAGCGTGCAGGACCCGGTCGCCTTCCGCGACGAGTTCGTCCGGCTCGCGGCCGCGCTGCCGCAGAACGGGCTGATCGTGGACGTCCGCGACAACGGCGGCGGTCACATCTACGCCAGCGAGTTCACCCTGCAGACGATGACGCCGCACCGGATCGTGCCCGAGCCGGTCCAGTTCATCAGTTCTCCGCTCAACCTGCGCCTCTGCCGGCGGCACAAGGACAACCCGTCCGGGATCGACCTCGGCCCCTGGTTCGACTCGCTCGACCTGGCCACCGAGACGGGCGCCGTGTACTCCGCGGCGAAGCCGATCACCCCCGAGGACGGCGCCAACGAGATCGGCCAGACGTACTACGGCCCGGTGGTGCTGGTGACGGACGCGCGCTGCTACTCCGCGACGGACATCTTCGCGGCCGGGTTCGCGGACCACCGGATCGGCAGGATCCTCGGCGTCGACGACAACACCGGCGCGGGTGGCGCGAACGTCTGGACCCACGGACTCCTCGCCACCCTGCTGAACGAACCACCGCCGGCCGACCCGACGTCGCCGTACGAGGCGCTGCCGAACGGGGCGAACCTGCGGGTCTCGATCCGCCGTACCCTGCGCGTCGGCGAACTGTCCGGTACTCCGGTGGAGGACCTCGGCGTGCGCCCCGACGTCACCCACCAGATGACCAGGGCAGATCTGCTGAACGGCAACGTCGACCTGCTCGACGCGGCCGGCGCGATGCTCGCGGCGATGCCGAACCGGCGGCTCGGGCTCACCACGAGCCTGGCTGCCACGACGCTGACGGTCGAGTTGGACGTCGACGGCATCGACCGGGTCGACCTCTACCTCGACGACCGCCCGATCAGCTCCGAGGACCTGAGCGGTGACCCGATCGCCATCGACATCCTCGAGGTGACCGCGGGCCAACTGCTCCGTGCCGACGGCTACTCTGCCGGTGACCTGGTCGCCTCGAGGAGGGCGCGAACCTGACGTCGCCAGGAGCCCGCCTGTGAGCTGCTTCATATTCTTCGTAACTATCAGCAAATTGCGATAGTTTGGAAGAGCTGGAGTGGGGTCAGGATCACAGTGAAAACGAACGACCGTTCTTGATAGATTCGGAGAACGGGCGTTCGGGTTCCAGGGGAGGGGCGACATGGCGCAGGTGACTCTCTGCAGGCCGCTGGATGATCTCGCGCCGTTGTCCGCGGCCATCGAACGCCAGGCCCGACGCAGGCGGATCCTCCGTGAGATCGTCTTGCTGGCGGTGTTTTTCGGCATCTACAACCTCGGCCGGTTCCTCTCGGCCAAGCACGCCGGATCGGCCTTCCTCAACGCCGACGTCCTGATCCACTTCCAGGCCGGCCTCGGCCTGCCGAGCGAGGCCGCGGTCCAGTCGCTCGCCCTGCAGATTCCCGACCTCGCCCAGGCCGCCAACCGGTACTACGCCGGCGTGCACTTCCCGTTGACCGCGATCGTCCTGCTCTGGATGCTGGTCAAACGCCCAGCGGAGTACGCCAAAGCCCGCTGGGCGCTGGCGGCGCTGACCGGGCTCGCGTTGATCGGGCACCTGGTGTTTCCGTTGGCGCCGCCGCGGATGCTGCCGCAGTACGGGTGGGTCGACACCGGAGTACTGCTCGGGCAGTCGGTCTACGGCCCGGACGCCGAAAGCGGTCTGGCGAACCAGTTCGCGGCGATGCCGAGTTTGCATGTCGGTTGGGCGTTCCTGGTCGCGGTGTTCCTGATCCGGGCCACCCGGTCCCGCTGGCGGTGGTTGTGGATCGCGCATCCGGTGATCACGTTCGCGGTGGTCGTGGTGACCGCCAACCACTACTGGCTGGACGGGCTGATCGCGCTGGCGATGGCCGTGCCGTTGGTGCTGATCTTCGACAGCCGGCGGGTGCGCCGGAACAACGCACCCGCCGGTGCCGGTCAGATGTCAGCCGGCGACGTGGCCGTGGCCAGTTCCTCGTCGGCGCGCACCAGGTAGGGCTCGCGCTCCAGGACCAGCCGGGCCGCGGCGGCGCTGATGTCGAAGTACAGGCCGGTGAGTTCGAGCCGGCCGCTCTCCTCGGCCTTGCGGACGCAGGCGAAGGTGCGCAGGTTCTCCAGTTGCACCGCCACGTTGGTGACGGCCAACTTGTCGGCCGGCGACAGCTTGATTCCGGTCACCGGATCGACGATGTCGGGCAACGCGGCCGACCGGCGGACCGATGCCTCCAGGTGCCGCAGCCAGCTCTTCAGGCCCGAGCCGCTCTCCGGTGAAGCAGCCTCGAGCGCCGCCGTGGTCGCACCGCAGTGCGAGTGGCCACAGACCACGATCGAGGTCACCCCGAGCACCTCGACCGCATACTCGACCGCCGCGTCGACGGAGTTGCTGTTCGACCCGTACGGCGGAACGAGGTTGCCCACGTTCCGGACGCAGAACTGGTCGCCCGGTCCGCTGGTGGTGATCATGTTCGGCACGATCCGCGAGTCGGCGCAGGTGATGAACAACTGGGCCGGGCGCTGACCGTCGACCGCGAGCCGGGCCATCATCGGCCGGATCGACTCGGCCGTCGCCTCGAACTCGCGGATACCGTCCAGCATCGCGGCGCGCTGGTCCACCTCCGGCACCACCTGGCGTTGCTGCCACGGGATGATCCAGCGGTGCGTCTCGCCGTGCAGCGCGGACCGGAACGCGGACCGGTTCATCACCACCGAGCCGCCGCGCGCGAGGTGTCCGCGCCGCCAGTCCTCGATCGCCTCGTACGCCGCGTGGTCCAGGTGGTTGACCTGGAGATCCACCTGAACCTTGGCGCCGACCGGGATCGCGCGCAGAGTGCGAACCAGCGAGGCAACGCCCAGAAACACCAGCGTGCCGCGGATCCGGACGATCCAGACGCCGTCCTCCTCGGTGGCGGTGACCGTTGCCCTGGCCAACCGGTAGAGCACCCGGCCGAGCGCCAGCACGAGTCCGGCGAGCACTCCTTCGGCCAGGCCGAGCACGGCCACTCCGGCGGCGGTCACGACGTACACGAGGAGTTCGTCGTGGCGTTTGAGGGTGCGGATGTGGGCCAGTTGGACCAGGCGCAACCCGGTCACCAGCAGGACGCCGGCCAGCGCGGCCATCGGGATCAGTTCGAGCATCGCGCCGGCGGCGAGCACGAACACCGCGATCCAGAGGCCGTGCAGGATCGCCGAGGCCCGGCTGCGGGCGCCGGCGGCGACGTTGGTGGAACTGCGCACGATGACACCGGTGACAGGCATCCCACCGAGAGCGCCGCACACCGCGTTGGCCGCGCCCTGCCCGATCAGTTCGCGGTCCAGGTTGCTCCGTTTGCCGCGGTGAAGCTTGTCTATGGCAACGGCTGAGAGGAGTGACTCGACACTGGCGACGAGCGCGACGGTGAGGATGGCCGTCGCGATCTCCAACGGACCGCCGTGCGGCAGGGCGGGAAGTATCAGTTCTTTGAGCGGCTCGTCCGGCAGGGAGACGCGGGTGACGTCGACCATGTACGCGGCGGCCGACGCGGTCACCGTGACGACGGCGACCAGCGGCGCGGGAACGAGGTTGACCTTGGGCAACCGAGGCCAGACCAGCAGGATCACCACGGTCAGTACGCCGACCAGGACCGAGCCCGGATGGTGGGCCAGCAACTGCTCGGGAAGCTCGGCCAGGTTGGCGATCAGGGAACTCTGAGCCCGTCCGCCGAGCACGACGTGCAACTGCTGGACGGCGATGGTGACGCCGATCCCGGCGAGCATGCCGTGCACGACGGCGGGGGACAGGGAAAGGGCGAGCCGGCCGACGCGGGTGACGCCGAGCAGGATCTGCAACAGGCCGGCCGCGCAGGTGATGCCCGCGGTCGCGGCCCACCCGTACTGCGTCGCCAGGCCGGCGACGACGACCGTGAGGCCCGCGGCCGGGCCGCTGACCTGCAAGGGGGAACCACCGAGCGCGCCGGCGACGACACCGCCGACGACGGCGGCCACCAGTCCGGCGATCAGCGGGGCCCCGGAGGCGGCCGCGATCCCCAGCGACAAAGGGATCGCGATCAGGAAGACCACCAGCGAGGCCGGTAGGTCGTGGCGAAGGACGGACCTCCACGGGACGCGGTCGCGCGCGGGCCCGGATGAGGGTGGGGAGTGGTTGGGTGACATGGTCGGCACGGGTCCCTCCGGCGTCAGTGCTCACAGCAACGGAACGTCGAAACAAAGAGTGTCGATCTGATTACTCATAGTACTGGGCGGTTCAAGCCCGGACGACCAACACTTCGAATTCGTTGCCTACCGCACCTTGATTGTTGCCTCGGCGCTTAGTTGCCGACCGCACCGGATATCCGGCGCTCGACCCGGTCGAGGTCCGGGCGGAGCTTCACGCCGTGGCCGGGCTCGGAGGTCGCGGCGATCCGGCCGTCGACGAGTTCGGGCAGCCCCTCGACCAGTTCGCCGTACCAGGTGCGCAGGAAGGCCCGGACCGTCTCCTGGATCAGGCCGTTCGGCGCCGACTGAGTGAGGTGCACGCAGGCCGCCAGGGTGGCGGGTCCGGTGCAGTCGTGCGGCGCCACCGGTACGCCGTACGTGTCGGCGAGGCTGGCGATCTTACGGGCCTCGGTCAGTCCGCCGGTCCACTGGACGTCGACCGTCACCACGTCCACCGCGCCGCGCTCGAGCAACGGCAGGAAGCCGCGCCGTCCGACGACGGTCTCGCCGGTCGCGATCGGTACGTCGGTGTCGCGGGTCAGCGTCGCGAGCGCGTCGACGGCGTCCGGGCGGATCGGATCCTCAACCCAGTAAGGGCGATACGGCTCCAGAGCCTGCAGGATCGTGGTCGCGCCCCGGCGGTTCCACAGGCCGTGCAGCTCGACCATCAGCGCCATCTCGAAGCCGACCTCGGCCCGGATCGCCTCGATCACGGCGAGGCCGCGCGACAGCCCGGCCGGTGAGATGTCGGTGCCGTTGGTCGCCTCGGCCGCCTGGTCGAAGGGCCAGACCTTCATGCCGCGGATGCCTTCGTCCCACAGCTCGCGGGCGAGCGGGCCCGAGCGGTTGAGGAACGCGTCGAGGTCGTCCCAGCGAGCAGGCCCGCCCACCGGTACGCCCCAGTTGTCCGACCGCTGCCGCGTGTTCTGGCTGATGTACCCGGGCCCGGCGCAAGTGTTGTAGATCGGCAACGACTCCTGCACGGGTCCGCCGAACAGCTTCACCAGCGGCAGGCCCGCGCCTTGACCCACGAGGTCCCACAGCGCCAGATCGACGGCACCGTTGCCCCGCGTCTCGACTCCCGCGCCAGCGAATCCCGTGTACGACGTGAGCGTCCGGGAGATCGCCTCGGGCGTCGGGTCGTCGGTGCTCAGCAGCACCTCGGCGACGGACTCGTGCAGGTAGGACTCGACCGTGCGGCCGCCGAAGAACGCCTCGCCGAGGCCGATCCGCCCGTCGTCGGTGTGCAGCCGCACGAACAGCAGGTTCGGCTGGATGCTGGGCCGGATCGTCTCGACCGCCGTGATCCTCATCCCGGGCGTCCTTCCGTCGACTGATACCCATCCTCTCAAGCCGCCGGGCCCGGATACGCTGACCGGGTGGATCTTCAACTGTCGGGCCGGACGGCCGTGGTGACCAGAGCGAGCAAGGGAATCGGGTTGGCCTGCGTCGAGGCGCTGGCTCGCGAGGGCGCCAAGGTGATCGGCATCTCGCGTGATCCCGCCAATCTGGCCGCCGCTCAGCAGGAACTGGCTGGACGTGGCGTGACCTTCGAGGTCGAGGCGGTCGACCTGACCGATCCGGACGCGTCCGCCGCGGCCTTCGAGCGGATCGGCGTACCGGACATCCTGGTGAACTGCGCGGGCGCGGCCCGGCGGACACCGGCGGCGGAACTGGACAGCAAGGCGCTGCACGCGGCGATGGAGGCGAAGTACTTCACCTACATGCACGCGACCGAGGCGGTCGTGCGCGGCATGGCCGAGCGCGGCAGCGGCGCGATCGTGAACGTGGTCGGCCAGGGCGGCCGCGCGGCGAACCCGCTGCACATCGGTGGCGGCGCGGCCAACGCGGCCCTGATGCTCGCGTCGGTCGGCTACGCGAAGGCGTACGCCGATCGCGGCGTCCGGGTGAACGTGATCAATCCCGGGCTGACCCGGACCGGCCGCGTCGACGAGGGCCTCGAGGCCGCGGTCCGGGCCACCGGCCGGCCCAAGGAGGAACTGCTCGCCGAGCAGGTCGCCGAGATCCCGATCGGCCGCGCCGCCGAACCGGCCGAGGTCGCCAACGTCGCCCTCTTCCTCGCCTCCCCCTTGGCCAGTTACGTCACCGGCGCGATCATCACCATGGACGGCGGCGTCACCTCCGCCATCTAGACCGAACGAGAAGGGGCGGACCGCGGGCAGGCGGTCCGCCCCTTCTCGGCGGAGGTGGTGCGGGGTGACTAGACGGTGATCCAGTCGATGTCGGCGATGTAGCCGGTCGGGTTGTGGATCTTCAGCGAGTTGGCGCCCGCGGCCAGCTTGACCGGCAGGTAGACGACCTGCGGCGTACCCCAGTCGTTGTCGCCCAGGCCGTGGTAGTTGACCCAGTAGCTGTCGGCGTCGTTGACCGTCAGCATGCTCTGGCGGCTGGTGTCGCCGTCGGTGTAGGCGATCTTGACCAGGTAGGTCCCGGCGGCCGGCACGGTGATGTTGTTCAGCGTCACCGACGCGTCACCACCGATGTTGCCGATCTTCGCGCCGCCCGAGCACAGCGTGCAGCCCGAGATGCCGGCGTTTCCGGTCAGCGTGCTGGTCGATGCCTCGGCCTCGTAGCGGACGGGACCGCCCGACTTCGCGGTGAACATCGTCACCGGCGCGCTGGCGTCGGACGTGGCGCCGCCGTTGACGCCCTTCACCTCGAACCTGTACTGCGTCTGCGGCAGCAGGCCGTTCACCACGACGCTGGTACTCGCGCTGGTCGCCACCTGCTTGCCGTTCGCGTAGACCTGGTAGGACTTCGCGCCCGTGCTCGGCCGCCAGGTCAGCGACACCGTGGTACGGCTGACGTCGGTCGCCGTCAGGTCGGCCGGCTTGCTCACCGCGCCGACGCTGTTCGGGGTGATCCGGTACAGCTTCGACCCGTGCGCCGGGAGCGCCGCGCTGACCTGGCCGCTGACGTGCTTGGTGTTCTGGTTCGCCCAGACGTCGCGGACGGTCGCCCGGCCGCTGATGCCGAGCTCGTCGAACTTGCCCGTCACCGTCGCCGGGGTCTCGGCCAGGTTGAACAGGCCGACCGTGACGCTGCCGTCGGCGTTCTTGGCATACCAGGTCTGCTGCAACTGGTCCTGGTTCAGCGGGCGGGCCGGGTTGCCGGACTGGTTGATCGCGATGACCTCGCGGTTGGTCAGCAGCTTCAGGCCGTACGCGTCCAGCTTGGTCATGTCGTCACCGACGAACAGCGGGGCCGCGTTGATCGCCCAGAAGGTCATGTAGCTCTGCCGCTCGGCCTCGTTCAGGCCGTCCATCTCGCCGACGCCGACGTTGATCGCGTCCAGGTTGTTCCAGTGCCCGGGTCCGGCGTCGTCGATCCACTGCGGCAGGTCCCACCAGCGCTGCTTGACCGAGCCGTCCCAGCGCACGATGGTGTCGCAGTAGCACTCCACGTCGGTGTCGATCCGCCAGCCGTTGGAGTTGGCCTTCCAGGTCTCGGCGTACCGGTGGCTCAGCGACCAGGACAGCGTGTACTGCATCGGGCGGCCGGCGTTCTGCACCGCGCGCCACCAGGCCTCGACGTCCTCGGTGTTGTTGTGGTTCGGGTCGTCCGGAGCGCCCTTCCAGGAACCGGGGCCGACGCCGTCCATCTTGATCAAGTCGACACCCCAGCTCGCGAACAGGTTCGCGATCGAGTCGGCGTACTTCTGTGCGCAGGGGCTCTCGTAGTTGATCTTGTACGCCTGGTCCCAGCCGTTCGTGGTGCGCAGGTCCGGGTAGACGATGTCGCGGGTGAAACAGCCCGGCGCGTTGTAGATCGGGGTGTTGCCCTCGCGGTAGACGTCGAAGCCGAGGCCGACCACGGTGTAGATGCCGAACTTCAGGCCGAGCTTGTGCAGGTCGTCGCCGACCGCCTTCATCCCGCGCGGGAACCGGGCCGTGTTCGCGACCGGGCGGCCGTACTCGTCACCGCCGAGCTGCCAGCCCGCGTCGATGTTGATGTACTCGTAGCCGTACGGCTTCAGCTTGGTGGCCATCGCGTTCGCCTGGGCGAGGATGTTCTTCTCGCTGATGAAGCTGCCCGGCCCGTCCGGGTTCACGCCCGGGTAGTTGGTGGACTGCAGGCTCCAGCTGCTCCAGCCCAGGTAGGGCTTCGCGGCGACCCCGGAGTAGGTGGCGGGCACGTTGGCCTCGGCGCTGGGCAGCTCGACCGGTGCGTTGCCCTGGAAGCTCTTGTCAGGCTCGACCAGGGTGGGCTTGGGGCCCGGCTGGGCGCTCGAAGCGGCCCCGGACAGGCTGGCGCTCGCCGGTGCGATCGAAGCCGCCGCCGACACCAGGGCGGCAGCGGCAACGACCACCACACCGGCACGGCGCTTGCGTCCCGGTGTTCGGCGGACCGGGTCCGCGGCGGGCGCGGAACCAGAGGGGACTGACATGGTGTTCCTCCGTCTCGTGGGCGGATCAGGGGGAGCGGACGGTGCTCACCCCCGGCCGCTGCCGAGCCTAGAGCCGGTTAATTTACGTCGTCAAGTAACAGGCCCCGATAACTGTCGGTAGTCGCCGTGATGCAAATGCCATCCAACTGAGATCAACCTTCGAACGACCTTGCCGGTCGTACTTCGTGACAGGGCTCGAGGACCCGTGTGAGGCGGGTCGGCCCGAACGGAGGGGTGAATCATCAACAATTCAAGGAGAATCGGCCGTACCGCGGTCGCGGTGGGCGGGGCTGCGGCAATGGTGGCGCTGGCCGCGGGAGCCGCCGGCGCGGCGTCCTCGGGGAGCGCGAAGGCGGCCGCCGAGCCGTCCCTGAAACTGGTTGCCGGAAGCACCGATGTGACGTTGGAGCGGTATCCCGAAGGTGGCGTGTTCCTGGATCTCGGGACGCACCTGGTGGCCGGCAGGAAGCCGGTCGAGGTGCGGGCGACGCGGAAGTCGTACGGCGATCCGATCGTCGCGAACCAGTTCGTGGCGGGGAAGCCGAAGGCGTTGCCGCCGGGGTCGGTGACGAGTTTCGCCGGGCTGGGCAAGTTCCTGCGGCTCACCATCACCGATGCCACCGGCAAGAAGGTCTACGACCGGGACCAGACCACCTGCCTCAACGGCGAGGGGTCGCGCACCCGGCCGGACGCGCCCGCCACGTCGCCGTACCCGGAGGGCTGTGGCGCGAATCCGTTCACGCTCGGCTCGGTCTGGGGGTTGCAGGCGGGTTGGTCGGCGAACACGGTCGCCTACGACGGCACCGAGGTGGATCTGCCGAACGGCAAGTACACCGCGAAGCTCACCATCAACAAGACGTACCGGGACTACTTCAAGATCGGCGCGTACGACTCGACCGTCTCCCTGAACGTCACGGTCAAGGATGCCGAGGACTGCGGTCCCGGGCACACGGAGGGCTGCCGGCAGGCCGGTCCCCAAGCGTCGAAACTGGTGGCCTCGGAGGCCAGGGCGAGCGCAGTACCGGAGTCGACTCCGAAGCCGCACGCGCAGCGGCCGACCGGGAAGGCGAGCGTGCCGAAGGGACCGAAGCCCGACCTGAGGTCGCTGCCGGCCTGGCAGATCGGTGTGGTGCCAGGCGAGGCGGGGACGCCGGACGCGGACAAGGACTTCCTGCAGTTCTCCGCGAACGTCTGGAACGCCGGGCCGTCGCCGCTCGTCCTGGACGGGTTCCGGCAGAAGGGCAAGGACCTGATGGACGCCTACCAGTACTTCTACGACACCAAGGGCAAGGAGGTCGGCTACCAGAAGACCGGCACGATGGAGTGGGATGCCCGCGACGGCCATCACCACTGGCACTTCACGGACTTCGCCCGCTACAGCCTGCTGAACGCGACCCAGACCGAGGTCGTCCGCAGTCAGAAGGAAGCGTTCTGCCTGGCCGCGACGGACGCCATCGACTACACGGTGAAGAACGCCAACTGGCACCCGTCGAACACCGACCTGCACACCGCCTGCGGCAACCAGGGTTCGCTGTCGGTGCGTGAGGTGCTCGACGTCGGCTCCGGTGACACCTACGTCCAGTCGCTGCCGGGCCAGTCCTTCGACGTGACCGACCTGCCGAACGGGACGTACTTCGTCCAGGTCGTCGCCAACCCGGAGAAGCGGTTGTTCGAGGAGAACCTGAACAACAACGTGTCGCTGCGCAAGGTCATCCTGGGCGGCACCAAGCACCACCGCACGGTCAAGGTCCCGCCGGTCCAACTGGTCGACGCGCCTTAGTCGACAGCCCGGTGGCGACCCTTCCTGGGGGAGGGTCGCCGCCGGGCCTCTCCGTCTGCGTGCAGGCTCTTGACCAGTCCAGTCCGGCTGGCGACCTTCGTCCCACCTGCGAGGGAAATCAATTTCTCCCGCCTGTGATCGTCCTGGCTCCGGCTCGACAATGTCTCGCTAGTACCGCGCTAGCCGCTTCTCCAGCTGAGCCCGGGTCTCGGGCCACTCCGTCGCGACGACGGAGAAGATCGCCGAGTCGCGCAACAGGCCCTTCTCGCCCGGAGCCCACGAGTTCGACCAGTTCCGCAGGACGCCCTCGAACCTCGCACCGACGCTCTCGATCGCGGCCCGGCTCCGTGCGTTGCGCGCGTCGGTCTTCAGGTCGACCCGGGCCACCTCCCAGGTCTCGAAGGCGTGCCGGAACAACAGGTACTTCGCCTCCGCGTTGACGCCGGTGCCCTGGGCGAAGGACGCCAGCCAGGTGAAGCCGATCTCGATCGCGCACAGCCGCTCACCGTCCGGCCACATCCGTGGATCCCAGTAGGACGTAGCCCCGATCGCGCGCCCTGACTGCTGCGAGATCTGCGCGTAGGGCGCGAGCTTGCCGGTCGCCGCGCGCCCGAGTTGGGCATCGATGTAGTCGCCGACCTCGTCGGCGCTCGGCACCCAGGTGAGGTCGTACGAGCTGCGGTCCGCCTCGGCGGCCTCGGCCAACTCGGCCGCGTGCCGGTGATCCAGTGGCTCGAGGCGCACGAGTTCGCCTTCGAGCACCGGTCCTTCGAGCTGGAACGGCATCGCCCCCACCACCTCTTTCGTCGGCCCTCATCGTTCCAGCCCGGCCGAACCGGCGGCGAGATATTTCCGCGATCCGGACTGCCGACGAACCTGGTGTTCTTGACAACTATTGTTGTCGGTGACAGGGTCGAGCCATGGACGACGTGCTGGTGATCGACGATCCGGCCGCGGCCGGTGTCTCGCTGGACCCGGTCCGAGTGCGCCTGCTGGCCGCGCTGGCCGAGCCGGGCTCGGCGACGACGCTGGCGACGAAGTTGGAGCTGCCCCGGCAGAAGCTGAACTACCACCTGCGCGCGCTGGAGAAGCACGGTCTGGTCGAGTTGGTGGAGGAACGCCGCAGGGGCAACTGCACCGAACGCGTGCTGCGAGCGAGCGCCTCGGCGTACGTGATCTCGCCGCGGGTGCTGGCCGGCGTGCAGCCCGATCCGGCGGTGTCGCCCGACGGGCTGTCGGCTCGCTGGTTGCTGGCCCTCGCCGCGCGGACGCTTCGCGAGGTCGGGGAGTTGCTGGCCGGCGCGCGGAAGGCCCGGCGCAAGCTCGCCACCTTCGCGGTCGACGGCGAGATCCGGTTCGCCTCCGCGGCCGAGCGGGCCGCCTTCGCCGGGGAACTGTCGGAGACCCTGCTGCGGCTGACGGCGAAGTACCACGACGAGTCGGCGCCGAGCGGTCGGACCCATCGACTGCTGGTTGCCGTGCACCCCAAACCGAGTGGAGAACACCGATGACCGAGGAACGCCGGCTGGAGCTCGAGATCGCGCTGGACGCGACTCCCGAGCAGGTCTGGGACGCGATCGCGACCGAGGCCGGGATGACCGCCTGGTTCGCGCCGATGGACCCCACCCCGGACAAGAACGGGCGGACCGCCGACGGCCGGGCGACGAGGTGGGAGCCGGGCCGCGGCTTCAAAATCGAGGCCGGGACCGGGTCGTACGAGTATCTGATCGAGGCGCGCGACGGCAGTTCCGCGGTACTGCGCTTCACCCAGACCGGGTTCACCGCGGACGACTGGGAAGCGGAGTACGAGGCGACCGCGCGCGGCTGGGGGCTCTACTTCCACACGCTCGCGCTCTACCTGTCGACCTTCGGCGGCGCGCCGGCCATCTATATTGTTGCCGAGGGCCCCGAATCCGAGAACACGGCGGAGTCCTGGCGCTGGCTGATGTCGACGATCGGGACGTCGACCGTGGGGGACAAGGTGGAGCTGCGGGTCCCGGGGCTGGAGCCGGTCGTCGGAGTGCTCGACTACTACGGCCCCAGCCACGTGGGAGTTCAGACCGACGATGCGCTGCTGCGATTCCACGGCCGCGATCTGCTCGGCATGTCTGTTGCGCTAGGCCACCACTACTACGGCGACCACGACGCCGAGCGCCTGCAGAACGCCTGGCAGTCGTGGATCACCGACATCTACCGGTGATGCAGCGGCTTGCGCCTGGTACGTCGTGGGCGCGGGTGCTGGTTGTCCCGCTGGTGATGCCGCCGCGCGATCGTGAACGGCCGGTCGATCCGCGGCGCCGCCGGCCGCTCGACCCGTACTTCGGTCTGGGCGAGCCCCAGGCGAGGTGGCTGCAGCCACGGTGACCTGGTCTCCGGGCGGACCACGACGACCCGGAAGCGGCCGTCCCGGCGGAGCCTGAGCGCGATGGCGATCGTGGCCACGGCCGGGACCAGCCCGGACAGCATCAGGCTGGTACGGGCGCCCCAGTGCTGGGCGATCGCGCCGACGAGCGGCCCGCCGATCGCACCACCGCCGATGAAGACCAGGTTGTAGATCCCGGACACCCGGCCGCGCAGTCCGTCCGGAGTGGTGAGCTGGACCATCGACTGGGCCGCGGTGAGGAACATCAGCGTCGCCATGCCCATCGCCGACAGCACCGGGATGAAGGTCCACAGCGACGGCTGGACGGCGGCCAGGACCTGGGTGACGGTCAGCAGCGACGCGATCCCGACCAGGTTCCGCAGCCGGGTCGGCCGCACCCGCCGGGCGGACAGCAGCGCACCGGTGAGCGCGCCGACCGCGACCACGGAGTTGAGCATGCCGTAGCCCGACGCGCCGGTGTGGAAGACCCGGTCCGCGAACGCGGTGAGCGTGACCGGCAGGCTGATCGCGAACATCCCGTAGATCCCGACCAGCGCGATCGCCCACCGGACGGCCGGCTCGTGCGTCGCGTAGCGCAGGCCGTCACGCAGGCCGTCGCGGATCCGCAGGCCGGCGCCGGCCCGCCGGGCCGCGTGCAGGCCCGGCATCTCGGACTCGCGCATCATCAGTAGCGCGGAGATCGAGCCGAAGAAGGTCACCGCGTTGACGGCGAAGGCCCAGCCGGTGCCGATCGTGCCGAGCAGGACGCCACCGAGCGCCGGCCCGATCATGCTGCCGAGCTGGAAGGTCGAGGACACCATGCTGATCGCGTTCCGGACCCGCTCCTTGCCAACCAGTTCGGTGACGAAGGACTGCCGGGTCGGGTTGTCGACGGCCGTCGCGAGCCCGAGGAACAGGGCCATCGCGTAGACCTGCCAGACCTGCACCTGACCGGCGAAGGCCAGCACGGCCAGGATGCCGGCCCCGGCGCCCATCGTCGCCTGGGTCACCAGCAGGACCTTGCGCTTGGGGAAGCGGTCGGCGATCACACCGCCGTACAGGCCGAGCAGGAGGGTCGGAAGGAACTGCAGCGCGGTGGTGATGCCGACCGCGGTGGCGCTGCCGGTCAGGGTCAGGACCAGCCAGTCCTGGGCGATGCGCTGGATCCAGCCGCCGGTGGAACTGACGAACAGGCCGCAGACCAGGAGGCGGAAGTTGCGGACCTGGAGGGCACTGAAGGTGTCCCGGAAGCCCGGCCGGCGCTGGGCCGGGGACAGTTCCGCGGGACGGGCGACCGGACTGGTCGCGGGGCGATGGGTGTGGAAGTCGGGGACGGGTGGGACAGAACCGGTGGCCCGGGTGGTCAAGAGTGATCCCTACGAAGTGGACTTGTCAGGGGGAGGACGCCTCCATCCTCACTGGTCCAGCCCGGATTCTGACAGCGAATTACTCCTATTAGTCTTATTGCGTCCCGCAATGAAGGAGTGATGTGGCCTACGACCCGGATCAGTTGCGCACGTTTCTCGCGGTGGCGCAGTCGCTGAGCTTTACCCAGGCCGCGGAACGGCTGGGCATCCGTCAGCCGACCGTCAGCCAACACGTTCGCAAACTCGAGACGGCGGTCGGAAGGCCGTTGTTCGTGCGCGACACGCGGACCGTCACGCTGACGGCCGACGGCGAGGCGATGGCCGGGTTCGCCCGCACCATCCTGGCCGCACACGAGGAGGCGGCCGGCTACTTCACCGGCTCCGAACTGCGCGGGCGCCTTCGGTTCGGCGTCACCGACGACCTCGCGCTGACCCCGTTGCCGCGGATCCTGCGCGACTTCCGCCAGTTGTATCCGCGGATCGACCTGGAACTGACCGTTGCGCAGAGCCCCAATCTGCTCCGCCGGGTGGAGTCCGGTCACCTGGACCTGGCGTACGTGAAGCACAGCCTCGGCGGCGGCTACGAGCCGAACGGCCGGGTGGTCCGGCGCGACCCG
The DNA here is from genome assembly GCF_039530625.1 of Kribbella sancticallisti. Classification (NCBI taxonomy): domain Bacteria; kingdom Bacillati; phylum Actinomycetota; class Actinomycetes; order Propionibacteriales; family Kribbellaceae; genus Kribbella; species Kribbella sancticallisti. The sequence continues at coordinate 106,630 of NZ_BAAAOS010000028.1, read as the reverse complement.
CTGGTCTGGGCGGGCATCGCCGGCACCCGGATCGCAGCCGATGGTCCGGTGCCGCTCGTCGCCTACCAGGCTCCCAGCCTCAGCCGGTCGCTCGGTGTCCAGACCCTGGAACAAGCCGGCCGGTCCTGCCGGATCACCTGCATCGTCCGGGGCGTCAACGGCGTCCTGGCCGCGGTCCGGGCCGGGCTCGGGATCGCGATCTTCGCGCGGTCGCTGATGCCGGCCGACCTGGTCGAGCCACCGCCGAGCGCGGGGCTGCCCGAACTGCCGGCCATCGACCTGGTGCTGATCACCAACCCGCGGGCGGCGAAGGAACCGGCCGAGGCGCTGACCGCCGCGATCCTGGGCAGCAACGCGCCCCTGAAGCCGGCGGCGGACTAGAAGCCGGCGACGGACTGGGGGACCACGCCTCGCCGCGCAGGACTAAGGGACCAGCGCGTCGCCGCGCAGGACCAGGGCGACGATGCTGACCGCGGCGACGGCGATGGTGACCAGGAACGGCGCGTTCTTCCAGGCGACGATCACGGTCAGGAGCGCCGCGACCACCGCCAGCGTGAGCCACCCGATCACGCCGATCGCTCCGGGCGGTCCGACCACCAGCAGCACCGTGGCCGCGGCGAGCGGCAGCGGAGCGAAGTACCGGGAGAGGCGTCCGATCCGCTGCGGCCAGCCCCGTACTCCGGTCGCGGCGTCATCCGCGAGATCCGGTACTACGTTCGCCAGGTGCGCGCCGACTCCCAGCAGAGCCGTGGCGGCCGATGCCCACCACGGCGCCCACGTGTCGTTGGTGCCGAGCGTGACGAAGGACGGCAGCAAGCCGAACGCGACGGCGTACGGGAGCCAGGAGATCACGGTCGATTTGAGCTTCAGGTTGTACGCCCAGGCGGCGGCTACGCCGACCAGGTGAGCCAGGCCCGCGAGCAGGCCGCTGGCCAGTGACAAGGGGACGCAGGCAGCCAGCATCGCGACGGCCCCGATCCAGACGGTTCGGCGACTCACCAGTCCCAGGACGATTGGTTTGTCGTTTCGGTGGACACTGGTGTCGCGGGTTGCGTCAATCGCGTCATTGCTCCAGCCGATTGAGAGGTGGCCGGTGAGGATTGCTGCGGCGACTAGTAGGCACCCGGTGGCGTCACGCCCGGCTGACCAGGCGACGACGGTGACCAGGGTGGTGACGGCAACGGTCGGGCCGGGATGGCTGGCCATCGCCAGACCTCGGAGGGTGCGGGTCGCGGACACCTCGCCCACGATGCCATCAACGATGCCGCGATGACGCGGATCGCCGGGGTACAGGCCGCGTTGCCGCCGCACCGATACGCCCAGCACGAGTTGACCGACGCCTTCGCGGAGCTCTGCCTGCCCGATGGCAAAGGGCTCGCGTTGCTCCGTCGGCTGCATGCCAACGCGGGCGTGTCGTATCGGCATCTCGCGCTGCCGTTGGAGCAGTACGCAGTACTGAAGGACTTCGGGGCGGCGAACGACGCGTGGATCTCGGCGGCGGTCGACCTCGGCGCGGAGGCGGTGGCGGGTGCTTTGAAGGCCGCCGGACTCACGGTGGATGACGTGGACGTGCTGATGCTCACCACCGTCACAGGAGTGGCGGCACCGTCGATCGATGCTCGCGTCGCGATGCGGCTGGGTCTGCGCGGTGACGTCAAGCGGCTGCCGCTGTTCGGACTGGGCTGTGTCGGGGGAGCGGCCGGGATCGCGCGGCTGCACGACTATCTGCTGGCCTGGCCCTCGCAAGTCGCGGTGCTGCTGTCGGTCGAGCTGTGCTCACTCACGCTGCAGCGGGACGACTCGACGCTGCCGAATCTGGTCGGTGGCGCGCTGTTCGGTGATGGCGCGGCCGCGGTGGTGCTGACCGGTTCGGACCACTCGGCGGCGGCCGGTCCGTCGGTGGTCGCGACCCGCAGCCGGCTCTACCCCGAGTCCGAGCGGGTGATGGGGTGGGACGTCGGGTCCGGCGGGTTCCGGATCGTGCTCGGCGCGGACGTGCCCGAAGTGGTCCGGAAGTACCTCGGGGACGATGTCAAGGCGTTCCTGGCCGCCCAGGGCCTGACCGTGCCCGAGATCGGCACCTGGGTGAGCCATCCGGGCGGGCCGAAGGTGCTGGAGGCGGTCTCGGAGACGTTGGGACTGCGCCCGGGCGCGCTCGAGCTGACCTGGAAGTCGCTCGACGCCGTCGGCAACTTGTCGTCCTCGTCGGTGCTGCACGTGCTCGGTGACACCATCCGGCTGGATCCTTCGGGTCACGGGCTGCTGCTTGCGATGGGCCCCGGCTTCTGTTCCGAGCTCGTCCTGCTGGAGTGGTGATGGATTCGTCGTTGTGGTGGTACGCCGTCCTGGTGCTGGTGGTCGGGCTCGAACGGGTCGCCGAGTTGGTGGTCTCGCTGCGCAACGCCCGCTGGAGCTTCGAGCGGGGCGGGGTGGAGACCGGCAAGGGGCACTACCCGTTCATGGTGCTGCTGCACACCGGGTTCCTGGCCGGCTGCCTGGTCGAGGCGATCGTGGCCGACCGGCCGTTCATTCCGTGGCTCGGCTGGACGATGTTCGCCGTGGTGCTGCTCGCGCAGGGGTTGCGGTGGTGGTGCATCACGGTGCTCGGTCATCAGTGGAACACCCGGGTGATCGTCGTACCGGGGTTGTCTTTGGTTGCTGCAGGCCCCTATAAGTGGCTCCGGCACCCGAACTACGTGGCGGTGGTGGCGGAGGGGATCGCGCTGCCGCTGGTGCACACCGCGTGGATCACGGCCGCGGTGTTCCTGCTGCTGAACATCCCGCTGCTGGCGGTCCGGATCCGCGCTGAAGAGGCGGCCTTGGACTCCGCGCTGACGAAGTGATCGATCTTCTCGTGGCCGGTGCTGGGCCGGCGGGCGCGGCGACCGCGATCCGGGCCGCTCTGGCCGGGCTGTCGGTCGCCGTCGTCGAACCGCGGTCCACGCCGATCGACAAGGCCTGTGGCGAGGGGATCGCCTGCAGTGCTGTGTCGTATCTTGACCGGCTCGGGGTGTCGCTGGAAGGGCGGCCGTTCTACGGGATTCGCTATCTCGACGCGCGGCACGTGGTCGACGCGCGCTTCCGCGCCGGACCGGGCCTCGGAGTACGGCGTACTGTCCTGCAGCAGGCTTTGTCCGACCGGCTGGCCGCGCTCGAGATTCCCGTCGTGTCGTCGCGGGTCGAGACGATCACCCAGAACACCTCCTCGGTGACGGCCGCCGGCATCACCGCCCGGTACCTCGCTGCCGCGGACGGTCTGCATTCGCCCATCAGGCGGCAACTCGGCCTTTCGCAGCCGCGCGAGCCTGCGGAGGTTCGCCGCGGATTGCGGCGGCACTATTCGATCGCCGCGTGGAGCGAACTGGTCGAGGTCTACTGGTCGGCTCTCGGCGAGGCGTATGTGACGCCGGTGGCCGACGATCTGGTCGGGGTCGCGATCCTGACGTCGGAGCGTGGGTCTTTCGACGAGCATCTGGAGGCGTTTCCCGCGCTGAAACGGCGGTTGGGCGCCGCCACGGAGGCTACGTCGGTGCTGGGGGCGGGGCCGCTGCGGCAACGCGTCCGGGGGCGGGTGAGCGGGCGAGTGTTGCTGGTCGGCGATGCGGCCGGGTATGTCGACGCGCTGACGGGCGAGGGGATCGCGGTCGCCTTGCGGACGTCGGCGGAATTGGTCCGTTGTGTTTCGCAGGATCGGCCCGAGGCGTATGAGGCGGCCTGGCGGCGGGTGTCCTGGGAGTGCCGGTTGCTGACCGGGTCGTTGCTGTGGGCCCGGAACCGGTCGTTGCTCGCTCCCCGCATCGTGCCCGCGGCGGCGCGGCTTCCGGGGGTTTTCGGGGTGATCGTCAATCGGCTGGCCTGAAGGCCTTTGAACCCGGCGTCGGGCTCTGAAACCCGCGTCGGGCTCTCCAACCCGCGTGGGTCGCTGAAACCCGCGTGGGCCCGGCGATCGCTCAGACAATCGCCGGGCCCAACGATGGCCGAGCATCCTGGTGAAATGCTCGCCCGGGGTGCTCCAGCCTCCTGGTGAAAGGCTGGAACGGTCTGCCCCAGCATCCTGGTGAAAAGCTGGGACAAGCTCTCGGTGTTTCTGAGTAAAAGATTGCCAGTCGGATGTTGCCCAACCATTGCCGGAATATGAAGCCTTGTTACTCAGCCCTGTGGCCTACGTCTCAGTGCTCTGTCCGGACCGCCGCGATCTGGAGTTGCAGCGCGAGGCGTTCGCGGGGATCGGACAGGTCGAGCTTGGCGATCTCGCCGATCCGCTTCATCCGGTGCCGAAGGGTATTGGTGTGCAGATGGAGGTCCCTGGCCGCCTGCTGCGGCTGACCCGGGTACTCGAGCCACGCCTTCAAGGTGTCGACGAAGGCGGTGTCGTGCTCGATGTCGTGCCGCAGCAAGGTGGCGAGGGGTCCGTCGAGCTTGGTCGTGTCGAGCGAGGTGACCGCCCGGTGCACGGTGAGGATGTGCCAGGCCTGGTCTACGCGGAGCGCCGGGCCAGGAGCCAGCTCACGGCGTACCAGGTTGAGGAGTTCGACCGCCTCGGCTCGGGAGCTGGGGAGGTCGGCGGGGCCACGTGCGGGACCGCCGGCGGCGGCCGTAGTACCGGGGGAGTCTTTGGCGAGGTCTGTGACGAGCTTGCGGAGCCAGCGCCACGAGCCAGGGCCGTCTCCGTCCGACACCACAGCCAGTACCGTGCCGTCGAGGTCGGCCAGCTGCGGCTCGCTCCACCCGTGCCGGCGACCTGTCGACTCCCAGAGGTCCAGCTCCTGCGGTACGTCGTACCCGGCGGGTGAGCCGAGCGCCACCACCCGCCACGGCGGCGGAGGCAGCCGTACGTCGACCGTGGTGTCGGGGGAGTACTGCCTCAGGATCGTGCGGAGGCGGTCGATGGCGCTGCGCCTTGCGACATCTGCCTGAGCCCTGAGGCGGAGGAGGTGCAGCGCTAGTACGGAGGCTGCGTTGCTGAGCTCGGCAGTGACCTCTGCGCTCACTGGACCGTCCACCACCGCCCAGATCGACCCCAGCCACTCACCACCAGCCCGCACCGGTACTACGAGCCGCGGGCGGATGCCGTTCGGCCCGTCCGGTACCAGGAAGGGCTCGCTCGACCGGGCCAGGCGGCGGAAGATCCCCCGGGCCCGGAAGTGGGCGATCACCTCTGCGGGGACCCGGCGGCCGACGATCGTCGACACCCGGGTCGGATCCGTGTCCGAGACGTCGTGAAGGCTCGAGTAGGCGAGCACGCGCGACTGGTTGTCCTCGATCGTCACAGGGGCGTCCACGATCGCTGCGGCGGCGTCGGCCAGAGCGAACAGCTCTTGGTGGACTCCTGCGTCGCCAGCCGCGGGGGAGTCGGGCGCAGCCGCCCGGTCGATAACACCGCGCAGCAGCCACACCACATGGGCCCAGGTGACGCTTGGCTGGAGGGCGACCAGCGTGAGCAGCCACTGCTCCGCTGCGGCGACTACCTCTGGGTCCTGGGCGAGGCCGGTCCGCAGAACGATGCCGGAGGCGTTGCCGGCGGCGCACCGCTTCACGAGCTCCACTGCCTCTTCTGCGTTACGCAGGCCGAGCCCCAGGACCAGGTCGCCAGGCTCACCCGTGGCAGGCTCTTGCGGGTCGGCGACGAAAACGTCGCGAACCTCACCCTCGCCGCGGCCCGCGACAACGACCTCGAAGAGGGCTGGTCCGACGGCAATGACCAGGTCAGGCGCAGTGATCATGAGGTTATTGTGCTCTCACCACCGTCATTTCGCTCATTTATGGTGTCATCGCACCATGACAGCGGTTCGGGGCGGCCGCACCATCGATACATGGTCGCTTCCGCGCAAGGCACTCACATCGTCCCCGACCGGGTCGCCGTCGTCGGCGCCGGCATGGTCGGCCTCGCCACCGCCTGGTTCCTCCAGGAGGCCGGGGTCGAGGTCACCGTGCTGGATCGCGAAGGCGTCGCGGCGGGTGCCTCCTGGGGCAACGCGGGCTGGCTCACCCCCGGCCTGGCCACCCCGCTGCCGGAACCGGCCGTCCTCAAGTACGGCATCGGCGCGGTGCTGAGTCCCTCCTCGCCGGTCTACGTGCCGCCGACCGCGAGCCCGCGGCTCATCTCGTTTCTCACCCGGTTCGCTCGCAACAGCACCGCCGGTCGCTGGAAGACCGCGATGGAGGCGCTGGTGCCGATCAACCGGCAGGCGCTGAACGGGTTCGACGCGCTGGCCAAGGCTGGCGTCGAGGCGGAGACCTATGAGGCGAAGTCCTTTCTGGCCGCCTACCGGACCGAGGCCGAGCGCTCGGTGCTGCTCGAGGAGATCGAGCACATCCACGCGGCCGGCCAGGGCATCGAGTTCGAGCCGATCAGCGGCGACGACGCCCGGGAGATCGAGCCGTCGCTGTCCGACGAGATCGGCGCGGCCATCCGGCTGCACGGCCAGCGCTTCATCAACCCCGGCGACTACGTGCAGATGCTGGCCGACTCGGTTCGCGCCCGCGGCGGCGAGATCGTCAGCGGTGTCGCGGTCAAGGACATCGTCGACGGGATCCGCGACGTCCGGATCATCACCGCCGACGGCGAGAGCCGGCCGTACGACGCCGTCGTGATGGCCACCGGCGCCTGGCTCGGGGATCTGGCCCGGCAGTTCGGCGTACGGACCGTCGTCCAGGCCGGTCGCGGGTACAGCTTCAGCGTGCCGATCGCGCACGTGCCGGCCGGCCCGGTGTACTTCCCGGCGCAGCGGATCGCCTGCACGCCGCTCGGTGACCGGCTGCGCGTCGCCGGGATGATGGAGTTCCGCAAGCCCGACGCGAAGCTCGACCCGCGCCGGATCGAGGCGATCGTCGAGGCGGCGCGCCCGCTGCTGCGCGACGCCGACCTGGACGCCCGGACCTTCGAATGGGTCGGTCCGCGTCCCTGCACCCCCGACGGCCTGCCGCTGATCGGCGCCACCGCGTCGCCGCGGGTCTTCGCCGCCGGCGGTCACGGCATGTGGGGTATCACCCTCGGCCCGATCACCGGCCAACTGCTCGCAGAGACCATCACCACCGGTCGCACCCCGCACGAACTGCTCCCTTTCAACCCTCTCCGCTGACCGACCTCCCGTCGCGGGCGAGCCGTACCCCAGCCGCCTCCCCGCGACGGGACCTACCGCGGCCTCCACCCTGCAACGAGGCCCACGCGGCCTCCTCCCTGCAGGAGGCCGCCGCACCAGCCGACCCCGCATCTCCCGGGGCTCCGGCCGCACCACCCGGGCCCCGCGACTCCGCGGCACCCCGGCAGCACCACCCGGTACGTGCGACCTCACGCACAACCCGGCCGCACCATCCGGTACGTGCGACCTCACGCACGCCCCGGCAGCACCATCCGGCTCGTGCGACCTCACGTACGGACCGGCCGCACCACCCCGGACCCGCGAAACCTGCGGGACCGGGCCGCAGTACCGGCTCGTGTGATGCCCTCGCACGGCCGGCCAGCACCACCGGCGGTCATCCGGCAGCGCCTGGCGGACCCGCCGGCATTACCGGCCTCCGAGACGCCTCACTCCCGGAGACCACCGCGGACGGTTCCCACCCTGCCGGGAACCGTCCGCACCACCCGGTCCTTTGCGGGGACCGGCCGCGGTTCTAGAGCGCCTGCCGAAAACCGCTGAAGAACACAGGAAAGCGGTCCAGACCGAATGTTCAGGTCTGGACCGCTCTCTGTATATATAGGTACGGCTCAGTGCGTGTGCGGCTCCGTGCCGTGCTCCGCCTCGTGGGCCGCGATCTGGGCGCGAACCTCTTCCATGTCGACCGCGCGCAACTGGGTGATCAGGTCCTCCAGCGCGGCAGCCGGCAGCGCGCCCGGCTGGGAGTACAGAACGACGCCGTCGCGAACCGCCATCAGCGTCGGGATGGAGCGGATCTGGAACGCCTGGGCCAGCTCGACCTGCGCCTCGGTGTCCACCTTGCCGAACGTGATGTCCTCGTGCGTCTCGGAGGACTTCTCGTACACCGGCCCGAACATCTTGCACGGACCACACCACTCAGCCCAGAAATCCACCAGGACGAGCCCGTCGGAACCGACGACCTCGTCGAAGTTCTGCTGGGACAGCTCGACCGTTGCCACTACGACCTCCGAAGTTAGACGAATACCCCCACTACAACAGCGCGGGCCCCGCCGGTGTTCCCCGGCCAGGCCCGGGCTGCCCGCAGTACGGAGAGTCAGATCGGGATGTCGATGAACGGTGACGTGTAGTCCTGCACCTCTTCCAGGATCGCAGCCGCGTCCTCCGGGCTGAGATCGACCCGCTCCTTCTCGGCGACGATCATCTGCTGCAGCAGCCGGGTCTCACCCGCGGTCGCCAGCCCGGCGATCTCGGGATGCCCGTTGAGCAGCCAGGCTGTGGCGGCCGTCACATAGCGTTGCTCGTCGAACGGCCGGTACCAGGTGTCGTACGACTTCTCCTCGCCCTCGCGCCAGTTGCGCCGGGCGATCATCTTGATCACCATCAGCGCCGCGTCCGAGGCCTTCACCGCCTCCACCAGCTCCGCGTAGTCATCGGCGTACTTCGGATCGGTGGACAGCCGGTAGTTCAACGGGGTGAGCACGCTGTCGAAATCGAACCGGCGCAGCCCCTCACGGTGCACCGACGGCGCCTGGTCGGTGTGCCCGGTGATCCCGATCGCGGACACCATGCCCTCCTCCTTGGCCCGGATCGCGGCCTCCAGCGAGCCGCCCTTGCCGGTGACCAGGTCGAGGTTCTCCAGATCGCAGACGGCGTGCATCTGGATCAGGTCGACGTGGTCGGTCTGCAAGCGCTCCAGCGAGCGGTTGATCTCGGCCCACGCCTCGTCGTACGTGCGGCGTCCGGTCTTGGTGGCAAGGAAGATCCGGTCCCGGATCTCGCCCATCCGCGGCCCGAGCCGCAGCTCGGCGTCGCCGTAGTCGGCCGCCACGTCGAAGTGGTTGATACCGGCGTCGAGCGCCTCCTGGATCGAAGCGTCGGCCCGATCCTGGTCGACACCTCCCAGCGAGGCGGCGCCGTAGATCAGAACCGAGCTCTGGTGCTCCAGCCGCCCGAGTCGACGAGTCTCCATGCGAGTCCCTTCAAAGGTCTGCAAGTCATTCAAAACCCTAGTACTTTGACCCCTCGCCACGGGAGAGTTTTCCACAGGCTGGTCCACGAAATCGGTTACTATGCGTGATCAGTTGATGCGTTCTTTACCATGTTCTTCGCACGCATATTCGAACCTGTCGCCCGCGTGTGGCATGGTTTGCGCAGCCCGATCGAACCGGCTCGGGCATGAGAGAGGAGTTATGGCGACGGTACCGAAGGTGTCACGCTTCACCCGCGGATGTGCAGCATGCGCAGAAGCGGGTAACTGTATGGCTGCGGGGAGCGATGGAGCTTCCGGATCCTGGTCTCGGGTCTCCCGGTGGGCAGTTGCGTGCCGTATTCTCCCGGCTACTGTCCGCGTAACTGCTGTTTGAGGGGCGGGTAGCGATGAGTTGGTGGCGAACGTTGCTGAATCTGCCGCCAAAAGGTGAGCATTGGGCAGACCAGCGGCGCACGAAGAAGCCGGGCAAGCAACGCCCGCAGAACACCGCACCGGAGTGGTGGTCACACCCCGACGGACCGGTGTCCCCTACGCCTCGCCAGGCGCAGGGAGTAGCCGCGCAGTACAGCGCACCACCCGGACCGACTCCTGGTGGCGTGATGGCACCTCCGCGCCGCCCCCAACCGCCCGGTCAAGCTCCGACGGACCAGCCCCCCACAGGCCAGCCGCCGGCAGGTCAACAGCCCGCCGCCCGTACTGCGGGTCCGCAGCAGCCTGGTTCGCGACCACCTGAGCGGCTCCGGCAGCGATCCCCCCACGGGGCTCACGCGGCACCAGGCCCGGTCCGAGAGCCCCTTCAGCCGTCGCAAGCACCTTGGTCGACCGAACCGGAGTCCTCGTTCTCCACCTGGGCACGGCGGTTCTTCCGCGGCTTGGTGGTCGCAGTACTGCTGCTGGCCGCGATCAGCGGAGTACGGTCCTGGATCCGTCCGAACGAAGCTCCCGAGACGATCATTGCCGGTCAGTCCGGCTACCCCTCGGATGAGGCCCGCGCTGTCGCCACCCGCTACGCGGTGTCCTACATGACCTGGGACGAGGCGAACGCCGACGCCCGGGCGAGCCAGATCAGCCTCGACCTGGCCGCCGGCCTGGACGCCCGCGCCGGCTGGAACGGCCGAGGCAAGCAAGCCGCCGGTACGGCGTACGCGGGCGAGGTCAAGGTCGATTCCGGCGGCGTGGCCGCCACGGTCGACGTACGGGTGCAGGTTCGGGCGTTCGTCCGGCAGGGCCGCGCTTTCGTGCCTGGGGCCTTCACCTGGGTCCGCGTTTCCGTACCGGTCGCCAAAACCTCGTCGCGGATCGTCGCCAGCGGTCCGCCGTCGTTCGTCCCGGACGAGCGGGCCGCGCTACCGGACAACATGCCCGAGGCAGGCGTCCCGGACGACGACCTGACCGCGGCGACCCTGAAGGACGCTGAGGCTTTCTTCAGCGCCTACGCCGAGTCCGACGCCAAGGTGGAGGCGGTGACCGCGCCGGGCGCCGCGATCCGCAGCCTCAACGGCACGGTGAAGCTCGGCGAACTGAAGGACTGGCAGGTCTTCGCCGGAAACGATGACGAGCGCCGGGCCACGGCCGCCGTCACCTGGGACGGTGCCGGGGACACCACCCTCGACCAGACCTATTCGCTCACTCTTCGGCGTACTGTCGCCGCGGACGGAGCACAGCGATGGCAAGTGGCTGCCGTCGGATGACCACAGCTGACTGCCGTCGGATGACCGAAGCACCAAGGGAGATACCGCAATGATGACTCACCAACTCGTCGCGAGCGTCGTGGAGCTTGCCGCGCCGCTGGCCGACAGCAACGTCCCGACGGGGGCGGATTTCAAGGACTGGGTCCTGGTCATCGCGGGGAACATCTTCATCGCGATCCTGGTGTTGCGCGCGATCGGGCACTACTTCAAGCGCGAGTGGGGCGAACTGTTCGGCCACATCGCGGCCGGCATCCTCGTCGGTGGCCTGATCTACGCGAACAACCAGACGATCAACGTGCTCAAGGGCTTCTGGGGATTGCTGGCCGGAGGTAATTGATGCGTGTCGGCCGGACCCTGACCCATCACTTCGAGATCGAGACCCGGCAGTACGACCTGCTCGGCATCGACCTCGGAGAAGGCGCCCGTCGACGGATGATCATCTTCGGTGCGGTGATCATCCTCGTCTGGATCGCCCTGCTCGTCCCGTTCATCGGGGTGCCGCAGAAGGCCACCGTCAGCCTGTACGTCGTACCGCCGTTCGTGATCACCGCGTTCGGCTGGCGGGCCGGCAAGCACCACGAACGCCGCCGCCGCGTGACCGAGTGGGCGCTGGCCGTCCGCTACGCGTTGCGTGCCCACCGCCCGATCATCGGACTCGGCGCCCGGGCCGCCGACAAGACGGAGTACCTGCCATGGCGTGAGCGCGTCGCGACCCAGAAGGTGGCCAACCTGGCGAAGGCCAGGGTGACCCCGGAGTGGGAGCGCGAGGACGTGGTGGAGCTTGACCCGCAGGTCCGCGCCGGCGCGGACATCACCGTGAACCAACGGGCCCGCCTCCTGGGGGCGGACCACGTGCAGAGGGTCAGTCGCAGGTCGTCGTCAGGGAAGAGGCACGGATGAAGATCGCTGACAAGCTCCTGAACCTGGTCGGTGTGGGTCGTGAACGCGGCCTGCCGCCGCCTCGTCTGGTCGCCATCGCCGACGGTCTGCTGGTGACCGAGCGCAGCGCCGAGGCGTGGTTCCTGATCTCGGTGGCGAACACCGACCTGGCCACGGAGGCCGAGCAGGACGCCGCGCTCGACGCGGCCGTCAGCGCGGCCGCCACCATCCTGGGCGACCGGCTCAGCCACCTGAAGGTGGTCTGGGGCCGCTCGACCGGCCAGGACTACATCGACAGCGTCACCGGCCACTACCGGCTCGGCGACCACGAGGGCTGGGCGCAGACCCGCGCGGACCGGATCGACGAGATGCGGATGCCGGAGCGGTACGTCGCGCTCGGCGTGCACCTCAGCGACCGTGACCCGCGGGCCACGGCCCAGGTCCGCGGCTCGATCAGCGACGCCCTCGGTACGACGTCCTGGCGGGTCAGCGCGCGCGAGCTCGCCCACCTCGACGAGCGGGTCCGCAAGCTCGGCCGCCAGCTCGGCTCGACCGTCTGGCGCGCCCACACCGCTCCTGCCGAGGTGATCTCCTGGCTGGTCAGCCGCGAGATGCACCGCGGTGCCGTCGCGGCTCCCCGCCGCGGCCTGATCACCGGCGCCTCGCTGGCCCGCCTCACGGCCGGACGGGTAGTGCCGTACACCGATCACCTGCGCATCTTCGACACCCGCGGCCAGATCGCGGCGTACACGACGGTCCTGGCGATGACCGACTTCCCGGAGGAGCTGGAGACCCCGGGCGCCGGCGAGTGGCTGCGGACCTTGTCGGAGATCAAGGCCATCGATGACGACGGCGAGGAGATCGACGTCACCGTCGAGGCCTCGGTCCGGTTCCGCGTGCTCACCAAGAAGACCGCGCGGCACCTCGTCGACGAGACCCGCAAGAGCGCCAAGGAACAGCGTCGCTCAGCCGCGAAGGGCACCGCCGAGGAGACCGCCGACGAGATCGTCGAGACCGAGCGGGTGATGCGCGAGGTCAAGCGCGACATCAACCGCAGCGGCCTGACCCTGGTCGAGGACCACCCGCGGCTGCTGGTCAGTGCCGACACCCGCGAGGACCTCGAGACGTACGTCGACGCCGTCATCGCGCACTACGCCGACCGCGGCATCACCGTGGCGGCCGGCGCGGACGAGCAGCGCGACCTTTGGCTGGAATCGCTGCCAGGCGACCAACTCCGGGTGCCCGACCTGGGCCATGTGCGTGAGTCGACCGCGTTCTTCGGTTCGTGGTTCTGGGGCGGCGCGTCGATCGGTGACGCGACCGGTCCGGCCATCGGTTATCTGACCGGGTCGACGCCTGGTCTGGTGCGCTTCGATGCCGCGGCTGGTTCGGCTCTGGGTGACGCGACGACGACGTTGTTCCTCGGCCGTTCTGGTCGAGGCAAGACGACCGCCGCGATGCTTGGTGGTCTCGACTCCGCCTTCGCGGGTGCCTGGGTGCCGCTGCTGGACCTGAAGGGTGACGCCGCCGGCGTGTCCGCGGTCGCCGCTGAGTACGGCGTACCGACTGCTGTCATCGAGATCACGGCACAGTTCTCTGGTGCCGCCGACCTGCTGCGCGTCCTGCCTGTTGACGACGCGTTGCTGCAGGCTCCGTCGCAGCTGATGTTGCTCCTGCCGCCGCATCTGCGAGGTGCCGCGGAAGCCCCCGTGATGGCGGCGACGCGTGCCGAGATTCAGTCGCCGGACCCCTCTTCCTGGGGTGTCATCCAGCGACTCTGCGCCTCCGAATCCGAGACCACCCGTACTGTCGGCTTCGCGCTGCGCGACCTGGTCGAGACCGGCCTGGGCTCCGTCGTCGCGGGCCCGCCGTCAGGCCTGTCGTCCTTGACCACAAATCCTGGCCTCTGGGTCGTGCAGATGCCCGGCCTGACCCTGCCGTCGCCCGAATCGGCCCCGGAGTCCTGGTCCCCGATCGAACGCGTCGGCATGGCCTGCCTCCGCGGCTGCCTCGCCTGGATGGTCCGTACCACGGGCCGCCGGGAGTTCCGCGGCCGCTCGAAGGTCGTCATCGTGCCCGAGGTCCACCTGCTCACCAAGACACCCGACGGCGCTTCGTTCCTCGACTACATCGCCCGCGTCGGCCGCGCCCTCGGTGCTTCGCTGGTCCTGGACACCCAGGACCCGGCGTCCATTCTGAAGCTCCCCGGCCTGGTCGAGCAGATCACCACCCTGTTCGCCTTCAGCCTCCGCTCCCGCGAACAGGTCGACTCCCTGCTCGAACTGCTCGGCCGACCGCAGACACCGCCGTACCAGACGCTCGTCCGCGGCATCAACACCGCCGCCAACGGCAAGAGCATCCGCCACGGCCACTGCATCATGCGCGACCGCTGGGACGAGGTAGCCACCGTCCAGATCGACATCCCCAGCCAACGCGTAGCCGACCTCCTCCGCACCACCCCCGAGTCGGAACACGACCTGGAACCCACCCAACCGATCCTCCCGCCATACGAGGAACCGGACCCCTTCGCCGACGACGACCTAGACGACACCCTGGAACCAGCCGCCGTAGCCCACGCCCAGGCCGAAGCGCACACCATGGAGCCCGTCCAGGACACCCCCCTCCCCTCAGTCCCAGTCGTAGAACACTCCACCCACCACACCCCGGCGACCGCCGCCTCCAACGGCGCACCCACCCCCAACGGCGCAGCCCCCACGGCCCCCAACGGTGCCGCTCCCGCAACGCCCAACGGCGCCGCTCCCACGCCCCCCAACGGCCAGGACCACGCCCACCCCCCACGCTACGAAGAACCCATAGGCCCCAACGAGGTCTACGACCAAGAGGCAGACGAAGCCGCCTACAACGAAGCTATGTACCCCACCCCCGAAGGCGACCCAACCCCGCCTTCCAACGGCAACGGCCCGTCAAAGAAGGAGCACGTCGCATGACATGGTCCCGCCGTCTCCGCACGGCGCTGACCACCCTCACGATCTCCTTCATCGTCACAGCCCAACTAGCCCTAGCCGCCGACCCAGAACCAGGCCCCACCAACCCCACCGGCTTCGCCGACCTACTCCCCACCCCCGACCTAACCCACGGCGACACCCGAACCCTCTTCGAGCAGTACAGCCCGATGGTCTACGGCCTGGACTTCGAAAAAAGCATCCGCGACCCCATGGAAGCCGTCTTCAACGGCTACGCCCACTTGGTGATGATGTACATCGTCGCTATCGTCCGCGGCGCGATCTCCGTGGGCTGGTGGCTGTTCTCCTTCACCGACATCCGGCCCTTGACTGACACTGCCTCTGGCGCCATCGGTGGGATCAATACCCAGTTGGTCGGTTGGCTGCTTCCCTCAGCCCTGGCCTTCGGTGCCATCGCTGCCTACACGCAGCGGAGGACCAGCGGTAGTGCGATGGGCCAGCTGATCTGGGTGTTCGCTGCCGGCCTCCTCGCGACGAGTTTCGCCATGGCTCCGACCACATGGCTCAACGGTGTCGACGGTGCCAGGCAGATCGGTGCCCAGGCGGTCATGGAGCCGTCTCAAGCCGCTTTGGGCAGCACTGTGCAGTCGCCGATTCCGTGGCCTGAACCCAGCTTTTCGGGGACCACTCGAGACACCTTGCTCCGCAAGTCAGCCGACGCAACTTGGCGAGGGTTTGTCGTCACGCCGTGGTGCATCGCAGAGTTCGGCTCCATCGAAGCATGTAAGCGATACGGCAAGGGCATTCTCGACAAGGGCACGGATGGGGACGCAAGAAGAAGCTACATCGACAATGAGGTTGCGAAGGCTGAGGGCGGTGACGATGCCGCGACGGTGAAGTGGGCCAAGGGCGACAACCCGTTCGGTCGGGTGGGGGTGCTCACGCTTGGGGCGATCGCTGCGTCGATGTTCGCCTTCTTGAGCATCGGCCTGGCTTTCACAGCTCTGATGGCATTCGTCGGCTGCCTGCTGCTGCTGGTGGTGGGTGTCTTCTTCGCATGCCTATGGATCATCCCCGGACGACCTAGACAATGGGGAATCAACTGGTTCGAGGCGCTGCTTGGACTGGTACTGCAATCCATTCTGGCGATGCTGGTCTTCAGCGCGACCTTGACGTTGATCACGGCGGTTTTCAGCTTGACCAGCAGCCTCGGCTGGCTCCCGGTCAGTGGGTTGGCCATCGCCATTCTCATTGCGGCCTTCAGGCTAAGAAGGCTGTTGGAGAGCATGACCTCGATGATGAGGCCTGGCGCAGGCAGTCTGGTGATGGGTGGTGCAGCACGCCGCGGTGCTATGAGCGCGGTGCGTCGGATCATGGGTGCGGTCGGCAGCCGCGCGGCGAGCCCGTTGATCGGCGACAGGTCGCGCGAGCGCTCGGCGTCGCCTGAAGCCGCCACGCTTCGCGCCACCTCTGTACGGGTTTTCCGGCAGGCTCCCGCTCCAGGCGCGGGCGCAGCAGGCACCCAGGGTGGTGCGGAGTTGGCAGGTAGGTCCGACCGCCGCAGTATCGAGGCGGGATCAGGGGTGGGTGGATCACCGTCGGGCGTGCGGCGCGGCACTGCTCTCGAGCGTGCTCGGATGGCACAGCACATCAATCCCAGGTCGCCGATCTCTGGCACTACATCCAGCGGACCAGGCATCGGTTCGCGATCGGACGCCAAGCGGACGCTGACCGTGAATGCCGCGGGAGTAGCCACTCCGGTCGCCTCCGGCAGAGCAGCCAGCAGTGCGGATGCTTCGAAGGGACGTCACACTAAGCGGGTGGCTGCGGAATCGGCGGGGAGCCGCTACGAACCCAGGGCCCACTCGCACTCGGCGAGTCTCCGAGACGGTCCGCCCAAAGCTCCGCGTGACCGGCGCCGCGCTCCCTCCGGGCAGCAGCGGCGATTCCGGGAGTACTCCTCCGTCTCCAAGGACGGCGTCACGGTTCTAGTACCCAACCCTCGTAGGTGAGCGCCGTGTCCTCGCGGAAGGGTAGGGGTAAGGATCGCGACGTCTCCGATCAGTTCGTTGCGTCTGCCGAGGCGTCGTCGAGGAGAGGCAAGCGGAGGCAGAAGCAGGACCAGGTAGGCAGTCCGCCGCCTCCTGAGAGTTGGCGTGATGTGGTCAGCACCGACTACGAGTACCCAGCCGAGATGGACGAATTGAGTAGGCGTGAGCGCCGCCAAGCCAAAAAGGAATGGCGTCGGGACGATCACACACAGCGGGTGGCTTGGCTGCGTGAACAGAGGCGGGCTGAACCGGTCAGTCCGGTCAGTGTGCTCGTGGTGGTGATTCTGCTTGGCATCGTCATCCTGGGGATCGGTGGTGGCTTGCCCAAGATTCTCGGCAAGGAGGAGAGTAAGCAGCCCGTTGGCTTGCTCACGCCGGCAGATCCGCTGCCCCTGCCATCGGCTTCAGGTGCTCCGTCGTCCGCGCCGAATCAAACCGCGCCGACGAGCGGCGATACCACGCCACCACTGCAGACGAATCGACCCTCGCCGGCAGCCACCCTCGCTTCGAACGACGTGGTCGGTGCTTGGGCGCGAGCGTTCTATACGCGTACTCCGGCAACCGAGTCGTATGACCAGTTGGTCAGCAAGGTTTCGCAGTACATGACGGCCGACATGGCGGCGAGCTTCACCGCACAAGGGGATTCGACGTATGAGGCGCTCAAGACTGACGGCGGTACGTCGAAGGTCGTGTCAGCGGTGGTCACCGCGCCGAAGGTCGGGACAGCTCCGACCGATACTCCGAGCCGCATCAGCCGCGTGGTGAATGTTGTCATCGACGTCACCGGAAGCAAGCCGCAGCGGATCACCGTGCCACTACTGGTCACCGTCGTCCAGGAAAACGACACCTGGGTGATCAGCGATGTTGACGGCGGTACGGGTCCATGACGCGCGGAGGAGGCTGAGATGTACGACGAGAGAGATCTTGCTCGCGCTGCCGGCGTCGTTCTCAGCCGCAGCTTCGCGGTGAAGATCGGCGGTATCGCTGCTCTGATCGGCGTCCTTGGCTTGCTGATGCTCGCACCGTTCGGTGTCAGTGGAGACCAGGTATCCGCTGCTTGCCCGCCGGGAGCGCCTGTGGTGGATGAAGACCCCGAGGTGAGCGGGGAGTTGCGGCAGCAACAGGTCGGCTTCGCGAAACTGATCGACGAGGTCGCTGTGGCAAGAGGCTTGCCGGGGCAGGCGACGCTGGTTGCGCTGATGACCGCGCTTCAAGAGTCCCAATTGCAAAACCTTGAGGGTGGTGACCGGGACTCTGTCGGACTGTTCCAACAAAGGCCGTCGGCAGGTTGGGGAACGATCGAACAGATCCGCGATCCGCGGTACTCGGCCGAGGCCTTCTTCGGCGGCGTGAATCTACCGGACCCGCCCGGTCTGGTCGACATCAACAGTTGGCCATCCATGACGTACAACGACGCCGCCCAGGCCGTTCAGGTTTCCGGTTATCCGAACGCCTATGCAAAGCAGGAGAAGGCGGCGAGAAAGATAGCCGCCGAGGCCGGTATCGACCTCAACCGTACTGGTGATCCCTACGCCGGTCGGGCCGGCGCCAAGCCGTCTGGAGATGACGACGGGGGAACATCGAGCTTGATCGATGATGACTGCGGCGGCGGCTTGATCTCCGGCCGGCCGGTCAACGGCGTCTGGCCGCCCGAACAAGCCACCATCACTGACCCGTCTGGCACTGGAGGGCAGGTGACTCCGAGGACCGCGGCGTGGGTCGCTCAGGCCCGTGCGGCGCTTGGCACCTTGAGCTTGGGCTGCTGGGACGCTCACTTGTGGAATCCCAGCAGCGATCACCCGAAGGGGCGAGCCTGTGATCTCTTCGTGGGAACGGATGCGCGGCGGTCGGCTCCAGCCAAAGCGGCAGGGGACCGGATCGCCAACTGGGCGATTCAAACGGCGGCAACGACTGGACTCAACTATGTGATCTGGTATGGGCAGATATGGTCGGCCCGGACCGGCAAGTGGCGCACCTACAACGGTGGCGGGGTCTACGACACGACGAATCCAACCGGCGGCCATTACGACCATGTGCATGTGTCCCTGTACTGACGAGGTGCAGCGTGACCTGGTCGAGAGCTGATATCGATAAGGTCGGAATCTGTGTCGGATGAAGGATCGATAGCGTCATGAGGGGATGCTCGGGTGACTGGGACAGATAGGCCGGGAGAGCCGCCTGATCCTCAGCGCTGGGACGGTGGTCAGGATTCCGGACCGGTATGGCCGCCCAGTCGACAGCCCGAGACGCCCGGGCCGCCGGCGGTGCCCGACTGGCAGCCGCCACCGGGGCCCCGTCAACTGGGTGGCGGAAACCCGCTGCCAGTGCAGCGTTCCCAGTTGTCGGACCTGCTTCCCGCGATCAACTGGTTCTTCTGGAGTTTTGTTGTTGTTTTCTGGGTCTCCGGGTTCTTCGGCCTTGAGGACGGCGCGTGGATTGTCGTCGGAATCTGGCTGCTTTCCGGTGCTGTGATCCTCTGGCGGCCTCTGGAAGACATCCAGGCGAAGCTCGTCTTCAGGTTGCGGCGACCCACCATGGTCGAAGAGTCGCGGTTGAGGCCCATCTGGTCGTCATTGGCAGCCCGCGCGGGAATCGATGGTGGAACCTACGCGCTCTGGATTCAGGAGACTGAAGAAATCAGCGCCGCGCCGACAGTCGGACACACTGTCGCCGTCACCCGGTGGTCTTTGTATACGCTGCCGCCGAGTCATCTCGAAGCCGTACTGGCACATGAACTCGCACACCATCTTGGTGGCCGTTCGTGGTTGCGATTGCTCGGCTTCTGGTATTCATTGCCCGCTCGCGGGGCGCTGGCCGTGATGCGGTTGCTGTTGAAGCTGATCAAGGCGGTGCCGGTTCTCGGTTGCTTGATCGTCGGCTTCTTCCTGGTTGCCTATCTCGGCGTGATCGTCGCGATGCTGATGTTCAACGAGAGTTTGCTGACACCACTGCTGTATTTCACGCCGTTGCTCGCTGCCCCGATCTTGGCCTGGCTCAGCAGATGGAACGAGCAGAACGCAGACCGCACTGCGGCGGAGTTGGGCTATGGCCCCAAGCTTGTCGAAGTCTTTTATGGCTGGCAGGTTCGAGGTCAGGATGCCGGTCGGCCAGCAGGCACCCTGCGGTCCGACTTGCTCTCCTCGCATCCTCGTGTCTCCGAGCGCATCCGAGCGCTGGAGAAGCTGCTTTCTCGATAGCCGGGATGCATCACCGGCCGGACAATGCGTTGGTGTCACTGGCTCGGTCGAATGGCGCACGTGTCGGGCCGGTCCTCGTAACCTGCGGACATAGCAGACCGCGGCGCACGGAGTCAGGTCCGCAAGATGCGCCGCGGTCTCATCGGCCTCAACGGTGTTAGCGCACCTCCGCCGACTGCCTAACTCTACCCGAGTCAGAGGCGGGTGTGAGGGAACAGCCCTCCGGCGCTTACGCGGTATCGGTTGTTAACCGGTTGGCACCAACAGAATTGCGTTGACCTACGTTCATGGCGAACTCGACTGGTTTGCTTCGGCAGATCGTTCTTGTTGTTCTCACCGGGGCTTTTGCCGCTTTTGGCTGCTGTGTCGGCTCTGCTGGTGCTCTGCGGCGCGATTACTCGAGGAACTTGATTTCGGGGGTTTTGGCTTCAGGGGTGGTGAAGGTGAGTAGGTGGTGGGCCTCGGATTCGATGGACTTGCGGGCGGTGGCGGTGAGTTTCGTGATGGGTTCGATTTCGATCGTGGCCGTCTTCTTGGGTTGTTTGGGTTGTTTCCAGAGGGCGGTTACGCGGCCGTCGTGGAGGACTGAGCCTCTTGAGAGGGTTTCTTGGAGGACTAGGCGTTGTCGGGTTTTGTTGGGGATCCAGCGGGTTCGGTCGGTGTGGGAGAGGAGGAGGTTGTCGTATTCGGGGAGGAAGCGGGTGGGGACTTCGGTGTCTTCGTGGGGGAGGGTGATGGTGGGGAGGTCGTAGAGGGTGCGGCCGGAGTCTGCGTCTGTGTGGGTTACCAGGTCCAGGCGGTCGAAGACCTCGGAGAGGCGGGTTAGGCCGGACCAGGTTTGGGCGTCTTGGATTGAGGCGGGGCCGTAGGCGGCTAGGTAGCGGAGGATCACGGAGTCGATCGAGGGAGTTGGGTCGATGTCGGTGCCTAGCCATTGGGTGGCGGTGGCCATGGTGGGGTTGCCGCCCTTGCCCCAGATGCCTCGGGGTGGGATCTGGATGGTGGGGAGTAGGCAGCGGACCGCGTGGGCCAGTGAAGGGGCGTCGCGGTCGGGCCAGAGTTGGGTGAGGTGTTCGCGGAGTTGGACGGCGGTGGCGGGGCTGGCGGCCATGCGGTCTACACCGGCTTGGAGTACGGCGTCCATGTCCAGGCCTTCCAGGCGGTGGCGGCCGTAGGTCTGGTTTTGGTAGACCTCGCGTTCCAGGCGGGGCTGGATCAGGGCGCGGATCGCCAGGAAGTCGCGGCTCGAGACCAGGTGGATCGTTGCCCGCATCAAAGAACCGCGAACCGCCTGGCGGGATTCCAGCAGGTCCGCCAGTTCCGCGGGCTTGAAGTCGACTTGGCGGGTCCACAGGCCGACGTACGGCGCGAGCGGGCTCTGCGCCTGCATGCCGACGAGGTGCTCGATCGTTTCGAGCGCGGTGGCGGAGCGGCGTTCGATCAGCCACTGGCGATCCAGCGTGGCGCGGTTCAGGGCTCGCAGACTCAACTTCGGCATGGCTGATCCTCTCCTGGGGGCGAGGTCAACTCTAGGAAGAGAAGCGGCCAGGTTCTGTCCGCTATCCGCGAAGGCCGAAGACTGCGGGAGGCCAGATGTTTTCCCTTGCCGCAACTAAACGACGGAAAGTTTTGCTTCCCTCCGACGTGCCCGGCGAACTAGGGTCGCCACGGATCGCAGTCGTACCACCACGGTCGTCCACCCTGGGAGGGAATGAGTATGACGAAGCACGTGCACCGCCGGAAGGCGGTCGCGGCCATCACGGCGGGATTCGCCACCATCGCGATGGGACTGACCTACACCAGCGCCGCGGGGGCAGCGCCGGCCACAGACGAAGCCAGTACTGCGGTGCCCGGCGACCTCAAGCTGATCAAGACCAAGACCTCGCTGCTCGGCAAGCACTACTGGTACCAGCAGACCTTCAAGGGCTTGCCCGTGATCAACGGGTACTACGCCAAACACCTCGACAAGTCCGGCAAGATCGTCCAGGTCTCCGACGGGCGGGACGCCGTACCGGCCTCGCTCGACGTGAGCGCCAAGGTGCCGTCGGCAACTGCCACCAAGTCCGCCAACGCGGCCGTCACCGCCCGCGCCGCGCGGAGCCGGAACGCCGGCGGCAAGAACGTCACTCCGACGCCGGCCGCGACGCAGGGAGCGGCCCAACTCGCCGTCGTCGGCGGACCGGACGCGCGGCTGGTCTGGAACGTCACCTCGAGTTCGGCCGAGGGCGTCACCCGCTCGCTGGTCGACGCCAAGGACGGCAAGGTCGTCGAGTCGAAGGTGATCAGCGACAACGTCGACGGCAAGGGATCGGTGTTCGACCCGAACCCCGTCGTCACGTTGAAGAACGAGGACCTGACCGATCAGGACGACGCGAACCAGAACGAGTTGTTCGTGGCGCAGAAGAACGTGATCCTGCGCAACCTGGACGGTTCGGGCAAGCTGGTCGGTCCGTACGTCAACATCGTGAAGGCCAAGGGCGGGCTGGCCAAGAGCGCCACCAACACGTTCGTGTACGAGCGCGAGAACGACAAGTTCGAGCAGGTGATGGCGTACTACCAGGTCAACCAGACCCAGGAGTACATCCACTCGCTCGGCTTCACCGAGGTGAACAACGAGTCCCAGGACTTCGATATCAACACCTTCGAGGGTGACAACTCGTTCTACGACCCGTCCAAGGACCGGATCACGATGGGCGAGGGCGGGGTCGACGACGCCGAGGACGCCGAGGTGATCTGGCACGAGTACGGGCACGCGATCCAGGACGATATCGTCCCCGGCTACGGCGAGTCCCCGGAGGCCGGCGCGATGGGCGAGGGCTTCGGCGACTACTGGGCCGTCACGATGTCCGTACCGGTCAGCAAGAACTACGACCTGCCGTGCGTGATGGACTGGGACGCGGTGTCGTACACGCCCGGCCCGAAGCACTGCCTGCGGCGTACCGACACCGGCAAGACCACCGACGACATGGTCGGCCAGGTGCACGCCGACGGCGAGATCTGGTCGCACGCGCTGTGGGACATCCACAAGGCGCTCGGCCGGAACAAGGCCAACAAGGTGATCCTGCAGGGCACGTTCTTCTACGCGCCGGACACCACGTTCGCCGACGCCGCCCGGGTCACCGTGCAGTCGGCCCGGCTGCTCTACGGCAAGGGTGCCGCCGAGCAGGTCACCCAGGCCTTCCAGGCACGCAAGATCCTCTAGTAGCAACTACCCGCTCATGCGCCCACGACTACTGTGGGCGCATGAGCTGGAGTACTTCGAAGATCCCCGATCTCACAGGCCGCCGTGCCCTCGTCACCGGCGCCACCAGTGGAATCGGCTACGAGACCGCGCTCGAACTCCTCCGGCACGGCGCCGAGGTGATCATCGCGGCCCGCAACCCCGAGAAGTCCCAGCGGGCGGCCGCCAAGCTCGCCGCGGCCTCCGGCCGCGAGGAACCCGAGATCCTCGATCTCGACCTCGCTGATCTGACCAGCGTGAAGAAGGCGGCCGGCCAGTTCGAGCACGACCACCTGGATCTCCTGGTGAACAACGCGGGCGTGATGGCGACGCCGTACCGGCAGACCGTCGACGGGTTCGAGCTGCAGATCGGCACCAACCATCTCGGCCACTTCGCTCTCACCGCGCGGCTGCTGCCGTTGCTGCTCAAGGCCGAGAACCCGCGGGTGGTCACCGTCAGCTCGTTCATGCACAAGACGGTCAGCAGCATCCGGCAAGCAGACCTCCGGGCCGAGAACGGCTATGCCAAGTGGGACGCCTACAGCAAGTCCAAGCTGGCCAACCTGCTCTTCATGTTCGAACTCGACCGCCGTGCTCGCGCGGCCGGCTCCAACCTCCTGAGCGCCGGCTCACACCCCGGCTACGCGCGGACCCACCTGCAGACCTCCGGGCCTCAACTCGGCGGTGCCAGCCGGGAGGCGCGGGTCGTCAGCGGCTTCACCAACCTCGTAGCCCAGTCCGCCGCCGCAGGCGCCTGGCCGAGCCTGTACGCCGCCACGGAGCCCGGCGTGCGCCCCGGCTCGTTCATCGGCCCGTCCTTCTTCGAGTACCGCGGCAAGCCGAAGGTGGTCAGCCCGACCAAGGCCGCCCAAGACCCCGAGCTCGCCCAGCGCCTCTGGGCCTGGTCCGTCGAGGCGACCGGAGTCGACGCGTTCTGACGGATAGTGCCGAGCTAGTGACACACCGGTAACTTCATGGTTACCCTTCGGTAAAACTGCCGAGTAACACGGACGCCCGCCCCGGAGGTCACCGATGCGCCGACTCGTGCTCGCCCTTGCCGTCCTCGCCGCGAGTGTCGGCCTCGGGCCGGTCCCGGCCCAGGCCGCCCCTGGATTCAGTACTGCGTACGAGCGCATCCCCGGCGCGGGCGGCACCGAGATCGGGGCGGTCGTGCTGACTCCGACCGGCCAGGGCACCGGGCCGTTCCCGCTCGTAGTGATGCCGTCCAGTTGGGGCCTGCCGAACATCGAGTACGTCGGCCAGGGCGCCAAGCTCGCCAAGGCGGGCTTCCAGGTGATCTCGTACACCAGTCGCGGCTTCTGGGACTCCACCGGGGAGATCGACATCGCGGGCCCACCGACCGTCGCCGACGTCAGCGAGGTGATCGACTGGGCCGGCGAGCACACTCCGGCCGACACCAGCCGGGTCGCGTCGGTGGGGATCTCGTACGGCGCCGGCATCTCGCTGCTCGCCGGCGCTCAGGATCCGCGGATCAAGGCCGTCGGCGCACTGAGCGGCTGGGCGGACCTGATCGCCTCGCTGAACCCGAACGAGACGGTCGCGCTCCAGTCCGTCGCCGGTCTCCTTGCCCTGGGCAACATCACCGGCCGGCCGGGACCGGAGATGCGGACGCTGCAGACCAAGTTCGTCAGCGGCGACTTCGACGGCGCGATCGCGGCCGCCAAGCAGTTGGCGCCGGTCCGGTCCGCCACGACCGTGGTCGACCGGATCAACGCGAACCAGCCCGCGGTCTTCCTCGCCAATGCCTTCGAGGACTCGATCTTCCCGCCGACGCAGTACACCGACTTCTTCACCAAGTTGACCGGGCCGAAGCGCTTGCTGCTGGCTCACGGCGATCACGCGACCCCCGAGGCGACCGGTGCGATCGGCCTGCCCAACGAGACCTGGGACGAACTCGCGCCGTGGCTGCGGCACTACCTCACCGGCGCGGACAACGGCGCTGATCAAAAGGCGCCGGTGCAACTGAAGTCGCAGCGCGGTGTCTGGCGGAGCTACCCGACCTGGGCTGCCGTCGGGACCATGAAGACGTCGTACCTGACCAAGCCGGCCGGCTTGTCCCGCACCGGCGGCCTTCAGTCGACGGCTGCGACAGGATGGTCGAACCGGATCGGCGCAGGCATTCCGACCCTGGCGGACAGTGGAATCGCGCTGTTCTCTGGCGCTCTGCAAGGCCTGCTGTCGATCCCTGTCGGCGTCGCGACGCCCCTGGTAGACAGGACATTCGCCGGAGTCTGGTCAGGGCCCACCTACAGCCAGAAGACCGTACTGAACGGCGCTCCGCGGCTGCACGTGACCGTCACACCGACCGGCCGCGACACCTCCCTCTTCGCCTACCTGTACGACGTCGACGCGCTCGGCGTCGGGTCGCTCGTCTCGCACAAGCCCTACACGTTGCGCGGGGCAACAGCAGGTCAGCCGATCCCGCTCGACTTCAGGCTCGAGGCAACCAGTTGGGAGGTCGCGGCCGGCCATCATCTGGTCCTGGTTGTGGACACCGTCGATCCGCGCTACCTCGGCCGCAGCAAGGTCGGCACGAGCGTGACCTTCAGTTCGCCGACAACAGACCCGGCCTGGCTGAGCGTTCCCGTTGCATAGATTGCAACGAGAGTTGTATGGGTTGCCACATCTGCCGAGGTGGGCCACTCTATGTGGTCGGACGATCACCTAGAAGCTCGGAGGATGTGTCACATGGGTACGAGCCGCCGCCGTTTCCTCGGACTCACCGCAGCCGCCGTCGGCAGTGCCGCGGTCGGGGTCAGCCCAGCCGCCGCGTCCTGCCGGACCGGCTCGACGCTGTACCTCGGCACCTACACCTCGCCCGCCGGAGGTGGCACCGGGATCGGGGTGGCGTCGTACGACCTGGCGAGCGGGCAGATCACCTCGACCGGCGTGCTGGCCGGAGTACAGGATCCGTCGTTCCTGATCCTGTCGCAGTCCGGCCGCCACCTGTACGCCGTGAACGAGCAGGCGGCGGGTGGCGTGACAGCGGTGACGGTGGACGCCCCGGGCAAGCTGCGGCTGCTCAACCGGCAGCCGAACGGTGGCTCCGCGCCGTGCCATCTCGAACTGGTTGCCAATGGCAAATACCTGGTGAGCGCCAACTACAGTTCGGGTGATCTGGCCGTGCATCCTGTCAACACCGATGGAAGCCTCGGGCAACAGACGGACCTGGTGAAGCACGCCGGTTCGGCGCCGCACGCTCATCAAGTGCTGCAAGACCCGACCGGCAACTACGTGCTGGCAGTCGACCTGGGCACCGACTCGATCTACACCTACACGATCGCCGCCGGGAAGTTGACCCTGCGATCCCAGGCGAGCGTGGCGGCCGGCGCCGGACCGCGGCACTTGGCCTTCCATCCGAACGGGCGCTTCGCCTACGTCGCGAACGAACTCAACAGCACCATCACGGTCTGCCAGTACGAGTCCGGCCGCCTGACCCCGGGCACAACCCAGACCACGATCCCGGCCGGATCGCCGCAGAACTATCCCGGCGAAGTGATCGTGTCGCCGGACGGCCGCTTCGTCTACCTCACCAACCGCGGCCACAACAGCATCGCTGTCTTCGCCGTCGAGTCCGGGGGAGCGGCGATACGCCTGGTCGGTACGCCGTCCTGCGGCGGTGACTGGCCACGGCACGTGACGCTGGACCCGACCGGCAAGCTGATGTTCGTTTCCAACCAACGATCGAACACGATCAAAACCTTCCACCGGAACACCCAGACCGGTGAACTGACCTCGGCGGCGACCTTGAGCACGCCGATTCCGGTCTGCGTGGTCCCTGGCTGATGTTTGATCGTGACTGAACTCTTGCCTTTTTGTTCCACTCGGCTTTGAATGACGAGCGTGTCCGCTTGGTCACGCTTGGTCATGTGAGCGCGACCACGGACTGACCTTTCTCCGCCCACGAAAGGGAAGTCAGATGAACCTCAGACATCGCCTGACGGCGGTCGTGGTCGCCGGTCTGCTGACCGCGACCGCGCTCGCCGGCCGGCAGGCAACCGCGCAACAGATCGACGAGCCGGCCTGGCAGCCCGGCACGCCCCCGCTCAGCACCCCGTGGACCGACGACGTCTCGCCGAGCAACGCCCTCCCGGAGTACCCCCGTCCGCAACTCACCCGCTCGAAATGGCAGAACCTGAACGGCCTGTGGGAGTTCGCCCCGGCCGCCGCGGGTGAGGCGGCGCCGATCGGGAAGACGCTGGCCGAGCGAGTCCTGGTGCCGTACCCGATCGAGTCGGCGCTGTCCGGCATCCAGCGGCACGAAGACCGGATGTGGTACCGCCGGACCTTCACCGTCCCCAGCGGTTGGCAGGGACAGCGGCTGGTCCTGCACTTCGGCGCGGTCGACTACGACGCGAAGGTCTGGGTGAACGGCCGCCAGGTCGCCACCCATCGCGGCGGCTACGACGGCTTCGACGTGGACGTGACGAACGTACTGCGCCGCTCCGGCCCGCAGGAGTTGATCGTCTGGGCCGAGGACCTCACCGACGAGACGTTCCAGCCGATCGGCAAGCAGCGCGAGGTCGGGGATCGCGGCATCTTCTACCAGGGCAGTTCCGGCATCTGGCGGACCGTCTGGATGGAACCGGTGAACACCTCGGCGATCGACCGGCTCCAACTCACGCCCGACCTGGCCACCAGCACGCTCAGGATCACCGCGGACACCAGCGGACCGGTCGGCCTCGACGTCGAGGCCACGGCGTACGACGGCCGCAAGGTGGTCGGCACGGTCCGGGGCAAGGCCGGCACCGAACTCAGGGTGCCGATCCCGAACCCCAAGCTCTGGTCGCCGGACAACCCGTTCCTGTACGACCTGAAGGTCCGGCTGATCGATCGCGGCAGGACCGTCGACCAGGTCGGCTCGTACTCCGGGATGCGGTCGGTCGGCAAGCTGAAAGGGGCCGACGGCAAACTCCGGCTCGCGCTGAACGGCAAGATCCTGTTCAACCTGTCCACCCTCGACCAGGGGTTCTGGCCGGACGGGCTGAACACCGCACCGACCGACGAGGCGCTCCGGTTCGACCTCGAGCAGCACAAGGTGCTCGGCTTCAACACCGTGCGCAAGCACATCAAGGTGGAGCCGGACCGCTGGTTCTACCACGCGGACAGGCTCGGCCTGATGGTCTGGCAGGACATGCCGTCGTCCAAGACCGACGCGATGCCGGAGCCCTGGCGGGCCCAGTTCAAGGCCGAACTGCACGAGATGATCGAGGAGCACAAGAGCTTCACCTCGATCACCGCCTGGGTGCCGTTCAACGAGGGCTGGGGTGAGTGGGACCTGGCCGAGACCGGGCGGATCGCCGACAGCGTCAAGGCCCAGGACCCGTCGCGACTCGTCAACGCCCACAGCGGGATGAACTGCTGCAACTCCAAGGGCGACTCCGGTCGCGGCGACATGATCGACCACCACGCGTACCTCGGACCGGCGACCTCCAGCCCGGCTGGTGACCGGGTCGCGGTCGACGGCGAGCACGGCGGATTCGGCCTGAAGACGGCGGACCACATGTGGTTCGGCGACGGCTTCGCCTACGAGATGACGCCGGACCAGGCGACCCTCACCCGCCGCTACGTCGAGAACCAGCGCGACGTACTCCGGTCGGCCAACACCTGCGGGATCAGCGGCTCGGTCTACACCCAGATCACCGATGTCGAAGGCGAGCTGAACGGCTTCTTCACCTACGACCGGCAGATCCCGAAGATGGACTTCGCCCAGGTCCGGGCGGTGAACGAATCCATCATCACCGGCGCCGACGGGACCGGTACGAGCGGTCCGCCGCCGCCGGCCGGCACCCCGGGCGCCGACGGCATCCACTTCTATCCGCTCGACGGAACCACTGAAGATGCCGTCGGCAACAACGACGCCACGTTGCAGGGCGGTGCGACGTTTGCCGAGGGCAAGAACGGCCAAGGCGTTGCCCTGAACGGATCCAGTCAGTTCATCGACACCGGCGCCCAACTCCTCGACACCAGCGGCAACTACACCGCGACCGCCTGGGTGAAGCTGAACAAGGCGGACGGCTCCTTCCAGACCGTGGTCAGCCAGGACGGCGACCGGGACAGCGCGTTCTTCCTGCAGTACTCCGGCCAGGACCAGCGGTTCGCGATGTCCTTCCCCGGCCAGCGAGCACTCGCCCCGACCAAGCCGAACCCGAACCAGTGGTACCACCTCACCGGAGTACGGGATGCCGCCAAGGGCGAGTTGAGGCTGTACGTCGACGGCGAGTTGGCGGCCACGAAGAGTGCCTGCAGCCTGGACGCCACCTCGACCGGCAACACCGTGATCGGACGGGCCAAGTTCGGCGGCAACTCGGTCGACTATCTCGACGGTACGGTCGACCAGGTCCACCTGTTCGACCGGGCGCTCGGCCCTGAGGAGGTGCGCAGCCTCTACGCATCGGGCCGCTGAGGAGTAGTTTCGAGATGCGAGGTCCTCTCCCAACCGCCATCCTGGTAGGGCCGCAGTCTGGCGGTGCTGCCGACCAGGGAGGACCAGTCCGATGACCGCTCCCAGCCATGTCCTCAGCCCCAGGACCGCGATGAAGTTCCGTCTTCCCCGCTTCGGACTCGGCGGGTCGCCCCTCGGCGACCTGCCGGGTCCGGACGGCGACGTCACCGCGACGGTCACCATCGACGCGGCGTACCAGGCCGGCATCAGGTTTTTCGACACCGCTCCGCGCTACGGCCGGGGCCAGTCCGAACGACGCTTCGGTACTGCGCTCGCCCGCCGCCCGCGCGGGGAGTTCCTGGTGTCGACCAAGGTCGGCCGGCTCATCGACGGCACGCCGGACTTCTCCGCGGACGGGATCACGCGATCCCTGGCCGACAGCCGCGAACGTCTCGGCCTCGACGTGGATCTGGTCCTGCTGGATGAGCCGGGGGAGCACTGGCAGCAGGCGATCGAGGATGCCTACCCGGTGCTGCACGAACTGCGACGGGGCCACCTGATCGCCGCGATCGGCGTGGCCGCGGACGACTGGCGGCTGCTCGACCGGTTCGTCCGCGACACCGAGATCGACGCGGTCCGGCTGGCCGGGCAGTACTCGCTGCTCGACCGGTCGGCGACCCCCCTGCTGGATCGCTGCGAGGCTCGGGGTGTCGTCGCGATCGCGGCCGGAGTACTGGGCAAGGAGGTGCTGAGGATTGACCAGTCCAAGCAAACAACTGACCCGACGGCGATCCTCGCGCGGCGCATCTCGGCGGTCTGCGAACGGTACGGCGTCTCGCTGCCGCAGGCCGCGCTCGCCTTCCCTGGCAGGCATTCCGCGGTCGGGTCGGTGTTGATCGGGGCCGCCAGCCAGGCCGAGATCCGGGCCGACGCGGCCCTGGTCCGGCAATCGGTTCCGGCCGAACTGTGGCGCGACCAGGAACTGCTCGGACTTCTGGACTAGTCAGGCCTTGTCACTTGTCCCGGGCTAGGTGATTCTGGACCCCTTTCGATTCCTGTGGGGGGATGTCCTTTGTCCAGAATCACTGCGGCCTGCCTGCGCGCCGCCGCGCTGGCCGGCCTGCTCGGCTCCGGCCTGGTCGCGGTCGCCGTACCGACTGCTTCGGCCGCCACCATCACCGTCACCACGACGGCCGACACGGTCGACGGAGGGGACGGCCAGACCTCGCTGCG
Source organism: Kribbella sancticallisti (assembly GCF_039530625.1). Taxonomy (NCBI): domain Bacteria; kingdom Bacillati; phylum Actinomycetota; class Actinomycetes; order Propionibacteriales; family Kribbellaceae; genus Kribbella; species Kribbella sancticallisti. Next base: position 75,939 of record NZ_BAAAOS010000028.1, on the reverse strand, counting down.
GGAGGCGTTCACGACCGCCGGCGCGAACGGCGTCGACGACACGATCTCGCTGGGCGCCGGCCAGACCTACATCCTGACCGACTGCGCCGGACCGATGACCCATGCCGAGGGCCACGAACTCGTTGTCGAGGGCAATAACTCGACGATCGAGCAGGGCTGCGATGCCACCGGCATCGTCGACAGCACCGACCACGCCGGGCGGCTGGAACTGCGGAACCTGGTCATCGACGGCGGGCCGAACACCACGAACACGGGGCTGGAGGGTGCCGCGGTCCGTTCGGACAGCGAGTTGATGCTGAGCACGGTCGAGATCCGGAACGTGCTGTCGCCGAACGGTTCGGTCGTCTGGTCCAGCTTCGACCACGGCATCACGCCGTACCGGATGAGCATCCTGGGCAGCAACCTGCACCACAACACCGGCAGCATCGTGTTCTGCGAGAACTGCTCGGCCAGGGTCGACGGCAGCACGATCTCCGCCAACACCGGCTCCGGGATCTCGATGGTCGACGGCTACCCGCTGGTGGTCGAGAGTTCGACGATCTCGAACAACACCCGGGCGGGCATCAGCGACACCGGCCAGGGCTTCCCGGCCAACAAGCTGACGATCAACAACAGCCAGATCGAGAACAACGGCCGGGTCGGCATCCGCTGCGTCAACTGCGGCGTGCTGAGCATGTACTCCACCGGTGTCAACGGCAACGGCCTGACGGCGGTCGACGCGCTCGGCGGCATCTCGTTCTCGATGTCGGAGCGCAACGGCACCCCGGCGTCGTCGATCAGCAGCATCCTGTCCAGCATCACGGGCAACAAGAGCACTGCCGCGGGCGGTGGTCTCTCCGTCACGCCCATCCTCGTTGAGGACGGTGGAGAAACCGCGACCACGTACCTCGACCGCACGACGATCGACGGCAACCAGTCCGCGGGCGACGGCGGAGGCGTGGCGGTCAGCGTCGGGAACCTCAACCTCTACAAGGGCAGCCTGATCGGCAACACCGCGGCCGGCAAGGGTGGCGGTCTGGCGTATCTGACCCCAGGGCCGGCGTCGGCGGTGTCGCTGGACTCGACCGAGATCCAGACCAACACGGCCGGCACTGACGGTGGTGGGGTCCACGTGGCCGGCGCGGGCTCGGTGAGCGGGTTCCAGCCGATCATCTCGGGCAACACGGCAACCGGCAACGGCGGCGGCATCAAGGTCGGCTTCGCCTTCCAGGTCGGGTTCGACGGCGGCAAGATCTACGGCAACACCGCGGCCAACGGCGCCGGGCTGGACCTGGCCGGCGAGGTGGTGAAGTTCGACAAGACCACCATCAACGACAACGCGGTCGCTCCCGTCACCGGCACCGGCGGCGGCGCCCGCATCTCGGCGATGGCGACCGAGTTGCTGAACAGCACGGTCAACGGCAACACCGCGGCGGTCGGCGGCGGCCTCAACTTCACCACCGCCACGCAGGTCAAGCTGACCCACGTGACGATGGCCGACGACACCGCGACCACCGGCGCGCACATCGCCGCGGTACCGGCCGCGACGGTCGCGATCAGCCGAAGCGCCCTGGTCCTGCCGATCACCGGTACTGCGTGCGCGGGGGTCGGCGGCGCCTTCAACGGCACCTCCGGCGGCTTCTCCGTACTGCGGGACGCCACGTGCGGCTCGATCGCCTCGGACCTGGTGACTGCCGCCGACCCACAACTGGCTCCGCTGACCAACGGGTATCCGTCGGGACGGCTCCCGGCGGCGACCAGTCCGCTCGGCGGCCGGGTGCCGGTGGCGAGTTGCACGATCGAGGACGACCAGCGCCTGCAGGCTCGTCCGCTCGGGGCGAACTGTGACGCGGGATCGGTCGAGTTCGTCGAGACGGTCGCTCCGCCCAGCCCGGACAAGGCGCTGAAGGACCTGATCGCCGAGGTCAGGGCGCTGCATCTGGTCAAGCCGCTGGAGACGGTGCTGGTGCTCAAGCTCGAACTGGCCCGGGCCGCGATCAAGGCGAACCACAAGCCGGCCGCGAAGATCCTGCTGACCGCGTTCATCGCCGAGGTCACAGCCCAGTCGGGCAAGAAGATCCCGGCCGCGGCCGCGGCTCAACTGGTGATCAAGGCCACCGCCATCAGGGACAGTCTGTAGCTATTCTGGTCGGAGGCCCGCCGAGCCGGCGGGCCTCCGGACGAGATGGCGCCGTACCCGGTGGACGACAAGACGACGCTGGTCCCTGGAGGGGCCTGGCGGATGCATGTCGTCGATGTGGTGGAGATTGTCGGTGCCCTGACCGTGCTGGTGGCCTTCGCGGCCGCGCAGGCGGGGCGGCTCGAGCAGAAGACGCTGTCCTACCAGTTGCTGAACCTGTTGGGGTCGAGCGTGCTGGCGGTGATCGCGGCTGTCGAGAGCTCGTGGGGCTTCTTGCTGCTGGAGGGCAGTTGGGCCCTGGTCAGCCTGATCGGACTGATCGGGCTGCTGCGTCGCAAGCAGGAGAAGACCGCGGCCTGACTCAGAAGCGGTCGCCGGGGTCGCCCGGGGAGATGCTGCCGCTCGGGCCGGTGGTGGGGATCGGGCCGGTGGTGGTGCCGGTCGGCGTCGGTGACGGGCTGCCGCCGGGCGACGGGGACGGAGAGCCGCTCCCTGGCGGCGGCGTGGTCGGGGTGACGGTGACCGTCACGGTGCCGCTCGGGTCCGGGATGACCGGGCCCGGGTCCACTTCGGGGGAGTTCTTGAACAGCAGCCAGGCGATGAAGATCGCCAGCGCCATGATGACCAGCATCGTCAGCAGCGACAGCACCAGCGCGAACCAGGACGCCGGACGCAGGGCGGCCGGCCAGGGCAGCGGCCAGAGCCGGAACAGGCCCGGCCGGCGCCGGTTCTCCCAGTAGTGCCGGAAGTCGGGCCCGCGGACCCGGCCGAGTTGCGGGACCCGGTCCATCAGGACCGCCGACAGCACTTCCTCGCCGCGCCGCTCGGCGATCAGCCGCTCGTCGGCGACCGCGCTCGACCCGTCGTTCGGGCGGATCGGCCCGAGCGCGACCCAGAGGGCCAGATCGTCGTCGTCGCCGTCGTTGTGCGCCAGCACCGCCGCGACCGGCAGGCCGTCGACCACGGTGACGAACCGGTCCCGCGCCGCCGCGTCGTCCGCCGAGCCCTCGGTCATCATCGCGACCACGGCGTCCCGGCCGGTCTCGTCGGTCGCCGCGTACAGATAACCCGCCGCGTTCGCGCCCAGCCGGCCGCGCAGCCAGAAGTCGCCCACCCGCGGCGGGTCCTCCGGCATCAGCGGCAGCGCGTCCGGCAGCACCCGCGCGGGCACCGTGGCCGGCGCCTCGGGCTCGGCCGGCGCCGCCGTGTCGGTCTGGGAGTCGATCGCGGTCATCACCACCAATCCCACCACATCCCTGGTAGCAGTGTCGCCCGCGGCCGGGAACCGCCACGCCGAACCACCCGTCACACGCCGCGGTTGCCACCGCGGTACGCCGTCCGGGGGTGTCCGGATTTGGCGGGGTGGGGAGGATGGGAGGGGAGCCGGGCGGGGCACGCTCGTGTCCGGACCCGGCGATCTGATGGAATGGCGGCAGTTCCCGAGCGCTGAACAAGGTCCCGGTGGGGACCCCGGAAGGACAGGCATGACCGAAACCACTGTGCCGGCAGGGTCAGTGGCCCAGCAGTCCCACTTGGTCAGCGAGGCCATCAACGAGGTCAAGCGCGTCATCGTCGGCCAGGAGCACATGGTCGAGACGCTGATGGTGTCGTTGCTCGCCAAGGGGCACTGTCTGCTCGAGGGCGTGCCCGGTGTCGCCAAGACGCTGGCCGTCCGGACCTTCGCCTCGGTGGTCGGTGGTTCGTTCGCCCGGATCCAGTTCACCCCCGACCTGGTCCCGTCCGACATCGTCGGCACCCGGATCTACCGGCAGACCCGGGAGGCGTTCGACATCGAGCTCGGCCCGACGTTCGTGAACTTCGTCCTGGCCGACGAGGTGAACCGGGCCCCGGCCAAGGTGCAGTCGGCGATGCTGGAGTTGATGGCCGAGCGGCAGGTGTCGATCGGCGGCCAGACCTTCCCGATGCCCAAGCCGTTCATCGTGATCGCCACCCAGAACCCGATCGAGTCCGAGGGCGTCTACCCGCTGCCGGAGGCGCAGCGTGACCGGTTCCTGGTCAAGATCGACGTTCCGCACCCGCGCGGCCACGAGGAGTTCGAGATCCTCCGCCGGATGAGTGTCGACCCGCCGCAGCCGCGGCAGGTGCTGAAGCCCGAGACGATCATGGAGCTGCAGCGCTCGGCCGAGCAGGTCTTCGTGCACAACCTCGTCGCGGAGTACGCGGTGCGCCTGGTGATGGCGACCCGGACCCCGTCCGACTTCCACCTGCCCGACCTGGAGCCGATCATCGAGCTCGGCGTCAGCCCGCGGGCGACCCTCGGCCTGGTCGCGGCCGGCCGGGCGCTCGCGCTGATCCACGGCCGGGACTACCTGCTGCCGAGCGACGTCCAGACGGTCGCGCTCGACGTGATGGGCCACCGGCTCGGCCTGACCTTCGACGCGGTCGCCGACAACATCGACCCCCGCGCCGTGGTCGAGCGGATCCTCGCCACCGTGCCGCCGCCGCAGCCGGTCTGGCGCGACGGGTCCGACGGCACCGGCCGACCGGAATTCGTCTAGGCGGCCGGGGCTCCATGGCGAACCGACCCGATCCGCGGGCTGCGATGACGATCTCGCAGCTCGCTCCCGAGCGTGCCCTGCGCCGGCTGGAACTGACGGTCGTCCGCCGCCTGGAGGGTTACCTGCACGGCGAGCACCTCGGCCTGCTGCCCGGCCCGGGCACCGAGCTGGCCGAGGCCCGCGAGTACCAGGTCGGCGACGACGTCCGCCGGATGGACTGGGCCGTCACCGCCCGTACCACGATCCCGCACGTCCGCGACCTGATCGCGGACCGGGAGCTCGAGACCTGGGCGATGGTCGACCTGTCCGCCTCGATGGACTTCGGCACCTCCCAGCTGGAGAAGCGGGAGCTGGCTGTCGCCGCGGTCGCGACCGTCGGCTTCCTGACCCACCGGCTCGGGGACCGCTTCGGCGGCCTGATGCTGCGGGACTCCACCCTGCGCCGGTGGCCGGCCCGGTCGGGGCGGCTGGCGCTGTACGGACTGCTCCGCGCGTTGCTCGCGGAGACGAGCAACGGCGAGCACCAGGCGCGCAGCGACCTGGCCGGCGCGCTCGACTCGATGGCGCGCACCCAGCGCAAGCGGGGCCTGCGGGTGATCGTGTCCGACTTCCTCACCCCCGAGGACGGCGAGATCGACAGCCGGATGGAGCCGTCCTGGGAGCGCGCGATGCGCAAGCTGACCGCCCAGCACCAGGTGCTGGCGGTCGAGATCGTCGACCCGCGCGAGCTGGAACTGCCGAACATCGGCGTCGTCCTGATCGGCGATCCCGAGACCGGCGCGATCCGCGAGATCGACACCCGCAAGCGCAAGGTCCGCGAGCAGTACGCCGCGGCCGCGCTGGCGCAGCGGGAAAGGACCAGGACCGCCCTGCGTAGGGTAGGAGCCGGACACCTGGTTCTGCGGACCGACCGTGACTGGGTCGCCGACACCGTGCGGTTCGTGCTCGCCTACCGGCGAGTGGCGCCCCGCCTGCACCAACCGCCGAAGGGAGTGGCTCGCTGATGGAGTTCCTGTCTCCGGCCAGACTGTTGTTCCTGCTGATTATCCCGGTCGTCGTCGCCGGGTACATCTTCCTCCAGCACCGGCGCGCGCAGTACGCGCTGCGGTTCACCAACATCGCGCTGCTGGACCGGGTCGCCCCGCGCCGCCCGCAGTGGCGCCGGCACCTGGCCGTCGTGCTGGCGCTGTTCGCCGCGGCGTCGTGCATCGTGGCGTTCGCGCAGCCCAAGGACGAGGTGAAGGTGCCGCGCGAGCGGGCCACCATCGTGGTCGCGATCGACGTCTCGCTGTCGATGATGGCCACCGACGTCGACCCGAACCGGCTGGAGGCGGCGAAGAAGTCGGCGAAGAACTTCGTCGACCAGTTGCCGTCGAAGTTCAACGTGTCGCTGGTCAACTTCGCCGGTACGGCGTCCATCATCGTCCCGCCGACCACCGACCGGGCCACCGTGCAACGCTCGATCGACGGGCTGGAACTGGCCGAGTCCACCGCGACCGGTGAGGGCATCTTCACCTCGCTGCAGGCGCTGACCCAGGTCCCGCCGGACCCAGAGCACCCGAACGACCCGGCCCCGGCCCGCATTGTGCTGCTGTCCGACGGCAAGCGCACGGTCGGCCGGACCGCGCAGGAAGGCGCTCAGGCGGCCAAGGCCAAGAGCACCCCGGTCTACACGATCACTTTCGGCACCGACTCCGGCTTCATCGAGATGGACGGCATCCGCCAGCGCGTCCCCCCGGACCGCGCCGAGTTGCGCAGCGTCGCCGAGATCACCGGGGGAGAGGCCTACACGGCCGAGTCCGCGGGTGAACTCGAGGACGTCTACAAGGACATCGGCTCTTCGGTCGGCTACGACGAGGTCGACAAGGAAGTCACCTCCCGCTTCGCCGGCATCGCGATGCTCTTCACCCTCGCCGCCGCCGGCGCCTGCATCGCACTGGCTTCCCGCTTCCCGTAGAACGTGAGCGAACTGGGCCCGCCGTACGGCGGGCCCAGTTCGCGTTTCTATGTCCCGTTGATCAGCCGTACGGCGAGGTCCGGGCTGAACTGGCCGGCCGGAATGGTCGGCGCGGTCCCGCACGGACCGTCGGAGTTGCCGGGGACCTTGACCCAGAGCAGCATCTCCGCGCCGCCGCCGACCTGGCTCGTCGAGCCGAGCCGGCGGCCGGACGGGTTGCACCACTGGCCGTTCGAGCCGTTGCCGTTGCGGCTGGTGTCGATCACGAACGGCTTGGCGGAGGACAGGTTGTTCCGCACGTTGGTGCCGTAGGTCGCCGACGCCGAGGTGGTGTAGTAGTTCGACACGTTCACCGCGAAGCCGTGGGCGTTCGCGATCCCCGCGCCCTGCAGGCGCTGCGCCATCGTGGCCGCCGGGACCCAGCCGGCGTTGCCCGCGTCCAGGTACGCCCAGGTGTTCGGCGCGCGATCCTTGAACTGCTGGGTGGCGAAGGCAAGCATCCCGTTGCGTTCGGTGATCTGCGCGGTCGTCATGCACTCGAAGTCGCCGAGCGCGTCCGGCTCGATGACGACGACCGCCGGCCGGGTGCCGATCGAGTCCGCGAAGGCCGCGATCCAGGTCCGGTAGGCGGACGGGGATCCGGCGCCGCCGCCCGAATGACCGCCGCACGCGTCCCGGCCGGGCAGGTTGTACGCGACCAGGATCGGCAGTTTGTCCGCGTTGTCCGCGGCGCCCACGAAGGCGCCGACCGCGGCACCGATCGTCGTACCGGAGGGGTTGCCGAACCACCTGGCCATCGGCTTGGTGGTGATGTTGGTGTTGATCGTGCCGGCGCGGGAGTCGCCGCCGTTGTTTCGAACCCAGGTCGCGGGGGTCGAGTTCGGGTCGACGTAGAAGCCGTTCGTGAGGTCGACAGGGCTCGCGAGGACGGCTGGAGCCGCGGCGGCCTTGTGGTGGGCGTGTGTGTCGGCGAAGGCGGTCAGCCAGGCGAGGGCGGAGTTCCAGTTCACCGCGACCTCATTGGTCGAGTACGAGCCGATGTCGTCGACGTAGCAGGTCGCCGGCGCGCAGCCTTGGAGGTTGCGCTGGGCAACAGGATCCTGCAGGCCGGAGTTGGGGCCACCTGCCAGCGACCCGGGAGCGGGCGAGGGCAGCGCCGGGTCCAGTGACTTCGCCCAGAACCGGTGGTGCTGGTTCGCACTCGCACGTTCGCCGTAGCCGGTCACGTAGGACTGGTTGATCGCGTTCCGCCCGAGCAGGTAGTCGAGCGACTCGAGCGCCGCGTCGCGGTACTTGCTCTGCCCGGTCAGCTCGTACGCCGTTGCCATGATCATCGAACTGTTGGCGACCGCGCTGTTGGATCCCCACACGTACTTGCCGTCGGCCGGGCGGTAGGGATTGGCGTAGCCCTGCGCGCGGAGGTCGGCGACGTACTGGTCGGCGACCGCGCTGATCCGCTGCCTCAGCTTCCACTGCTCGATCGGGGACAACCGCCGTGGTGCGCGTGCGAGCGCGAGGTCCGCCAGCCCGCCGGTCTCCTGCCACGAGAACCCGTCCGCGGCCGTCAACTGGGTCGTGATCGCCTTCTTGTAAACGCCTCGGCCAGTCGTCGCGAAGAGCTCGGCCGCGGCCCACGAGAACTCGTCGGTGACCTTCACGTCGTCGTACGCACCGCCGCCCTCGCCGCCGTCCGGAGCGTAGACGGCGGGATTCTTCAGCGCTGCCTTCCATGCCTTGTCGGCGGCCGCAAGGCAGCGACCGGCCAAGGTCTTGTCCCAGCGCGCGTAGATCCGGGCGCACCGCGCGCCGACCGCGGCGACGTTGAGGGTCGCGGCCGTGGACGGGGGATAGAGGTAGCGCGGCTGCGGATCCGCCGCCGGCTTGAGCGGCAGTCCGGTCCACTTCTCGTCGTGGATCTTGTGATGCACCATTCCGGACGGCGCCTGCATCCGGAGCAGGAAGTCGAGTTGCCACTTCGCCTCGTCGAGCACGTCGGGGATCTTGTTGCCCGCTTCGGGAATCCGCAGTGCCCGGCTTCCCGACTGCTCGTACAGGTCGAGCAACTGCCAGGCCGCCAGCGCTCCGTTGACGACGTACTTGCCGTGGTCGCCGGCGTCGTACCAGCCACCCCGTACGTCGAGGCTGTAGGTGCAGGTCCCCGGGAAGCAGGGGACCGACGTGTCGCCTTTGTTGGGTGCGACGCCGACATGCCCGGCGTCCCTGGCGCGGTCGGCGCCGACGTACTGGGCCTCGATCGGGATGCCGCTGCGGTTGTTGTAGAAGTACTCGAGCGCGTCCCTCCGCAGGTCCCGATAGAGGTCGCCGGCCGCGTCGAAGGGCTCGCTCCGGTCGGTCCCGACAGCGAGCCGATAACCCTGGCCGGAGCCTCGGTATGTGCCGAAGTCGATCTTGTGCACGTTCTGCCCCGCCATCGGGTCCGCGCCGAACGGCTTCGTCTTGCCTTGGGCAACGACCCGGTCCGCCGCGTCGAGCAGGTTCCAGTCGAGCGGGGTCGTCTGGTCGGTGACGTACGTCGCCCGCTTCGGGCCGTCGGGGAGATAGCCGAGCTGGTTGACCCGCACCGGCGAACCGAAGTCCCGTACCCCACCAGGTGGCACGACACCGCCGACGAACGAGATGTTGTCCAGGCACAGCGTGTACGGCTCCGCGCCGCCGCCGGCCTGGAAGGTGACCTGGCTGTGCGCCGCGGTGGCGGTCGACGTCGCGGTGAACTCGAACGTCTGCGCCGTGGTGGTGACGTTGACTGGCTTGTTCAGCACCGTGGTTCGCGGCGCCGAAGCGGTCTGCACGACCGCGCGGAAGCCCACTGGCCGACTCGCCGAGGCATCGAAGCGCAAGGTGTACGGCTGCCCGCTCTCCAGCGGCACGTCGTCCTGGCCGATCATCGAATCCCATACGTTGACCGTGCCGCCGGGGATCTGCGCGCACAGCCGACCGTCCGTGACCGCCGACGGGGTGTTGCCGCTGCTCCACCAGGGACTCTTGCTGCCGCTGTCGAATGTCCCGTTCAGCACCCGCTCGTACGGCGGATCGGCGGTGGCCGCCGCCTGGACGGCACCGGTCGTGGGGACGAGGAGAAGGGCGATCAGGCCGATGGCCGCGCGCCTTCGGAATCTGGTCATACAACTGCCTCCGGATGGGAATGCGCTGGAAGCGCTCTCACTCTGCGGCCATCGATCCAGCGGCGTCCCTGAGCATGGTGCCGACGCCGGGAGAGCGTGTCAAGACTGGGACAGGCGTGAAATCCGCTCTTCACAAGACCGCGCTCGTGGCCTATGGTCGACCGGAAGCGCTCCCAGTTTCGAACCCGACGATTGGCTCATTCGCGCCATCGGGGTTCCTGCCGGAGCTGACTCAGCGGCGTCACCGAGGCCTCGGCGTCCGCAGTACTGGGAGCGCTTCCAGTTTGTTGGTCCGAGAAAGGGTGGAGTCATGCGACTATGGAAAGCGCTTGCCGTCGGCACGGCGACGGCGGTTGTCCTGCTGGCGGCCGGCTGCGGAAGCGGCGAGGAGGAGGCCGAAGCGGGCAAGGTCACGCTCACGGTCAAGACCTTCGGGCAGTTCGGCTACGACGACCTGATCAAGTCCTACCAGGCGTCGCACCCGGACATCGTGGTCAAGCAGGAGAACATCGCCAAGCTGGCCGACTACACGCCCAAGTTGCAGCAGTGGCTGACCGCGGGCAGTGGCGCCGGCGACGTGGTCGCGCTGGAAGAGGGCATCCTGATCAAGCTGATGGGCAAGCCCGACCAGTTCGTCAACCTGCTCGACCAAGGCGCCGGCGAGCTGAAGGGCAACTTCCTGGAATGGAAGTGGAACCAGGCGCTGACGCCGGACGGCAAGAAGCTCGTTGGCCTCGGCACCGACATCGGGGCCCAGGGCATGTGTTACCGGACGGACCTGTTCGCCAAGGCGGGCCTGCCGACGGATCGGGCCGCGGTCGGCGCGCTCTGGCCGACCTGGGACGGCTACCTTGCCACCGGCAAGCGCTTCGTTGCCGCGAGCACCGGGTCGAGCTTCTTCGACACCGCGGGCGGGGTCTACCAGAACATCCTGATGCAGCAGGGCGACCAGACCTACTTCGACCGCGAGAACAACCTGATCGCGGAGACGAACCCGGGCGTCCGGGCGGCCTGGGACCAGACGATCGCGATGATCGACGGTGGGTTGTCGGGCAAGCTGCAGATGTGGGGTCCGGCCTGGAACGCGGGCTTCAAGAAGGGCACCTTCGCGACCATTCCCTGCCCGGCCTGGATGCTCGGCGTCATCAAGGACCAGGCGGGGCCGGAGAACGCGGGTCGGTGGGACGTCGCCCGGGTGCCTGGTGAGGGCGCAGTACGGGGTGGCTCGTTCCTGGCCGTGCCGGCGCAGAGCAAGCACCCGAAGGAGGCGGCTGAGTTGGCGAAGTTCCTGACCAACCCCGCGGGTCAGATCGCTGCCTTCAAGGCCAAGAACAACTTCCCGTCGTCGCCGCAGGCCATCGACGACCCAGCGGTGTCGAGCGCGGTGAACGCCTACTTCAACAACGCGCCGGTCGGCAAGATCTTCGGCCAGTCTGCCAAGAGCCTGCGCCCGGTCTACCTGGGCCCGGACAACCAGGTCGTCGGCGACGGCATCGGCGACGCGCTGACCGCCGTGGAGCAGGGCAAGCTCGAGCCGGACAAGGCTTGGTCGAAGGCGATGACCGACGCGAAGCGAGCCGTCGACAAGTGAGAACGGCTGCCTGGCGGAACCGCCTCGACCTGCACGGGTCGCCGTACCTGTTCATCACTCCGTTCTTCGTCCTGTTCGGGTTGTTCGGCTTCTTCCCGTTGCTCTACACGGCCTGGGTGTCGTTGCGCTCGTGGGATCTGACCGGCGACGCCGGGTTCATCGGACTGCGGAACTACTCCAGGCTGCTTGCGGATCCGGACTTCTGGAACGCGATGGTGAACACGCTCGGCCTGTTCGTCTTGTCAACGGTGCCGCAACTGTGCCTCGCGTTGATCATCGCCGGACTGCTGAACCGGCCGATCCGCGCGCTGCTGCTGTTCCGGCTCGGCGTCCTCGCACCGATCGTCACCTCGGTCGCGGCGGTCGCCATCGTCTTCGGCCAGCTGTACGGGCGCGACACCGGCCTGGTCAACGGGGTGCTCGGGTTGGTCGACATCGGCCCGATCGACTGGCAGGCGAGCAAGGCGTCGTCCTGGGTCGCGGTCGCGAGCATGGTGAACTGGCGGTGGACCGGCTACAACGCGCTGATCTACCTGGCCGCGATCCAGGCGATTCCCCGCGATCTCTACGAGGCCGCCCAGTTGGACGGCGCCGGCGCGATCCGGCAGTTCCGATCCATCACCGTGCCGCTGATCCGGCCGGCGCTGATCTTCACCGTGGTGATGTCGACGATCGGCGGCATGCAGTTGTTCACCGAGCCGCTGCTGTTCGGCCAGGGCGACATCTCCGGCGGCAGCCTGCGGCAGTTCCAGACCGTCGCGATGTTCATGTTCGAGCAGAGCTTCCAGAACTTCGACTACGGCTACGGCTCGGCGATCGCGTGGATGATCTTCCTGCTGACCGTGCTCGCCGGTCTGGCTAACGCCCTGATCGCCCGCCGCTGGAAGGGCGGAACCCAATGAGGCGGCGTACCCGCGGCAACAGCCTGGTCTACCTGACGCTGCTGGTCAGCCTGGTCCTGTCGATCTTCCCGCTCTACTGGCTCTTCGTGGTCGCCACCCGGTCCAACGACGTGATCGGGCAGCTGCCGCCGCCGCTGGTCCCCGGCGGCAACCTGAGTGCGAACGTGAGCAGGCTCTTCGAGGCCCAGGAAGCTCACTTCGCCCGCGGTCTGCTGAACTCGATGATCGCCTCGGTCGCCGTCACGGTGTCGGTGGTGTTCTTCTCGTCGCTGGCAGGCTTCGCCTTCGCCAAGCTGCGCTTCCGGGGCCGCAACGCGCTCCTGCTGGCGGTGCTCGCGACGATGATGGTGCCGGTCCAGATGGGCATCGTGCCGCTCTACATGGTGATGGTGAAGCTCGGCTGGCAGAACCACCTGCAGGCGGTGATCGTGCCGTTCCTGGTGTCCGCCTTCGGCGTCTTCCTGATGCGCCAGTACGCCGAACGCGCCGTACCGGACGAGCTCATCGAAGCGGCTCGGCTGGATGGGTGCGGCACGTTCGGCTTGTTCGTCCGGGTGGTGTCGCCGGCGCTTCGGCCCGGCGCCGCGGTACTGGGGTTGTTCACGTTCATGAGTACCTGGAACGAGTTCCTCTGGCCGTTGGCGATCCTGGAGGCGGACAACCCCACCGTGCAGTTCTCGCTCAGCCAGTTGGCGACGCAGTACTACACGGACTACACGTTGATGTTCTCGGGGACGCTGATCGCGACGGTGCCGCTGTTGCTGGTGTTCGTCCTGTTCGGCCGACACATCGTCGGCGGCATCATGGACGGCGCCGTCCGCTCATGACCGGGTTACCCTTTCGTCCAGAGATGAAGGAGAACGACGCAGTGGCGATCGAGACGCCCAGGCGGCAACCGACGCTCGACGAGGTCGCCGAGCGGGCCGGTGTGTCGCGATCGGCCGCGTCGCGGGTGATCAACAACGCGCCGCACGTCAGCCGGGCAAAGCGCGAAGCGGTCCGGCGGGCCATCGACGATCTCGGCTACGTCCCCAACGCGACCGCAAGGGCCCTGGCCACCCAGCAGGTCGGCGCGGTCGTGCTGGCGATCTCCGGGGACGACCCGGGCATGTTCGCCGATCCCTTCTTCGCCGAGGTCGTGGTCGGGGTCAACTCCGTGCTGGAGGAGACCGAGTTGGAGTTGATGCTCTCGCTCGCCACCTCGACCCGCGGCCAGGCCCGGCTCGAGCAGTTGCTGCGCACCAGGCAGGCCGACGGCGTGATGCTGATGTCCCTGCACGGCGACGACCCGCTTGCGACACTCGCCGACCAGGCCTCCGTACCGGTCGTCTTCGGCGGCCGCCCACTCACCTTCGAACCCCGGTACTACGTTGACGCGGACAACCGCGGCGGAGCGCGTCTGGCGACCGAGCACCTGGTCAAGTCCGGGCGCCGGAAGATCGCCACCATCACCGGCGGGCTGGACGAGGGCGCGGGCATGGCGCGACTCCAGGGTTTCCAGGACGCGCTCGCGGTGGCCGGACTCGACAACAGCCTTGTCGAGCACGGTGATTTCCGCGAGGACGTCGGCAGTCGGGCGATGAGCCGACTGCTCGAGCGCGCTCCTGATCTCGACGGGGTGTTCATCGCGTCGGACCAGATGGCGATGGGCGCGCTGCGGGTGCTGGGCCAGGCCGGCAGGTCGGTGCCGGGTGACATCGCGGTGGTCGGCTTCAACGACATCGCCGGTGCGCGTCATACGGCTCCGCCACTCACGACCGTGAACCAGCCGATCCAGGCGCTCGGACGCGAGATGGCGCGGATGCTGCTCGCGCTGATGGCCGGTGAGCAGCCCAGCCCGCTGATCCTGCCGACCCGCCTGGTGGTGCGTGAGTCCGCCTGAGGTTTGCGGACCGGACAGTTCAGGATTGCGACACGACGGTGATGTGGTTGACACGGCGAGGTTGCTGGTGTCAGAGGGGTCCGTGGTGCAAGATGGGTCTCGCTGTCCGGGATTGACGAATGGTTGTTCGAGAACGCTGGGGAAGGCGCCCCTCGAGCACAGGAGGTCCCGGTGGCGACGACTCGTGGCGTTCTTTACGTCCACACGGTGCCGTCAGCGTTGTGCCCTCATGTCGAGTGGGCAGCGGGCGGCATCCTTGGCGTGCCCGTGAAACTCGACTGGACCCCGCAGCCCGCGGCCCAGGGAACCTATCGGGCCGAGCTGTCGTGGCAGGCTGAGGCCGGCACGGCGGCCAAACTGGCGTCCGCTCTGCGCGGCTGGCAGAAACTGCGCTTCGAGGTGACCGAGGAGCCGAGCAACGGGGTCGAGGGCGAGCGCTACTCCTTCACCCCGACCCTGGGTGTCTTCCACGCGACCACCGGTGTGCACGGCGACATCATGGTGCCGGAGGAACGGCTGAAGGCAGCGATGCTCAAGGCCGCCAGTGGCGAGGCCGACCTGACCGAGGAGGTCGAGCGTTTGCTCGGTCGTCCCTGGGACGACGAACTCGAACCGTTCCGCTACGCCGGCGACGGCGCACCGGTTCGCTGGCTGCACCAGGTGGTCTGAGCCGAACCTGAGAACTTCTGAAGAAAGCATCGGACCCTACAGCTTTTCGCGGACTTATCCCCGATGCTGGGAGTCAGACTTTTCACCGAGGTGGGAGGAGCCGTGGCCGCTGGGCCACCGGGTGTCGGGACACCCCCGGTTGTCGCAAACAGCGGCCGCACCACGTGAAGGGGCGCGGACCTCAGGGTCCGCGCCCTTTCTGTTGCGCTGATTCTGGAACGGCAGATCCGCTAGAGCGGGATGTTGCCGTGGCGGCCGCGGGTCCGGCCGGATGCTTCGGCGGTCGCGATGGCGGCGGCCAGTGCGGAGCGGGTCTTGGCCGGCTCGACGATCTCGTCGACGACGCCGATCTCCCGGGCCCGCTCGATGCCGCCGGCGATCTTCTCGTGCTCGGCGGCCAGTTCGGCCTCGACCTGCGGGCGCAGTTCCGGCGCCACCTCGGCGAGCTTGCGGCGGTGCAGGATCCGGATCGCGGCGACCGCGCCCATCACCGCCACCTCGGCCCGCGGCCAGGCGAACACCCGGGTCGCGCCGAGGGACCGGGCGTTCATCGCGATGTATGCGCCGCCGTAGGTCTTGCGGGTCACCAGCGTCACCCGCGGTACGACCGACTCGGCGAAGGCGTGCAGGAGCTTCGCGCCACGCCGTACGACGCCGTCCCACTCCTGACCGACACCGGGCAGGTACCCCGGGACGTCGACCAGCACGACCATCGGTACGCCGAACGCGTCGCACATCCGGACGAAGCGGGACGCCTTCTCCGCGCTCAGCGCGTCGAGGCAGCCACCTAGCCGGAGCGGGTTGTTCGCGATCACGCCGACGGTCCGGCCACCGAGCCGGCCCAGCGTGGTGACGATGTTCGGCGCCCACCGCTGGTGCAGTTCGACGCCGGACTCCTCGTCGAGCACCCCGCCGACCAGCGGATGGACGTCGTACGCGCGCTTGGCCGACTCCGGCAGCAGGCCGGACAGGTCGGTGTCGGGCACGTCGGTCGAGACGTCGCCCTGGTTCGCGAACAGGTCGGCCAGTTGGCGGGCCTTCTCGATCGCGGCGGCCTCGGAGTCGGTGGTGATGTGGACGACGCCGGAGCGCCGGCCGTGCGGCTCGGGACCACCGAGCCGCAGCATGTCGACGTCCTCACCGGTGACCGAGCGGACCACGTCCGGGCCGGTGACGAAGATCCGCCCCTCCGGTCCGAGCACGACGATGTCGGTCAACGCCGGCCCGTACGCCGCGCCGCCCGCCGCCGGGCCGAGCACGACCGAGATCTGCGGGATCTTGCCCGAGGCCTGGGTCATCTCGTAGAAGATCTTGCCGACGGCGTGCAGGCTGAGGACCCCCTCGGCCAGCCGGGCGCCGCCGGAGTGCCACAGACCGATGATCGGCAGCTCCTCCTGCCGGGCCACGTGGTACGCCTTCACGACGACGTCGCAGCCCTCGTCGCCCATCGCGCCGCCCATCACGGTGGCGTCCGAGCAGAACGCCACCACCGGCGCACCGGCGATGGTGCCCCGGGCCGCGAGCATGCCGGACAGGTCGTCCGGGGTGATCAGCTCGAGGGAGCCCGGGTCGAGCAGGTGCGTGAGCCGGCTGACCGGGTTGCGGGGGTCCTGCTCACGCGACAGCTTCGCCGGTTTGACGGGGGCGGTGGTCATGGGGCCTCCCGGCCTGGACTGAGGAGTGGAGGGAGCGAAGCGACTGGAGTGACGAGGGAAGGCCGGGAGTTCAAGCCCCATGGCCCGCGCGCCGGAGGCGCGCAATTCACCACGGTCATGGGCAACTCCTGTGGTCAGAAGGGGGAGCGGCGCCGGCTGGACTGTGAGCCGGGCGGACCGCCCGGCTCACCCACCTCAGACCGACTTGAAGGCGAGGGCGACGTTGTGTCCGCCGAAGCCGAAGGAGTTGTTCAGTGCGGCGATGTCCCCGTCGCCGAGCTTGCGCTGCTCGGTCGCGATGTCCAACTCGACGCCGTCGTCGACCTTGTCCAGGTTGATCGTCGGCGGCACCACCCGGTGGTGCAGGGCGAGCACGGTGGCGATCGACTCGACCGCGCCGGCCGCGCCGAGCAGGTGCCCGATCATCGACTTCGGTGCGGTCGCGACCGCCTGGTCGGCGGCCTTGCCCAGCGCCTTGCGGATCGCCACCGACTCGGCGACGTCGCCGACCGGGGTGGAGGTCGCGTGCGCGTTGATGTGCACCACGTCACCGGTGGCCAGGTCGCCCTCGCGCAGCGCCTGCAGCATGGCGCGCTCGGCGCCGGAGCCGGTCGGGTCGGGCTGCACGATGTCGTGACCGTCGGCGGTGATGCCGGAACCGGCGAACTCGGCGTAGATCTTCGCGCCGCGGGCGACCGCGTGCTCGTAGGTCTCCAGCACCAGCACGCCGGCGCCCTCACCGAGCAGGAAGCCGTCGCGGTCGACGTCCCACGGACGCGAGGCGCGCTCGGGGTCGTCGTTGCGGCGGCTCAGCGCCATCATCTGACCGAAGGCGGCCAGCGGCAGGCCGGCGATCGACCCCTCCGCGCCACCGGCGACGACGATGTCGGCGCGGCCGAGGCGGATCTGGTCGGCGGCCAGCGAGATGGCCTCGTTGCTCGAGGCGCAGGCGGACACTGGCGTCTGCACACCGGCCAGGGCGCCGATCTCGAGGCCCACGTTGGCGGCGGCGGAGTTCGGCATCAGCATCGGGATCGCCAGCGGCGACACCCGGCGCGGCCCGTTCCGCAGCGCGTCGTAGTTGGCCAGGGTGGTGAGCAGGCCGCCGATACCGGTCGCGATCGCGACACCGAGGCGGGTCTTGTCCAGCTCGACGTCGGCCAGGCCGGAGTCGGCCCAGGCCTCGCGGGCGGCGACCAGGGCGAACTGCGCGTTGCGGTCCAGGCGGCGGGCCTTGACCCGCTCGATCACCTCGGTCGGCTCGACGGCGGCGGGCGCGGCGATCTTGACCGGCAGCTCCTCGACCCAGTCGGCGGTCAGCAGCTTCGCGCCGGACCGGCCGGCCAGCAGGGCCTCCCAGGTGCTGGCGACGTCGCCCCCGACCGGGGTCGTCGCTCCGAGCCCGGTGATCACGACTCGGGTCTTCGACATGGTTACCTCATCCTTCGGACAGAGATCGGGTGATTGGGCTTCGGGGAGATCAGACGTCGCCCGCGGCGAACCCCGGTGGCGCCGGAGCGGCCGGCCGGCCGCGTGGTTGCCCACCGGGCGAGGTGCCCGGTGAGCCCCACGGCTGCCAGCACGATCGAGAGGTTTCGATCAGCCGTTCTGGGCGCGCTCGATGAACGCGACGGCGTCACCGACGGTCTTCAGGTTCTTGACCTCGTCGTCGGGGATCTTGACGCTGAACTTCTCCTCGGCGGCCACCACGACCTCGACCATGGAGAGCGAGTCGACGTCGAGGTCGTCGGTGAAGGACTTGTCCAGCTGGACGTCCTCGACCGGGATGCCCGCGATCTCGTTGACGATCTCGGCGAGGCTGGAGCGGATCTCTTCGGTGCTGGCCATCTGTTGGGTTCCCTTTCGGATTTCTTCTGTGTGCTTGCAGTCGCCGGGCTCGGCCACCTGAGCCGGCCCGGACATCTATCAGGGCAGCCGGATCACCTGGGCGGCGAAGACCAGGCCCGCGCCGAAACCGATGATGAGGGCAAGATCGCCGCTCTTGGCCTCGCCGTTCTCGCGCATGGTGCTGATCGCGAGCGGGATCGAGGCGGCCGAGGTGTTGCCCTGGCGCTCGATGTCGCGGGCCACCTTGACCGACTCGGGCAGCTTCAGCGTCCGGCGCATCGCGTCGGTGATCCGCATGTTCGCCTGGTGCGGGATGAACAGGTCGAGGTCCTCGGGCTTCACGCCGGCCACGTCCAGCGCCTGCTGCGCGGTCTTGGCCATCTCGAACGAGGCCCACCGGAAGACCGGGTTGCCGTCCATCGTCAGGTGCGGCCACTGGTAGCTGCCGGACGCCTCCTGCCAGGACTCCTTCTGGCTGATCACGTGGTGCTGGGTGCCGTCGGAGCCCCAGACGACCGGACCGATGCCCGCCTCCTCGGACGGGCCGATCACCGCGGCACCAGCGCCGTCGGCGAAGATGAACGCCGTACTGCGGTCGGTCCGGTCGGTGATGTCGCTGAGCCGCTCGACCCCGATCACCAGCACGTACTTCGCGCTGCCGGCGCGGACCATGTCGCTGCCCATCGCGACGCCGTAGCAGAAGCCCGCGCAGGCGGCCGAGACGTCGAAGGCGGCGGCGGTCGGAGCACCCACCGCGACCGCGATCTGGGTCGCGATCGCCGGGGTCTGGTAGAGGTGCGTGACGGTGGCGACGATCACGCAGCCGATCTGGGCCGGGTCGATGCCGGAGTCGGCCAGCGCCTCCTTGGCGGCGTTCGTCGACATCATCAGGACGGTCTCGTCCGCTTCGGCCCAGCGCCGCTCCTTGATCCCGGAGCGGGTCTGGATCCACTCGTCGCTGGAGTCGATCTGCTCGAGGATCTCGGCGTTCGTCACGACTCGGCGCGGCCGGTACGAGCCGAGGCCCAGGACCGCGGTGTGCTCGGCTCCGGTGGTGGTGTTGATCTGTCCGCCCATGTCAGTTCCCAGCGCTCGGGTGCAGTCGCACCAACGGTTGCCCGGGGGAGACCGGGTCTCCTTCTTCGACCAGCCACTCGACCACGATGCCGCCGTGCGGCGCGCGCACCTCGAGTTCGTCCCGCAGGCTCTTCACGGTGGCGACGACCTCGCCGGCCGCGACCGTGTCGCCCGTCTCGCGCTTCACCTGTGCCTCCCGGGTGAAGGTGCCCTTCATCGGGGCGACCAGCAGCCGCCAGGTCGGCGACGCGTCGATCTCCGACGGGCTGCCGTGCTTGTCCACGAAGGCCCGGGCGTCGTCGAGTTGGTCCGGCGTCTTCAGCGCGAACGTCTCGACCCCCTTCAGGGCCCGCTTGGCGATCCCGGTCAGGGTGCCCGCCGGGGTCATCTCCAGGATGCCGGTGACCTGCAGGTCGGCCATCGTCTGCATGCACAGGTCCCAGCGGACCGGCGCGTTGACCTGCTGGACCAGCCGGCGCAGTACGTCGCGGCCGTCGTGCACGATCTGGCCGTCGCGGTTGGAGATCAGCCTGCTGCGCGGGTCGTGGGTGGTGATGGAGCGCGCGTAGCCGGTCAGGGTCTGGACGGCCGGCTCCATGTGCTTGGTGTGGAAGGCGCCGGCCACCGACAGCGGAATCAGCCGCGTCTTGGCGGGCGGGTCCTCGGCCAGCGCGGCCAGTTCCTCGACGGTGCCGGCGGCGACGATCTGGCCGGGGCCGTTGTCGTTCGCGGCGGTCAGGCCGTGCTGCTCCAGCTTGGCCATGATCTCGTCGCGGTCTCCCCCGAGCACCGCGGTCATGGACGTCTTGGTCAGCGCCGACGCGGCGGCCATCGCCTTGCCGCGCTCGCGGACCAGGACCATCGCCTGCTCGGCGCTGATCACGCCCGCGCCGACGGCGGCGGCGATCTCGCCGACGCTGTGGCCGGCCAGCGCGCCCATCTTGGTGAACGAGTCGCCGGGGTGCGGGAACACCGCCAGCGCGGCCAGCATGCTGGAGGCGACCAGCAGCGGCTGGGCGATCGCGGTGTCACGGATGGTGTCCGCGTCGGCCTTGGTGCCGTAGTGGGCGAGGTCGAGCCCGGCGACCGCGGACAGCCAGTGCAGCCGGTTCTCGAACACGGGGTCCTCGAGCCAGGGCGCGAGGAAACCTGGGGTCTGGGCGCCCTGTCCGGGCGCGACGATGACGAGCACGTGACAACTCTCCCTGAGCCGGGCCGCCGATGGGCTACAAAGCAGCACGAATTCTACCGGCTGGACTTTGTAGGAATCCTACAATACGTACGTTCCGGGCTCCGGGTTGAGCAGGCGGCCCAGGGTCAGTGCGACACGTAACGTGAAAGCGTCGCGGGGATTGGTCGGCGAGTAGCCCGTGATCTCGCCCACACGCTTCAGCCGATACCGGACAGTATTCGCGTGGATGAACATCGCCCGGGCCGTTGCCTCGATGGAACCACCGGAATCGAGGTACGCCGCGACGGTGTCCCGGAGGACTCCATCGCCTATCGTGAGCGGGCCGTAGACATCCGAGGCCAGTTGGCGGCGGGCGTGACCGTCGCCGGACAGGGAGCGCTCGGGGAGCAGTTCGTCGGCCTGGACCGGTCGCGGGGCATCCGGCCAGCCTGGTGCGGCCCGGAGTCCGGCGACCGCCGCGCGAGCCGAGGTGACGGCCGACATCAGGTCCTTGACCACCGGTCCGACGACGATCGGACCCGGTCCAAACCAGCCGGCCAGCTTTTGTACGATGTCGACAGGTTTACTCGTACCACCGAGTACTATCACCAGCCGATCGCCCTGCATCGCGCACAGAGCGTCCGCCCCGGCTTCACGGGCCGCCGCGCGGACGGCGTCGGCCACGTTCTCGGTGCCGAGGTCGGCCTCGGGGGCTCTGCCGACCACGACGGCCACCTCGGAGGAGCCCGTCGTACCGGTCGCGGTGCCGGTCCAGCCGAGGGCGGAGGCGCGGGAGCGGACCGACTCGTCGGCCTCGCCGCGGATCACCGAGTCCACCACCAGCGCTTCCAGCCGGGCGTCCCAGGCGCCGCGCATCTCGGCCGCCTGCGCGTAGACCGTGGCGGCGGCGAAGGCGACCTCGCGCGCGTACCGCTGCATCGCCTCGCGCACCACCGGTACGTCGTCGGTGGGGAGCAGGTCACCGATCGTGTCCTCGATCATCTCGATGGTGGTCCGGACCAGGTCGACCGTCTGGTGCAGCGAGATCACCCGGGTGAACTCGCGCGGCGCCGAACCGAACATCCGGGTCGGCATCGACGAGTGCGCCTCGGGATCGCGGAACCAGTCCACGAACGCGGTGATGCCGGACTGCGCGACCAGCCCGATCCAGGACCTGTCCTGCGCCGACAACTTCCCGAACCACGGCAGTTCCTCGTCCATCGCCGCGATCGCCGCCGTAGCCAGCGCCCCCGTAGCCGCCTGCAACCGCTCCGCCCGCGCCTCATGCGCCGCGGTCGCAGTGAGCGCCTTGGTAGTCCGCTTGGCTGCCACGTCCCGACCCTAGCTCTCGTCCCCGGCGGACGGTTGCGGGGCGAGCTTGGTGTTCTCCCGACAACTGCGGCGGGACGCGCGATGATGGGAGCATGAGCGACAAGGCTGGGGTGGCGGATGCGGTCGAGGCGTTGCGGAAGATCGGGTACTTCCTGGAGCGGGATCGGCAGCCGACGCATCGGGTGAAGGCGTACCGGCGGGCCGCCGACACGATCGAGGCGCTGCCGGCCGCCGAAGTACGGGCTCGGCGGCGGGCCGGGACACTGACTGAGCTGCCGGGGATCGGGCCGAAGACCGAGGCGGTGATTCTCGAGGCGATGGACGGCGCGGTGCCGTCGTACCTGACCAAGCTGGAGGGCGCGGCCGGTGAGTTGACCGACGCGGGGAGCGTACTGCGGGCCGAGTTGCAGGCCGATCTCCACCTGCACTCCGACTGGTCCGACGGCGGCAGCCCGATCGAGGAGATGGCGCGTACGGCGGCGCGGCTCGGCCACAAGTACATGGCGCTCACGGACCACTCGCCCCGGCTGACCGTCGCCAACGGGCTGTCCCGGGAGCGCCGGCTGCAGCAGCTCGAGGTGGTGGCCGAGCTCAACAAGAAGCTGGCCGACGAGCTGGACGGGTTCACCATCCTGAACGGGATCGAGGTGGACATCCTCGACGACGGCTCGCTCGACTGCGACACCGAGATCCTGGCCCGGCTCGACATCGTCGTGGCCAGCGTGCACTCCAAGCTGCGGATGCAGTCCGAGCCGATGACCGAGCGGATGGTGCGTGCGGTCGCCAACCCGCACGTCGACATCCTCGGGCACTGCACCGGACGGCTGATCACGGGCGGTCGCGGGACGCGGCCGGAGTCGGACTTCGACGCCGAGGTGGTCTTCGAGGCGTGCAAGCAGTTCGGTACGGCGGTGGAGATCAACTCGCGGCCCGAGCGGCTGGACCCGCCGAAGCGGCTGCTGTCGCTGGCCGTCGAGAGCGGCTGCCTGTTCTCGATCGACACCGACGCACACGCGCCCGGGCAGCTGGACTGGCAGGTCTACGGCTGCGAGCGCGCGGAAGAGTGCGGGGTCAGCGCCGATCGCGTCGTCAACACGTGGGAATCGTCGGCACTCCTGGAATGGGCGGCATCATGAGCAACCTGGAGAAGGACCCGGCCGAGGGTGTCTGTGGCGGTGAAGGCGCTGAAGGCCCAGTGCTGGAGATGCTCGAGGCACGCGAGGTCGTGCTCGGCCGGACGACCAAGGTGCGCCGGCTGCTGCCGAACAAGAACCGCCGGATGGTCGGCGCGTGGTGCTTCGTCGACCACTACGGACCCGACGACCTGACCGCCCGCGTCGACTCGTACGACGTACCGGGTGCGGCCGGGATGCTCGTGCCGCCGCATCCGCACACGAGTCTGCAGACCGTCAGCTGGTTGTTCGCCGGTGAGATCGAGCACCGGGACAGCGTCGGCTCGCACGCGATGGTCCGGCCGGGCGAGCTGAACATCATGACCGCGGGCAACGGCATCGCGCACTCGGAGGTGTCGTTGCCGAGTGCTCCCGCGATCCTGCACGGCGCCCAGCTGTGGGTCGCGCTGCCCGATGCGGCCCGGTCGACGGTGCCGCCGGCCTTCAACGCCTATGCCGAGCTGCCGACGCTGGAGCTCGATGGTGCTCGCGCCACGGTCATGCTCGGCACGGTCGGCGGGGTCACCTCGCCCGCACCGGCGTACACGCCGCTGGTCGGCGCCGACGTGACGGTCGAGCCCGGCCGGACCGTCAGCCTGCCGCTCACGCCGGAGTTCGAGTACGCCGTACTGGTGGTCGACGGCTCGCTGCGGGTGGGGGAGTTGACCGCGGGGTTCGGCGAGATGGCGTACTTCGGGTCGGGCCGCGCTGCGATCGAGTTGGTTGCCGCAGGCGACGGTGTTCGCTTCCTGCTGCTCGGCGGCGAGCCGTTCGAGGAGGAGCTGGTGATGTGGTGGAACTTCATCGGCCGCTCCCACGACGAAATCGTTGCTGCTCGCAACGACTGGATGGCGTCCATCGACGCGGCCGGCACCTCGCGCTTCCCGCAGGTCCCCGGCTACGACGGCGACGCCCTGCCGGCACCGACTCTCCCCGGGACCCGCCTGAAGCCCCGCCCCCGCTCACGCTGATCAGAGCGGCGTCAGTACTGCGATCTGGTGGCCCTCGGGTCCGGGAATCAGTTGGTAGCAGAGGCGGCGAAGAACTCATCTGCTGTGCTCATGGCCTCTACGCCACGGCTGAAACCCGACGCGCCGCTGTCGGACTTTCAGCCTTCCTGCGCCGGTAGTAGGCCCACGTGAGGACCAGAAGCGCCGGCCCCCAGAGTAGGAGCGGGGCGTAGCAGGCGATCATCAACGCGGCGGCCCCGTCGCCGGCGAACGGCAGGAAGGCGCCGCTGAACACGTCCCGGAAGCCGTATGTCCAGATCCCGATCAGGGCCAGCGCACCCAGCGTCGCGGGAATGATCGCGGCGTACGGGGCCACCTTCCGCCCGCCGATCAGCGGGATCCACCGCGGCGCCACCTCACCCCACGGCCTGACCAGCCCGAAGGCGGTCAGCGCGAGAGCCTCCGAGAACACGCTCAGGAAGACAATCCAGACGACCTCACCCGTACTCGTCAGCCGAGCCGGTCGCCCGTGATCGTCCAGCATCCCCATCGAGAACCCCGCCACCAGCCCCAGCCGCCAGAGCCCGGACGGCAACGTCAGAAACGGAATCACATGCGCCAGCCGATTGGCCCAGCGCGGTACGGGTTGCTGTGTCATACCTCGAGCATCGCCACCGGCCGCGGACCACAACTCCCTCCGCTGGGTGAACCACATCCCTCCGAAAGCTGACTTGACGCGAGCGGCGCGCAGCGAAGTGGGCGGCCAGTCGGGGAGTGTCAGAGCAGGTCGTGCTCGCGGGCGTAGGCGACGGCCGCCGTCCGGGACGGGACCGCGAGCTTGGTGAAGATGTTGGACAGGTGCCGGGCGACGGTCTTGTCGCTGAGCACGAGGTGCCGCGCGACCTCCGTATTGCTGTTGCCGGCCGCAACCAGCCGCAGTACTTCGAGCTCGCGCTGGGTGAGGCCGCCGGGAGCGTTGCGGTGCAGGAGCTTCGCGACCTCGTCCCGGCAGGTCGCCGCTCCGAGTTCGGTGAACGTCTGGAGCGCGGCGGTCAGTTCGGAGGTTGCCGAGTCCTCGTCACCCAGGTCCCGGAACGCCCGCCCGACCAGCACCCGCGCCCGAGCCACCTCGTACGGCGCTTGGAGGCCGTTCCACAGTTGCGTCGCCAGCCGTGCCTGCGGGAGAGCCCGATCGGTGTCGCCGGCGGCCAGCGCCACCAGGCCCCCGCAGTACGCGGCCATCGCGCGCAGGCCCGTGCAGCCGAAGTCTTCCGCGATCTTCGTCAGTTCCCCGGCCGCCGCTTCGGCCTCGTCCCGGCAGTCACCGGCGACGAAGATCTCGATCGCGCCCGGCAGTAGCCGGGATCGCTGGACGGGGCCGCCGGTCTCGGCCAGCAACCGCCGGATCGCGGCGACCGCTGCCGGCGTCCGGCCGCGGCTGATCCACAGCAGGGCAAGGCCTGGCTGGGGTTCGTAACCGAAGCCCGAGGCTTGCTCGTAGCAGGTTTCGGCCAGGGCGAAGTCGCCGCGGATTCGCAGTACGTCGCCGCACTCGCTCAACGCGAAGCCGGCGGCGCCCTGCGAGTTCGAGGCCGCGTACCGGCGCCGGGCGAGTTCGAACTCCTCCAGTGCTTCGCCGAACGCTCCGCGCAGCCGCAGGATCTGGCCGCGATGCACGGCGCACTGGCCGGTGAACGGGACCAGATCGGGCTGGGTGTCGCACCATCGGGTCAGCGCGCTGGTCCAGGCGGACGCGCGGCCGAAGTCCAGCACCTCCTGGCAGGCTTCGATCATCGCGCAGTAGACGTTGCCCGCGAAGATCGGTGACAGCTCGCCGGCCGCGACACCGACCATCGCCTCGTCCAGCAGCGCGAGGCCCTCGGGGACCCGGCCGGAGTACATCAGCAGGCGGCCCTGACAGACCAGGCCCTGCGCCACCAGATCGGGGTCGGCGAACCGGCGGCCGAGGTCGGTGATCTCGGTGCCGACCCGCAACGCGCCCTGGAAGTCCTGCTGGTCGAGGTGCCGGAAGAACTCGTGGATCAGCAGGTATCCCCGCTCGACCACGTCGGCGGGCTGATCCGCCAGCAGCCGCTGGGCCCGGCCGACCCAGCCGCCGGCAACCGCCGCCTCGCCGCGGACGCTGAGCACCAGCCCGAGCCAGTAGGCGAACCGGACCGCTCGCAGGGTGTCGCCACCGTTGACCTCGGCCTGGTAACCGCGCTGAAGGGCCCGGATGCAGGCGTCGTCATCACCGGCGAGGTACGCCGCGGTGGCCAACGCCATCAAATCGTCCGGGCCCAGGTCGTCGACGGTCGACAGGCGGTCGTAGGCGGCGGCCCAGTCCCGCCGTTCGAACGCCTTGCGTGCCTGCTCGAGGTCATCGACGATGCCCATCGCGTACCCCCTCCTGCTGAGAGTACGCGCGGTGGGCCTCACGCGGCAGCGTCAGCGGTGGACCGGACCGCCCCGGACCGGGCGACGATGCGCTTGGCGACGTACTCCGCGTCCCGGCCCACGCCCGGCAGCACCATCGAGCTGAACGCGAACTGGAAGCAGAGACCGCAGAAGAACAGGCCGGGCGCTCCGATCACGACCCCACGCATCTCCTCGGGCCAGCCGTCCGCGCCGATGACCGGCAGCTTGATCCAGTCGAACACCTGTTGGAATCCGGTGCTCCAGACCACGTTGGCGACGTCCAGCACCCGGCCGTCGTCGAGCTTCGGCCGCCCGTTCTCGACGCCGACGACCCGGTTGTGGACGCGCTCGACGCCCCGGGCGAGCAGGTCCTCGCGCTTCACCCTGAGCATCGGGCCGCCGTGGTAGCGGACCTCCCGCAGTTCCTTGCGGCCGATCGGCGTACGCCTGGTGATCAGGTGCTTGCCGAGGAACAGGAACACCGGGAAGAAGATCCGGGCCCCCTTCTTCTCCAGCCGGACGGGGATCTGGCCGGGGTCGCGACCGCAGAGCACGGTCGAGTGGGTGGTGGCGAGCTCGTAGGCGATGTCGGTGCCCGAATGCGAACCGCCGACGACGAGAACCGGGCCGTCCTTGAGCTGTTCCGGCCGGCGGTACTCGCTGGAGTGGAGTTGCCGGATCGCCGGGTCCAGGTCGACGGCGAAGTCGGGGAGGAACGGCGTACGGCCGAAGGTGCCGGTGGCAACCACCACGTTGTCGGCCAGGATGCGGCGCTCGCCGGTGGTGACGGCGTACCCGCCCTCGCTCAGCGGTTCGAGCCGGTCCACAAGGGTTCGGGTGCGGACCGGCAGGTCGAAGCGGGCGGCGTACGACTCCAGGTAGTCGGCGACCTCGTCCTTGGTCGGGTAGGACCACTTGTCGTCCCCGGGGAACGGCATGCCCGGGATCCCGTCGTACTTCCTCGGGGTGTAGAGCCGCAGCGTGTCCCACTGCGCTCGCCAGTTGTCGCCCACCCGGGCGGAGCTGTCGAGGATGACGAACTGCCTGCCCCGCTTCCGCAGGTGGTACCCGGTGGCCAGGCCGGCTTGCCCGGCACCGATGATGACGGTCTCGATCCGTTCGGTGATCATGCGAGTCTCCGCTCGTTGCGTAGCGCGTCGTGCGACGTGGCACCGCGGTAGCGCAAGCACCACAGCAGCATCAGCCCGGTCGACACGACGTAGAAGCCGTGCAGGGCCCAGATGGGCCCGACCGGCAGGTGCACCACGTAGATGCAATGGACGGCGTTGCCGACGTTGGCGAGCACGAGGTTCGCCAGGCTGTACGACGAGAGGTCCCTCGTCCGGATCGCCTTGATCACCATCGGCAGCGCGCTCGACGCGAACAGGATGGTCGAAACCGTCCCCGCGAGAAGAGCAACACCTGCGCCAGTCATGTCCCCGACGCTAGAAGCGGGGGACGGCGGATCGCGTCGGGCGCAATACCCAACTCGCGACCGCCCGGATCTACATCATTTGTCGTAGACAGGCGAAGGGCCGCCCACCAGTGCGGTGGACGGCCCTTCGGCGACGCTGAGCCTCAGGCTCCGGCGCCCTCCTGCTTCACGCCGGCGACCGCGGTCGGGTCGTCGATCCGGTACTTGCGGGCCGCCTCGGCGGCGACCTCGGGCTTCACGTCGCCGCGCTTGGCCAGGATCTCCAGGGTGGCGACGACGATGGACTCGGCGTCGACCTGGAAGTGGCGGCGGGCGGCGGCCCGGGTGTCGGCCAGGCCCCAGCCGTCGGTGCCCAGCGACGTGTAGTCGTTCGGCACCCAGCGGGAGATCTGGTCCTGCACCGCGCGCATGAAGTCGCTGACCGCGACGACCGGGCCCTTGGTGTCCTTCAGTTGCTCGGTGATGAACGGGATCCGCTCGTCACCGTCCGGGTGCAGCAGGTTGTGCTGCTCCGCGGCGATCGCGTCGCGGCGCAACTCGTTCCACGACGTCACCGACCAGATGTCGGCCGCGACCGAGTACTCCTCGGCCAGGATCGTCTGGGCCTTGCGGATCCACGGCAGCGCGACACCCGAGCCGAGCAGCTGGACCCGCGGTACGTCGTCGCCGGCGGCCGTCGGGTACTCGGCGAAGCGGTACATGCCCTTCAGCAGGCCCGCGACGTCGAGGTTCTCCGGCTCGGCCGGCTGCGCGACCGGCTCGTTGTAGACGGTCAGGTAGTAGAAGACGTCCTCGCCGTACGGCTTGTCCTTGTCCAGCCCGTAGCCGTACATCCGGCGCAGGCCGTCCTTGACGATGTGCGCGACCTCGTAGGCGAAGGCCGGGTCGTAGTGCACCGCGGCCGGGTTCGACGAGGCGAGCAGCGGCGAGTGGCCGTCGGCGTGCTGCAGACCCTCGCCGGTCAGCGTGGTCCGGCCGGCGGTGGCACCCACCAGGAAGCCGCGGCCGAGCTGGTCGCCCATCGCCCAAAGCTGGTCGCCGGTCCGCTGGAACCCGAACATCGAGTAGAAGATGTAGAACGGGATCATCGGCTCGCCGTGCGTCGCGTACGCCGTACCGGCCGCGATCATCGAGCCCATCGCGCCGGCCTCGCTGATGCCCTCGTGCAGCAACTGGCCCTTGTCGGACTCCTTGTACGCGAGCAGCAGGTTGCGGTCGACCGCCTCGTAGGTCTGCCCGTGCGGCGAGTAGATCTTCGCCGTCGGGAACATCGAGTCCATCCCGAAGGTGCGGTACTCGTCGGGGGCGATCGGGACGATCCGGTGCCCGATCTCCGGGTCCTTCATCAGGTCCCGGAAGAGCCGGACGAGCGCCATGGTCGTTGCCACCGGCGTCTTCTCGTTGCCCTTGCTGAGCGGCTTGTAGACGTCGTCACCAGGCAGCTTCAGCGTCTTCGGCCGGACCCGGCGCTCGGGCAGGAACCCGCCGAGCTGCTGACGCCGCTCCATCATGTACTGGTACTCCGGCGAGTCGGTGCCGGGGTGGAAGTACGGCGGGTTGTACGCGTCCTCGAGGTCCTTGTCCTCGATCGGCAGGTAGAGCCGGTCGCGGAACGTCTTCAGGTCGTCCGAGGTGAGCTTCTTCATCTGGTGGGTCGCGTTGCGGCCCTCCAGCGCCTCGATCGTCCAGCCCTTGATCGTCTGGGCCAGGATGACGGTCGGCTGCCCGACGTGCTCCTTCGCGCTCTTGAACGCCGCGTAGACCTTGCGGTAGTCGTGACCGCCGCGGGGCAGCTTGCGCAGGTCCTCGTCGGACAGGTTGCGGACCATCGCCTGCAGCCGCTGGTCACCGCCGAAGAAGTTGTTCCGGATGTACTCGCCGGACTCCACGGAGTACGTCTGGAACTGTCCGTCCGGGGTGGTGTTCATCTTGTTCACCAGCACGCCGTCGTGGTCCTGGGCCAACAGCGAGTCCCACTCGCGGCCCCAGATCACCTTGATGACGTTCCAGCCGGCGCCGCGGAAGTACGCCTCGAGCTCCTGGATCACCTTGCCGTTGCCGCGGACGGGACCGTCCAGCTGCTGCAGGTTGCAGTTGATCACGAAGGTGAGGTTGTCCAGCTCCTCGCGGGCGGCCAGACCGATCGCGCCGAGCGACTCCGGCTCGCCCATCTCGCCGTCACCCAGGAACGTCCAGACGTGCTGGTCGCTGGTGTCCTTGATGCCGCGATGGTGCAGGTACCGGTTGAAGCGGGCCTGGTAGATCGAGTCCAGCGCGGCCAGACCCATCGAGACCGTCGGGTACTCCCAGAAGTCCGGCATCAGCCGGGGGTGCGGGTACGACGACAGGCCCTGGTGCGGGCCGCGAGAGACCTCCTGGCGGAACCCGTCCAGCTGGTCGGTGCTCAGCCGGCCCTCGAGGAAGGCGCGCGCGTACATACCCGGCGAGGCGTGGCCCTGGATGAAGACCTGGTCGCCACCGCCCGGGTGGTCCTTGCCGCGGAAGAAGTGGTTGAAACCGACCTCGTACAGGCTCGCGGCGGACTGGTAGGTGGCGATGTGGCCGCCGACCTCCAGGCCCTTGCGGTTGGCCTTGCTCACCATCACGGCGGCGTTCCACCGGATGAAGGCACGGATCCGCCGCTCGATGTGCTCGTCACCGGGGAACCACGGCTCGCGCTCGGGCGGGATCGAGTTGATGTAGTCCGTGCTGCGCAGCGCGGGCACACCCACCTGTCGCTCCCGGGCTCGCTCGATCAGCTTGAGCATCAGGTAGCGCGCTCGGCCCTTGCCGCGTTCGTCCAGCACGGCGTCGAGCGACTCGACCCATTCCCGAGTCTCGTCGGGGTCGATGTCGGGGAGCTGGGTCGGCATCCCCTCGGTGATGATGGCTGGTGGTTCGTGTCCGGAAGCCACGGTGTCCTGCCGTTCTGTCTAGTCGGTACTCCTCGCAATCCTGTCACCTGACCGGAATGCGTTCTACTTCGCATCCACAACCATGCCGGTTCCGCTCTGCCGAGCGGGTTCCCACCGGACACGCACAGTGTCCGACATGCGGATACCGGACACGCCACGGAACCCTCGTGCATACTTGCGCGACGCGGTAGGCCACGATGGACTACTGCTACTGACGCCTACCCCCGGGCGACCGGGGACGACGGAGGAGGACACGTGAGCGCGACCGCGGACCACGCGGACGGCAAGAGCGGCGAGCCGAACATGGCGAGCCGGCTCGGCTTCGAGAGCGGCACGGTCGTGCTGGAACTCGGCTACGACGACGACTGTGACGACGCCTTCCGCGACGCCATCACCGAACTGACCGGCGAACCTTTCACCGGCGACGATCCGGACGACGCGGTCGACGTCGTGCTGCTCTGGTTCCGTGAGGACGACGGGGATCTGGTCGACGCCCTGTTCGAGACCCTGACCGACCTCAAGGCCGGCGGCGTCGTCTGGCTGATGACCCCGAAGGTGGGCCGGGAGGGCTACGTCGACGCGAGTGAGATCGCCGAGGCGGCTCCCACGGCCGGCATGTCCACCACGAGCAGCCTGAGCGTGACCGAGGACTGGTCGGCGACCAAGCTGGTGCTGCCGAAGTCCCCGCGGGTCAAGAGGTGACGTCGCGGTGACTGCTGCCGTCCCCCGGGTCGGCAGTCAGGCACCGGACTTCATCGCGCGCAGCCAGCACGGCGAGCCGTTCCGGCTGTCGGAGTACCACGGCCGGCGCGCCGTCGTGCTGGTGTTCTACCCGTACGCCTTCAGCCGGGTCTGCACCAGCGAACTCGGCGCGCTCCGCGACCGGCCGGACCTGCTCGCCGGCGCGGAGATCGTGGCGATCTCGTGCGACCCGATGTTCACCCTGCGCGCGTACGCCGAGTCGGAGCGGCTGGAGTTCGCCCTGCTCAGCGACTTCTGGCCGCACGGGGCGATCGCGTCGCAGTACGGGGTGTTCGACGCGGAGCGGGGATGTGCCGGCCGGGGGACGTTCGTGGTCGACCAGGCCGGGATCGTGCGCTGGTCGGTGGTCAACCCGTTCGGCGAAGCCAGGAATCCGGACGACTACGCCGAGGCGCTGGCAAGTCTTGGGCCTGGTCTCGGATAGACTCTGGCGCTCCGTCATCATGGCGGGACCAGGGCGCTTAGCTCAGCGGTAGAGCGCTTCCCTTACAAGGAAGATGTCGGGGGTTCGATCCCCTCAGCGCCCACCAGTTCGTCAGTAGCGGACGCTGCTCTGCAGCAGCGGCGGGTAGACCGCTGACGGCTCACCATCGACGGTTGTCCCCGCGAACTGCAGCATCGCCCGCTGTGCGCCGTGCATCGGCGCCGGGTAGTTCAAGGTCGGCGTCGAGACCTCGTCCAGCGTCTGAAGGTGGGCCGGCGTGAGAGTCGCCTCGAGGGCGGCCAGGTTGTTCTCGAGGTGCTCCAGGCGGCGGGCGC
This sequence comes from Kribbella sancticallisti, assembly GCF_039530625.1. Lineage (NCBI taxonomy): Bacteria > Bacillati > Actinomycetota > Actinomycetes > Propionibacteriales > Kribbellaceae > Kribbella > Kribbella sancticallisti. The sequence continues at coordinate 43,663 of NZ_BAAAOS010000028.1, read as the reverse complement.
CGAGGATCGGTACGACGGCGCCCTGCCTGGCCCGCAGCCACGCCAGGGAGACGGCCGCGGACGTCGTACCGAGATCTTCGGCGATGGTGGCGACTGCCTCGATGACTGGCCAGTCGTCTTCGCCCGGGCCGCCGACGAAGGCGGTGCGGGCGGAGTCGGTGACTTGGCCGTCGCGCCGGTATTTGCCGGAGAGGAAGCCGTTCTTCAGCGGGCTCCAGGGGACCAGCGCCATGCCCTGATCGAGCGCTAGCGGGGCGAGTTCACCCTCGACAGTGCGGGCGAGGAGCGAGTACTCGACCTGCAGCGCGATCAGTGGCGTCCAGCCCTTCAGCATCGCCATGGTCTGGGCCTGCGCGGTGACCCAGGCGGGCGTGTTGGAGAAGCCGAGGTAGCGGATCTTGCCTTTGCGGACTAGGTCGTCGAGGGTGCGGAGGGTCTCCTCGATCGGGGTGTGCCGGTCCCAGTTGTGCATCCAGTACAGGTCCAGGTAGTCGGTCTGCAGTCTGCGGAGGGTCTCGTCGAGTTGGGCGATGATCGCCGTCCGGCCCGCGCCACCGCCGTTGGGGTCGCCGGGGAACATGTTGCCGAAGAACTTCGACGCGAGGACGACGTGCTCGCGGCGGCCTGGGTTGGCCGCGAACCAGTCGCCGAGGATCTTCTCCGAGTGGCCGTTGGTGTAGAAGTTCGCGGTGTCGACGAAGTTGCCGCCGCGGTCGAGGTAGGCGGCGAGGATCTTCTCCGACTCCTCGACGCTGCAGCCGGCCCCGCCCGGGTCGTCGCCGAACGTCATCGCACCGAGGGCGAACGGGCTGACTCGCAGGCCCGAGCGGCCGAGGGTGAGGTAGTGGTCGAGTTGCATGATCGTGGCTCCAAGCTTGTCGGTCTGGGTGCCTCTATCTCAGCCGTTCGACGGGTGGTGGCGGTAGACCGATCCGCTTGGAGTTTTGCACGATCCTCTCGACTTCTGTCTGTCACCGGTCACGGCCTCGGGGCCGGCCCGGAGCCGCCGAGCCGGCTGCCGTTCAGTACCTGCCGTGACCGTCCTCAGGCCGTTCGATTTCTTTACAGTCGGCTGCCGGAACTGCTTCGGCCAGGTCACATTTCGGCTGGTAAGGTTCACGCTCGTCGGATCAGTCGATGACGCACCGGGACCATCCGGTGACCCGCGTCGGCCACTCCGGCAACGGGGCCTGTTCTGTCGGTGTGAGTGCGAGACGGGTATGCCCTGAACCCGGCTCCGTCCAGTTGGGGAGGCACGTGTCCGTGGGTCGCCACCCCGCCACCACCACAGCCCGCCCGGCTGCCTCCACCACCCCCTTCCCGCCCTCCACGGCCCCCGCCCTGCGCGCTCGCACTTCGCATGCAGCCGGCGGACCGACTGGTGCGGAACGTACTGCGATTCGCCAGTTGCTCGTGGAGCGGATGCGATGAGGAACGGGGTGGACCGGCCGGCGATCAGCACCGGCCCGGCTTTGATGATCCCGGCCGGGTATCCGCGGGACCTGCCGAGCGCTCTGCTGCGGGCGGCCCGTGACTTCGGCACCGCCGGCGTGGTCGAGATCGGCCCGGACGGACGCGAGACCCGCCTCGACTTCCCGACCCTGCTCGAACTCGCCGCCCGGATCCTGGCCGGCCTGCGCGCCAACGGAGTACGGGCCGGCGACCCGGCCGTCGTGCACTGCACCGAGCCCGTCGGATTCTTCGCCGCGTTCTGGGCCTGCACGCTCGGTGGCATCCGCCCCCTGCTGATCGCGCCCTCACCCGAAGGCGACACCACCGAGGAGGGCCGCGAGCGGCTCCGCAAGGTCACCGACCTGCTCGGCTGGACCGTCCTGATCGGCCGCCCCTCGGACCTCCCGAACGACCTCGGCCTCCCGGTCCTCGACCCCGACGCCCTCGCCGGCCACGAGCCGACCTCGGAGTTCCACCGGCCCGCCGCGGACGACGTCGCAGTACTGATGATGACGTCCGGTACCAGCACCGGTACCCCGAAGATCATCCAGTTGACGCACCGCGGACTGGTCGAGTTCGCCGCCGGTACTCCGGCGATGCTGCCGGTGCGGCCCGGTCAGACGACGCTGAACTGGCTCCCGCTGGACCACAGCGGCGCCTTCCTGCTGTACCACCTGCTCCCGGTGTTCACCGGCTGCACGAACATCCACGTCGCCACCGACTGGGTGCTCGCCGACCCGCTGCGCTGGCTCGACCTGATGGACCAGCACCGGGTGAACCACTCCTGGTCCCCGAACTTCGGCTACCGCCTCGCCGCCGCGGCGATCGCGAACGACCCGGACCGGCACTGGGACCTCTCGGCGCTGCGGAGCCTGGTCAGCGGTGGCGAGCAGATCACCGTGCCCGTGGTGAGCGAGTTCCTGCGGCTGACGAACCGGTTCGGCGTCGTACCGGAGACGTTCGTCGCGGCCTGGGGAATGACCGAGACCGTCACCGGCATCACCTTCGCCCGGCCCGGCCTGACCCCGAACGTGCACCGCGTCCGGATCGCCCCGACCGGCGTGGTGGAGTGGGTCGACCAGCGCACCACCACCGGCAAGGTCGCAGTCGCCCGCCCGGGCAAGCCGCGCGCCGATGCGCCCGGAGTACTGAGTCTGGTGTCGGTGGGCGCGCCTGCTCCGGGGACCACCGTGCGGATCGTGGGACCCAACGGCGCAGTACTGCCGGAAGGCCGTATCGGCCAGTTGCAGGTGGCGTCTGCGCGGGTGACACCGGGCTATCTCGGGAATCCCGACGCGGATCGTGCGGCCTTCCCCGAGGGGAACTGGCCGGCGCGGAAGTGGCTGGCAACCGGCGACCAGGGCTTCATCTCCGGCGGCCAGGTGGTCATCACCGGCCGCGACAGCGAGCGAATCATCCTGAACGGCCAGACTTACTACGCCCCGGAGCTTGAGGCGGTCGCCGCGACTGCCGCTGGTGCTGCCGCCGGTCTGGTAGCCGCTTGCGGAGTCGCCGACCCGGACGCCGGCACCGAGCGCCTGCTGATCTTCTACGCCCTGTCATCGGACTCCGCCGAGGGCGTAGACGAAGCGATCCGCGCTGTCATTCGCGGACGGCTCGGGTTAGATGCCCGGGTGGTAGGAGTCCCACGCCGCCACTTCCCGACCACCCCCGGCGGCAAAATCCTCCGCCCGCTCCTAAAACAACGCTGGCTAGACGGCACGCTAGAAACCGCGCCCGGCCCGTATGCGACCCCGCCGGCGTCCCCTTCGCCGTACGGCGAACCAGTCCGCCCGGGCTCGCCGTACGCCGCGTCGTCCGAGTTCGACGAAGACGCCAGCGAGCGCACCACGGAACTCCCAGTAGTCCGCCTAGCCTGGCGCCGCACCCTCACCGACTCAATCCCGGTTCCACCAGAACGCCCCACCTACGGCGCCAACCGCCTCACCGACGAGCCTCTCGCGGCCGACGAGGACGCCCTCTCCAACAGCACACCCTTCTCACCAGTCCCCGTCGCGGACGCGCCCACGCCCACCGCCCCGCTGCTTGCCCCCAGCACCGAAGACCTCACCCAAGCAGCCTCCTCAGCCCTCGATAAGCCGGACGCACGCCCGCTCGCCGAGGATGCTCAACAGCCCGATGAAGCCTCCGACGACACCCTCGCCGCAGAGCCGTCCGACCGGGCTGCCCTGGTTGCAGAGTCATCTCCGGTCATCAGCGATGACGAGCAGCCTTCCACCGACGAGGCCGAGCAGCCTTCCACCGACGAGGCCGAGCTACCCACCACCGATGCGGAGGCAGATGTCACCGGCGATCCGCTGCCGACTGATGCCGCGCCGTCGGCGGTAGAGGCCGCGGACCTGGCCGACGCCGAGGACTCGGCCGATGCGCCCGAGCCTGTCGGACCTGCTGCCGACGAGACCGCGGACATCGAGCCGCTAACCGAGAGTGCCCCGTCAGCAGAAGCCGAGCAGCCAACGGAGCCGCCGCAAGCCGACCCCGCCACCGAGGACGCTGTAGACGCCCAGCTAGCAGCCGAGCCAGTGGCGGACGCTCAGCAAGCAACCGAGAGTGCTCAGCAAGCAACCGAGAGCCGTGCGGACGCTCAGCAAGCAACCGTGAGTGCTGCGGATACTCCCGCTGAAGCCGAGAAGGCGGAAGACGCTCAGGTGGCACCCGAGGAGGCGTTGGCTGCTGAGCGCGAGCCATCCGCCGTTGAGCAGGCGGCCGGTGAGGCCGACCTGGCCGCCGAGCCGGCCGAAGAGGCTGGAGAGCCCGACTCAGTCGAGGATGCGACGGTTGCTGACGGCAACCAGCCCGTTGCCAAGGCAGATGCAGACGTCGAGCCGCCGACCGACGAAGTCGGCGAGCGGACCGAAACGCCCGAGCACGCGGAAGCTGTTGCCGAGTCCGCGACAGACGCCGACGAGAACGCAACAGCTGCCGAGGCCATCGCCCCCGAGAGCTCGTCGGTTGTCGAGGCCGAGCAATCTGCCGCCGAGCCGGATGCAGACGTCGAACCGCCCGCCGACGATGTTGAGGAGTTGCCCGAGGCATCCGAACACACCGGCACTGCGGCGGAGGCTGCCGCGGTGGCCGAGGCAGCTACCGACGAAGCCACAACTGCAGAGGACGTCGTAGCCGAGGAGCCGACGGTTGCAGAGCCTGCGGTTGTCGCAGGAGATGCATCGGTTGCGGAAGCCGACGTAGCCGCCAAGGACGCGGTTGCAGAAGCCGAGGCAGCCGCCAAGGACGGGGTTGCGGAAGCTGACGCAGCCGCCGATGATGCGTCGGCAGCAGAGGGCGAGCAAGCTGCCGCAGAGCAGCCAGCCGAGGCGCCCGCGCATGCTGAGCCTGTTGCCGAGGCTGCACAATTCGACGCCGTCGACGAGGATCCGACGGCTGTTGAGCACGAGCAGTCGGCCGCAGCGGCGGATGCAGCGATTGCGCCGGATGTGCAAGACGCCGCCCAGGCCGCTGAGGTGCCCAACCAAGAGCGCGATGCCGCCAGCGAGTTCGAATCCTCAGTCGCGGAGGCGTCGGAGGCGGCAGAGGACCAGGTCGTAGCCGAGGATGCGACGGCTGCGGAGGGCGAGCAGTCGGCTGCTGTGGCGGACGAGGCTGCGCCAGGCGCGGAAGATGACGACCAGACTGCTGAGCCGTCTAGGCACGTCGAGCCGGCCGCCGAGGGCGAGCAGGCCGCGGTGGCGGAGGTAGAAGCTGCGCCAAGCGCGAAAGATGCTGGCCAGACCGCCGAGGCGTCTGCGCACGCCGAGCCGACCGCCGCGGATGCCGCGGACAACCACGTAACAGCTGAGCCTGTGACGGTCGCTGAAGGCAAGGAGACGGTTGCCCAAGGCAAGGAGGCTGCTGCCGAAGGCGAGGAGTATGACGCCGCGGCAGAGGCCGCTGTTGTGCCGTCTGCAGGTGCTGGTCAGACGGACGAGGCGACCGAGTTCGTCGCAAAGGCCGGTGAGCTGGCTGAGCAGCCTGTGGAGGCTGAGCCCGTCGGTCAGGCCGAGAGTGCGGACGAGGAGCCAGCTGAGGACGAGGTTGTCGCGGAGGTTGAAGCGGCGGCTGCAGGTGGAGCGTCTGAAAGTGCTGACGAGGGCGAGGCGGCTGGCGAGGTAGCTGGAGCGGCTGGCGAGCTTGAGGCAGAGGGCGGATCGTCTGTTGATGTCGAGGCGGTTGCGGGGGAGGGGGCTGCTGAGGTTGCGGCAGAGCCCGCCGAAGCTGAAGCGGGTCCTGAGACGGCTGCTGAGGATGAGCTTTCTGGTAACGCAGCCGCGCTAGACGCGGACGTCGAATCCGCTGCCGAGGACAAGGCGGCGGCTGAGGCTGAACAGGGTGCCGAGGTAGAGGCGAAGGCTGAGGGCGACCCACGCGGTGAGGTTGAGACTGGCACGGAGGTTCTGTCGGAGGAGCCTTCGGCCGAAGCTGAGGCCGACAGCGTAAGCGGTCACGAGGCTGAGCCCGGTGGCGAGAACGGTGCTGAGGTTGAAGCGGCCGGGGCTGTGGACGCTGGGGTGAAGGCGGCCCCGGCGGCTGGAGTTGAGCCTGTTGGCGAGGCCGGATCGCCTGGTGGGGCTGAGGTTGAACGGGTAGCTGCGGCTGCGCCGGTCGCTCGGGTAGCTGAGGCTGAGCTGGACGCTGCGGAGGCGGTGGAGTCCTCGGCGGTGGAGGTTGTGGGTGCGGGGGTTGCGCACCGTGCGGCCGGCGCGCAGAAGGTTGGTGTCGGGCGGGGGCGGAAGAAGGGTAAGGGTGCTGCCAAGGGGCTTGTGGGTGAGCCGGTGGCGATTGTGGGGTTGGCTGCTCGGTTCCCTGGGGCCGCGACGTTGGAGCAGTTCTGGGACAACCTTGTCGGGGGCGTTGAGAGTATTCGGCGGTTCACGGCGGCGGAAGTTCAGCAGGCCGGGGGTGGGGAAGCCTTCGGGGACGATGAGCTGGTTGCGGTCAGTGGGGCCCTGGAGGACGTGGAAGCGTTTGATGCGGGGTTCTTCGGGCTGAGTGCGCGGGAAGCGGAGCTCACCGATCCGGCGCAGCGGATGTTCTTGGAGGTTTGTCAGCAGGCGTTGGAGCACGGGGGATACGCCGGTGCGGCTGGGCGGATCGGGGTGTTCGCTGGGTCTGGGATGAATCTGTATACGCAGCAGAACCAGCCGTCTGATTCGTTGGCGACCCGGGTGGCTTATCGGCTCGGATTGACCGGGCCGGCTATCGGAGTACAAGCCGCGTGGTCGTCTTCGTTGGTGGCGGTTCACCTTGCTTGTCAGGCGTTGCGGAGTGGGGACGCGGATCTGGCGCTGGCCGGCGCGGCCGCCGTACATGTGCCTCAGGCAACGGGTTATCACGCCACGCCGGGGTCGATTTTGTCGCCGAGCGGGCATTTGCGGGCGTTCGACGCGGAGGCTGACGGGACGGTTGGCGGCAACGGGGTCGCGGCTGTTCTGCTGAAGCGGCTTGACCAGGCGGTCGCTGACGGCGACACCGTGTACGCCGTGATCAAGGGGTCCGCGGTCACCAACGACGGCGCCGCGACCGGGCAGATCGACCTGATCGAACGCGCCTTGGAGAAGGCGGGCGTTCCGGCCGAGTCGCTGACCTACGTCGAGGCCAACGCGACCGGGACGGCGGCCGACGACTCGGTCGAGTTCCGCGCCCTCGCGACCGCGTTGCGCAAGCACACCGACAAGGTCGGCTTCTGCACGATCGGCTCGGTCAAGCCCAACATCGGGCACCTCGACAGCGCCGCGGGCATGGCCGGGCTGATCAAGACCGTGCTGATGCTGCAGCACCGCACGCTCGTCCCGACGATCAACTACGCCGAGCCCAACCCCGACCTCCAACTGGCGAACAGCCCGTTCGTGATCGGTACCGAGGTCCGCGACTGGGAAACCGCTACGCCGTTGCGCGCCGGCGTCAGCGCGCTCGATGCCGGGGGCACCAGTGCGCACGTGATCCTCGAAGAGGCGCCCCGGCAGATCCGGCGCGGCGACGACGGACCCGTCGTACTGCCGCTCTCCGCGCCCGACCCCGAGGCGCTTCCCGAGCTGGCAGACCTGTTCCGTGCCGACCTCGAGCACGGCACCGGGCACCGCCTGATCGACCTCGCCGGTACTGCGGCGATCGGCCGCCCGGCTCATCGTCACCGCTTGGCCGTCGCTGGCTCGTCCGAGGCCGAACTGGCCGAAGCGCTCACCACCGCCGGCATCGCGGAGGTGCCTCGCGGTGGACCTGGGCCGCTCGGGTTCGCGTTCACCGGGCAGGGCGCGGCTCGTCGCGGGATGGCGGCCGGGCTGGCTGCGCGGTTCCCCGTGTTCCGGGCGGTTCTCGACGAGTGCGACAAGGTCTACGAGGAGGAGTTCGGCGGCAGCCTGCTCGAGCTCCTGCTCACGCCGGCCGGGTCGGCGGAAGGTGTTTGGCCGACCGAAACCGCGCAGCCCGCGTTGTTTGCGTTCGAGGTTGCGTTGGCGCGGTTGTGGCAGTCGTTCGGGGTGCAGCCGGCGTTGGTGGTCGGGCACAGCGTCGGGGAGTACGCCGCTCTGTGCGTGGCTGGTGCACTCTCGTTGGCGGACGGCGTTCGGTTGACCGCGCAGCGCGGAGTACTGATGCAGCGCGGGACTGTGCCGGGCGCGATGGTCGCAGTGCGGGCCGACGCGGATCGGGTTCGGGAGCTGGCGCAGACGCCCGGCGTGGAGATTGCCGCAGGCAACGGTCCGCAGTCGTTCGTACTGACCGGGACCGAGGTGATCGTCGGGCAACTGGCCGAGCAGCTCGATCGGCTCGAGCTCAAGTGGCAACGGCTCGATGTCGACCGGGCGTTCCACAGCTCGCTGGTCGATCCGATCCTGGCGGACTTCGCCGAGGTGGTCGCGCAGATCAAGCTCAAGCCGCTGCGGATGCCGATGGTGTCGAGCTGGTCCGGTGAACTGCTGGAGAGCGGTACTGCGCTCGACAGCGACTACCTGGTCGGGCAGCTCCGCCAGCCGGTGCTCTTCGGCGATGCGGTGGAGGCGTTGACCGCTGCTGGGTGCAGGCGATTCCTGGAGCTCGGGCCGGACGCAGTACTCAGTCCGGCGGGGCGGCGGATCGCGCCGAACAGTACGTGGATCCCGGCGCAGCGGCTCGGGCAGGATCCGGTGCTGGCGACGATGAACGGGCTTGCGGAGCTTTTCGAGCAGGGGACCGAGATCGCGTGGGCGAAGGTGTATCCGGAGAGTGGGCGGGTGCCGCTGCCGACGTATCCGTTCCGGCGGGTGCATCATCCGGTGGATGCTTCCGCGCGGCCGATCGCGTCGGTGCGGCCGCCGGTGGTGGAGGAGCGGTCGATCGAGCGGAGCGGGGCGGCGCTGAAGCGGATCCCGCTGGATCCGCCTCGCTCGTCGGCGGTGGTTGCTGCGCCGGAAGAGTTGGATTCGGTGGAGAAGTCGCCGTTCGCGATTCCTGAGGAGGATGGGGATCGGCGTACTGCGCCCGCCGTGGTTGAGGTCGAGCCCGCCGTGGACGCGGCGGAGTTGCTGGCGTCGAGCTATGTGCAGATGCTGCCGGCGGGTGTTGGTGTCGCTGAGCTGCTCGAGTCGGCGTACGTGAAGATGGTGCCGGCTGCGCGGGTCGCGGAAGATGACGCGGCTGCTGCCGCTGAGCTGCTGGAGAACGCGTACGTGCGGATGCTGCCGGCTGCCGCCGCAGCTGAGGCGGCGATTAGTGCGCTTGCCGGAGCTGAGGATGCGCCGGAGGCGCGAGCTGACGCTGCGGCGGAGGTCGGCGGGACTGCGGTCGAGGCCGAGGGTGCCGCGGATGTGGACGCCGAGGTTGCGGCGGAGGCAGATCCTGAGGCTGAGGCGGAGGCGGAGGCCGAGGCTGACGCGGAGGCGGAGGCGGGAGCCGAGGCTGGAGGCGCGTCTGAAGACGACGGGTTTGCTGAGGTTGACGATCTGGCTGAGGTTTTGCCTGCGGCTGCGGCGGGGGAGCGGTATCGGGAGTCGTTGGGGGTTGTGCTGGATCTGACGGGGGAGCAGCTTGGGCTGGATCCTTATGACGTGACGGTGGATCACACGTTTGCCGAGCTCGGGGCTGACTCGTTGTCGATGTTGCGGGTGGTGGAGGAGGTCGGGCAGAAGTTCGATGTCGAGTTGGCGGTCAGTGAGCTGTTCGGGGAGTTGAACACGCCGCACAAGCTTGCGTCGGCTATTGCTTCGCGCAACCTTCCTGGGACCGTCGATCCGCTTGAGCTCGTGCGCACTGGCTCGCCGGTTGAGAAGGCGCCGGCCGGAGTACCGGATTCTCGGACTGCGTTGGCGGTGTTGGGGTCTGGGCTGGCTGAGTTGGCGGCGAAGGTGGACGCCGCGGCCGCCGCGACCAGTGAGGCTGAGTTGCCGGGGTCTGGGATGGCTGCGTTGATGTCGCAGCAGTTGCGGGTTGCTGGGCAGTTGGTTGATGGCGTCACCAAGCTGATGCACGAGCAGTTGGCGCTGCTGAACGCCGGTCAGAAAACTGATCAGATTGATCAGAAGCGTGAGCACAGCGGTCAGAACAACCGACCTGAAGGCCCGAAGGGCCCGGGGCCGCTAACGGGCGCAGGCGCGCCGGCGAAGGTCGAGAAGGCCGTGGCCGAGAAAGCCAAGTTCGCCCAGGCGAAGGTCGAGAAGGCCGGGGCCGAGAAAGCCAAGGTCCCGCAGGCAAAGGTCGAGAAAGCTGAGGCCGAGAAGGCCAAGATCGCGCAGGCGAAGGTCGAGAAGGCCGAGGCCGAGAAAGCCAAGATCGCGCAGGCGAAGGTCGAGAAGGCCGGGGCCGAGAAGGCCAAGCGGGCCAGGGATCTCGAGTACTGGCAGACCACCCTGCAGGGCGCCCAGCCGCTCGTGTTGCCGACCGACCGCCCGCGCCCCGCGTCCGACGACGCGATCGCGACGACCGTGCACGAGCTCAACTCGGAGCTCGGCGACGCGGTGTTCGCCTTCAGTCGCGACCGTCGCGTCAGCCCGCTCATGACGATGCTCGCCGCCATCGGCACGGTCCTCGGCCGCTTCGCCGCGCAGGACGACATCACCCTCGGCACCGCAGCGCTCCGCCGGCCTGGCGACACCTCGACCCAGCCGGCCCTGCCGCTGCGCCTGGACCTCTCCGGTGAGCCCGACCTCGGCGACCTGGCTCAGCGGATTCGCGAGATCACCACCGTCGCGTTCGACCACGCGAGCGTCGACCTCGCCGTACTGGAACAGGACCCGCTCTTCCAGGTCCTGGTCGAGTTCGAGGACGGTGACGGCGACCTGGCCGCGGAACTGGACGTCCGGTTCCGGCTCGCGTACCACGGCGACGGCATCACCTGTACTGCGGACTACCGCGCCGGCCTGTTCAACGAGTCGACCATCAAGCGGCTCCTCGACTACCTGGAAGCCGTACTGCGCCGCGCGATCGCCGAGCCGGACCAGTCCCTTCCGGAGTTGATGCTGCCGATCGAGTCCGACCAACGGATCCTCGCCGAGTTCGAAGGCGAGGCACCGCAGACAACACCAGTCGGCCGCGTACGCCGGGACGCCGTGGTGGCGGGTGAACTCAGCGGTCTGCACACCTTGTTCGAGCAGCAGGTGGCCCGTACTCCCGACGCGGTCGCCCTGATCCAAGGTGATCGCGAACTGACCTACACCGAGCTGGACCGCCGGTCGAACGCGGTTGCGTGGCAACTGGTGGACCTGGGAGTGAAGCCGGGCCAACTGGTCGCAGTACGGGTTGCTCGTGGGGCTGAGCTGGTAGTCGCAGTACTGGCTGTGCTCAAGTCGGGTGCGGCGTACCTGCCTCTGGACCCCGGAGTGCCGGAGTCGCGCTGGGCGTTCATGACCGCCGACGCCGGCGCGGTCGCGCTGGTCGGGGATGACGCGGCGCTGGCGGATCGGCTGGGCCTGCGGCTGGTGCCGGTTGCGGCGGCCGATGGGGATCCGCGGGCCAAGCAGGCTCCGCCGGTACGGGCTGCGGCTGACGACATCGCCTACTGCATCTACACGTCCGGGTCGAACGGGAACCCGAAGGGCGTCGCAGTACCGCATCGTGGTCCGGTCAACCTGGTCCGGCACTATCTGCGGACCCGGCGATCGCTGCGCACGTTGCAATGGACCTCGTTCGGCTTCGACGTCCACGTGCAGGAGATGTTCACCGTGCTGGCGTCCGGCGCCGCGCTGGTGCTGATCGGCGAGGACGACCGGTACGACCCGGACGCGGTCGTCGCGGCGCTGAAGGTTCACGGGGTCGAGCGGCTGTTCATGGCGTTCTCACCGCTGACCGCGCTGCTCGCGACGATGCGGAAGTTGCCGGAACTCCCGGCCCTGCGCGAGATCGTCGCCGGTGGCGAGGCGATGGTGCTGACCCACAAGATCCGCGACTTCCTCGCCGCGCATCCGGAATGCACGCTCTACAACGAGTACGGCCCGACCGAGGCGTCGGTGGTGACGACGATCCACCACGTCGACCCGGACGAGGACCGGCCGTCCATCGGCCGCCCCATCGACGGGGTGGTGGTGCGGCTGCTCGACGAGGCGCTGCGGCCCGTCCCGGTCGGTGCGATCGGCGAGATCCACCTGGGCGGCGTAGCCGTTGCCCACGGCTACCTCGGTCGGCCGGACGAGACCGAGACCGCGTTCGTCAGCGACCCGGCGCACCCGGGCGGGCGGCTGTACCGGAGCCGGGATCTCGGCCGGTGGCGGTCGGACGGCTCGCTGGACTACCTGGGCCGCGCCGACGACCAGGTGAAGATCCGCGGGCATCGGGTGGAGCCAGGCGAGACCGAGCACGTGCTGGCGGACCTGCCCGGCGTGATCGACGCCGTGGTGATCGCCTGTGCGGATCCGGCCGGCGACACGTGCCTGATCGGGTACGTCGTCCTGGAGGACAGCGATCCCGCAGTACTGGCGCAACTGCTCCTCGACCTCACCAAGGAACTGCCGATCTATCTGGTGCCGGCGGACCTGATCCCCGTAGAGGACCTGCCGCTGGACGACAGCGGCAAGCTCGATCGCAGTCGCTTGCCAGAGCCGGAGTGGCTGAAGGACTAGGCCATCCCAGGTCCCTGAAGAACGTTGACCTGGCCAGGCTGGGGAAGCGCGTCACACTTCTCGCAGCTCAGATGCTGGTGGACCATGCCACCGCACCCGTCGTGTTCGTAGAGGATCGGCGGGCCCTGCGGCGCGGCGTACTGGTCGCCCCACGCGGTGAGCGCGATGATCACCGGCTGGAAGTCCATCCCGCGCCGAGTCAGCACGTACTCGTGCCCGTCGTTGTCGCCCGGTAGCGGCCGCATCTCCATCACTCCGGCTTCGACGAAGCGGTCCAGCCGGTTGGACAAGATGTTCGGCGCCACCCCGAGTTGGCGCTGGAACTCGGTGAACCGGGTCGACCCGCTGAACATCGCGTTCCGGAGGATCAGCAGGCTCCAGCGTTCGCCGACCACCTCCAGGGCCCGGGCGGCCGAACAGTTCTCGCGCTCATAGGTACGTCCGAGCATGCGGCATCATCCATTCCGAATATCACTTGCATGATGCAAGCGACTCCTTCTACGGTACTTGCATCATGATAGCGAGTGGACGGGACCGGTCTGAATGAGCACGGAAGCCACAAGTACCGAGGAGCCAGGCCCCGAAGCAGCCGTCCGCAGCCGGGCGAATCTCGTTCTGGCCACCCTGTTCGCCGGAATGTTCGTTCTCGGCAGCGCCGAAATGCTCGTCGTCGGCGTGCTGAACCTGGTCGCGGACGACCTGCAGGTGTCGATCTCGGCCGCCGGCCGGCTCGTCACGGCCTACGCGCTCGGCCTGGCCATCGGCGGCCCGATCCTCGCGGCGCTCACGATCAAGCTGGACAAACGCACCATCCTGATCGGCGCGCTGGTCCTGTTCATCCTCGGCAACGTGGTCGTCGTGCTGTCATCGAGCTACGGGCTCTTCCTCGCGGCCCGGACCCTGACCGGCGCGATCCAGGGCCTGTTCATCGCGACCGCGTTCGTGGCCGGGACCTCCGTCGTGCCGCCGGAGCGGATGGGGCGGGCGCTGGCTGTGGTGATCTCGGGAATCGCGGTCTCGGCGGCGGTCGGCGTACCGCTGGGAACGCTGCTGGGCCAGGCTGTCGGCTGGCGCGGCTCGTTCGTCGCGATCATCGGGCTCGCCGTACTGGTGCTGATCGCCACGGCCGCCCTGGTGCCCTCGGTGCCGAGCACGGGAGGCGGCGCGGGCAACCAGGCGAAGTACGCGTTCGCGCCGCGCGTGCTCGCAGTACTGGGGCTGAACTTCCTGCTGTTCGCCGCGCTCTTCTCGGCGCTGACCTACATCGTGCCGTTCCTGGAGCGGGTGACAGGTATCTCCGGTGCGTTGATCAGCGTGTTCCTGCTGGCCTACGGCGTCGCGACGGCGGTGGGTTCGTTCGGCGGCGGCCGGTACGCCGACGCGAACGCGGCGCGCACGTTGATCATCGGGTCGGCCGGAGTCGCCGTCTCGCTGCTGGTGCTCTACCTGGTCGGCTCGATCCCCGCGCTGGTGGCACCGGCGCTGCTGGCCCTGGGGCTGTTCGGGATGGGGATGGCGCCGTCGATCCAGTACCGGGTGGTGAGCCTGGCCGGTCCGGGCGGCCAACTGGCTTCGTCACTGCCGGCGTCCGCGATCAACGTCGGTATCGCTTTCGGATCGCTGGCCGGCGGGGTCGCGCTCGATCGCTTCACCACCTCGTCGGTGGTGGTGACCGCCCTGATCATCGCCACGCTCGCCATCCCGGTCGCCTGGGCCACGAGCTACCTGACCCCTCAACCCACGAACTAGGAGAACGTCGTGACCACGATCGTCGTCGGAGCAAGCCGGGGCCTCGGGCACGGAGTCGCCGCAGGGCTGGCAGCAGCAGGATCGCGGGTGATCGCCGTGTCCCGTACCGGTGCCGCGTTCGGCAGCGGCGCCGCTCTGAACGCGGACGGGTCACCGTTGAGCGGCGGGTACGCGGGGTCGAAGGCGACCCAGCGATTCATCACCGGCTACGCCCAGGACGAGGCGACTTGAGCCGGCCTGGACCTTGGCTTCACCACGGTTTTCCCGCCGTTCGCGCCGCAGACGGGAGTCGGCCGGCCCGCGGTCCGCGCGTACGCCGCACGCGCGGGTCTGCCACTGGAGGACTTAGGGACCGCTGCTCACTCCGGAGATCGCGGGCTCGGCCATGGCCGAGTTGCTGGCGGCGGACAAGCTCGGGTCCGGCTATGTCCTCAACGGCTCGGGTTTGCACGAGCTCGCCTGACCCCCTGCGTCCCAGGACGTCGGTTCTGCACCGTGGACGGGGGTTGGTGTGCCCGGCGGCAGCCCTCCCGCAGCCACCGGCTCACCGTCCGCGGTGCAGAACCCGCGATCGATCCTCATCCCTCCTGAGGATCGATCGCACTTCCTGCTCGCTTGCGAGCCAGCGCCCAGGCGCTGATCCCGCAGATGAGCAGTGAATACACGGCCCAGACGGGTCCGACGTTGCCGAGCTCAGGTCCGTTCCCCCGGGATCCGAGTACGACGACGGCGGTGACCGCGACGAGCGCGATCAACGGGCCGGTCCAGCCCAGCACGCCCATCCGTACCGGCTGCTCGTAGCCGGACTGGTCGTCCGGTATCGAGGCGGCGGAGATGGCGCGTCCCCGCAGGGACTCGTGCAGGGCCGCGACGCCGCACGAGGCGGCGACGTTCAGGAGCAGCAGGCGACCGGCGACGTCGTCGATGGCGGCGCCCCCCGGGCCGATCGTGCCGTACACGACGGCGTACAGGTCGACCGGGATGGTGGCCGCGGCGGCAAGGACCACGAGGAACTGGAACAACCGTGGCTTGCGCACCGTGGCGCGGAGCCGCTCGTGGCCGGCGAGCGTGGCGATCAGCAGTGCTGCGAAGAAAAGCGCGAAGACGGTCAGTACAGCGACGTCCATCAGGACCTGTCCCTACGGTCGAGCGTTGCCCCGGACAACGCTGGTGGACGTGCGTACCTCGGTACTGCGAAAGCCCGCGAGGGCGGCGGGGAGTCTCCTCCTCGCCGCACCCGCAAGCGGTCAATCCCTGGCATGCAGGCCCCCCTGATTGCCCTTGGATGACGGTGCCCCCACCCCATCCATCCGTTGCATCGGGAGAGGAGGGGTCGCCGTTACAGCCTTTTCGGCAATCGGGTAAAAATTGCGCAAAATTGCGCAGGAGACCCCTTTCCGCACGCCACGTTTGTGTGTGAGGGGTCCCGGACCGTCACGAGCGGTCGCGATGGCGCCAACTGCCGGGTCGGGCTACCCCGAACGGGTCCCGACGGCGGTGAAGGAGTTGTCCGTCCGGAGGGCATCCCAGCCGAGCCGGGCGGCGCCGATCAGGCCGGCGTTGTCGAGTTGGGCCGGTTCGACGGTGAGGTCCGTGACGAAGGGGAGTTGCGCGAGCCGTTTCACCCAGCGCTGCACCGGGTCGAACAGCACCGGGCCGGCCTTGGCCACGCCGCCGCCGATCACGACGGTGGTCAGGTCCACGGTGACCGCGGTGGCAACGATCCCGGCCGCGAGGGCCTGGGCGCCGTCGTCGAAGATGGCCAGGGCGATCTCGTCCCCGGCAGCGGCGTCCGCGGCCAGAACTGCCGCGTCGACGTCCTCGTCGGGGCGCCAGCCGCGACGCTTGGCCCGGGCAACCATCCTGGGGCCGCTCGCATAGGTCTCGACGCAGCCGTACGAGCCGCAGGCGCACGGTTCGCCGTCCAGGTCGACGACGACGTGACCGAGGTGCGCCGCGTTGCCCGACTGGCCGAGCATTGGCTTGCCGTCGACAACGAGACCGGCGCCGACGCCGGTGGAGACGACGATGCCGAGGAGGGTGTCGACGGTGCGGCCGGCACCGGTCCAGTACTCGCCGAGCGCGAAACAGTGCCCGTCCACACCAAGCGTGACCGGTACGTCGCCGACCAGCGCGCGGACCCGATCCACGAGTGGGAAATTCCGCCAGCCGATGATGTTCACCGGCGAGACCAGGCCGTGCTCCTGGTCCAGCGGCCCGGCCGAACCGATCCCGACCGCGGCCGGGTGGTCCCCGCCGGCCACGTCGCCCTGGACCCGCGCGATCAGTTCGCCCAGCGCGGCGAACACCTGGTCGGCGTCACCGGCCGGCGTCAGGATCCGGTCCTTGGCGAGGATCTCGCCGTCGGCGGACACGATCGCGGCGGCCATCTTCGTGCCGCCGATGTCGATGCCGAGAACGGTCGCTGCCTCGTCGCTCATGGTCCCCCCGTCAGTGCCGGTGCAGATTGTCAGGTTGATTGCTGTCGCCCGGATGTTCGAGCCCGTGGACCAACTGGACTCGTTCGTGCTGGGCGGCGTTCAGCCAGCGCGCGAAAGCCTCGAGTCGCGCACTGTCGAGCAACTCGGCGTGCCAACGCTCCGCTGGTACGGCGGGGTCGGCCGGCGGATCCACCCCGAGCACGTCAGCCGCGTAAGCCAACTGCTCAGCCGGGATCCGCACCTCCCGACTCACCAACTCGGCCACCCGCCGCACCACCTCAGACCCGGCCAAGGCCGCCGCGGTGATGGACCCCACCGCGATAGCAGTAGAGACATCAAGCGGCGCGGCTGTTGCTGTGGAGGGGGTGGGCTGGTGCTGCCTGGTGAGCTCGTCTTGGCAGAGATGCTCGGTGATGATGATCTGGGCGACCCAGCGGGCCATCTGGCGGGCTTCTCGGGTGCCTTCGCGGGGGAGGACGCAGGCGGCGTCGCCTGCTCGGAGGGCTGCTAGGCGGGTGTCCAGGAGGTGGCGGGGGATGGGGGTGCCGTTGAGGTAGGCAAGCACGTCGGCGGGGGCATGCGGAGCGTGGCTGTGGCCATGCCCGTGTCCGTGCCCGTGTCCGTGGGCAGTGGTGGGGGCAGCCGCCGGGGCGGCTGTCACAGGATCTCCAGGCGGACGGTCGGTGCGTACTGCGCGCGGCCGAACCACATCACCTTCGGAAGCACCCAGGCATGAGCAGGAGTGGCGTCCGCAGGCGCGTGGACGGGGATGTCGAGCGTGATCGACGACTTGCCCGGTACGACGACCGACCGCACCGGCTCGGGCAGCCACGACCACGTCCCGTACGGCGACGCCAACTGCAGTTCACCGCGAATCTCCGAGGAGGTGGTGTTCGTGAAGGTCAGCCCCAGCGTCTCCCGCGTACCAGGCGCCAACCGCAGATCCAGCGTGGACGGCGTCACGGTCAACCCGGTCGGACGGCCCGGCTCACCATCGACCGCACCGGAACCATGCTCCGGCGGCTCGGTCGGAGCGAAGCCGAACCCGAGCGCGGCCGTGAGCTCGGGACTCTCCCCGACGAACACCGTCACGACATCCTCGACAGCCCGTACTCCGGATCCGCCGGCGAGCGCGTCCGTCGTGGTGAGCACCTGGGCTCCGACGAAGTACTGGCCGGGCTCGCAGTTCTCGGGGGGTGTCACGTTCACCAGGTAGCGCGCGAAGCCGCCTGGCTCGAGCTGAATCTGGCGACCCGGCTGGTCCGAGGTCCACCCGTCGGGGAGGTCGAGCGTGAGCGTCCCCTCCGCCACCGCATCGGCGTACTGGTTGGCGATCACCAGGGAGAGCTCGAACGGCTTGCCGGCGGTCCGGGCGACCGTGGGGGAGACCGACAGGCTGACCGGCAGGAATCCCATCTGCGCAGGCCCGCGGTTGTGCAGCCAGTACCGCGAGTACGACGGCTGCGCGATCTCCCCGGCCTGGCCGAGCACCTCCTCCTGGCGGGCCGAGGTGGTGTCCATGTCGAGGACGAAGGTGTCGACCGCGGAGCCGGGCAGATCAACCGTGAGCTTGCCGTCAGCAACTTCCAGCGGGGCGCCGCGGGATTCGAGCAGATCCGCGTGGCAGGCGCCGGTGATCGGCAGGGCTGAGGTGATGGTTGCCGACGCGCCCAGACCTGTTGCCTCGATCAACCGCAGGGTGACGCCGTCGCGGGGATCGACGGCGGCGCCGGATCCGTGTGCGATCGGGTTGCCCGCGGGCTTCAGGGTGGAGATGAGCACGTCGCGCTCTGGTGAGACCTGCAGCAGCGAGTGGTTCGCGGGCAACAGGCCGTCGTGGGCGGTGGTGGTTGCGGCAAGCAACGGCGAGGAGAACTCCTGGCCGCGCGCGGGGAGTTGCAGCGCGCGCCAGTCGCCTTCGCCGGTGGTCAGGGCGTAGCGGAACTCGTGTGTCCAGTGCTGAAGCTGGAAGGAGGAACCGTCTGGGGTGGAACGGCGGGGTGGGTCGATCCAGATTCCTGACGGCCAGCCGGTGCAGGATCGCAGCAGGGAGGCATGCAGGGCGCCGGTCGCGTCGACGGCGAATCCCGGGAGACCATAGGTGAGCAACGCGACGGTGGCGTCGGTGAACTCCTCGATCACGCCGTCGCCGTGCACGGTCGCGGTGATGCGGGCTTCGCCGAGTTCACTGATCGCCGTTGCCACAGCGTCGTCGTCCGGCAACACCAGTGCCGGAATCGCCCGTACGTCCCGCACGTCGGCGTTCGGCTGCCAAACCTCAGCAAGAGCCGTAAGCGGCGGCACGAAGTAGGCGCGGCCTGGCGCGCCCGCCAGCAAATCGCCTGCGGCGGCGGAGCGGGAGGCGGAGGCAGGGGCACCCTCAGCCGCAGCGGGGGCGGAGGGCGAACCGTCCCGCGCGGCGACGACGGAGGTGCCTCCGGCTGCGGAGACGGAGGCACCTTCTGTGGTGCTTAGCAACGAGGAAGCGGAGCCGATGAGGATGCGGAGGTCGGGGAGGTTGGAGTCGACCTTCAGCCAGCCGTAGCGGGTGCCGCTGGTGGTGGAGGTGGTGGCTGTGACGCCTACGCGGGCCAGTGCTACGACCAGGTCGCGGACCGACGAAGGCTCGCTGTCGTCCGGTACGACGATCTCGGCGACCGCGAGCGGGCGAGTGCCGACGGAGTTGCCGGTGGAGTCGACCAACGAGACCCGAGCGGTCGCGCCAAGCCCGAACCACGTGTTCGCGGGGTTGTCCAACGTCCACGGCGCCTGCTCGCTGTCCACGTCGATCAAGCCGAAGCCGCGGCCGACGACAGCGCCCGCGACCTCGCTGAGCGGGAGAGCGCCGGGAACGTCGGCGGGGAACTTCACCCGCACCAGCCGATCCGACTGCGAGTGATCCAGGATCCGAGTAGTGAACTCGATCCGGTCGAGGCCGGTGTAGGCGGTGATGACCGACTCGTACGCGATCCCGTCGACCTCGCCGCGGCTGACCACCCGGCTGCCGAGCGGACCCGACTGCGTGAAGACCTTCGCGGGCGCCTCCGACGACCCGACCACCGGTCCGGACGGAGTCAGATGCCAAGGGCCCTCACCGAAGCGTGGATGGTCCGGATACTCCTCGTAGACCCGCAGTTCGTTGCCGAGTCCCGTCAAGACCTGACGGCCGGTCCGCTTGTCGACGATCGAGCTGACCGCACCACCGCGGGTGGGATCGACGATGACCTGGAAGAACTCGTTCTCCACCGACTCCGCGGAATCCGCCGGCCCCCACGATCCCGACCCGCCGCCAGGGACAAGACCGTACGTGCGCCAACCGAGCGAGGGAACCTCCACGGCCAGGAACGTCAGCTTGTTGCCTTCAGCAACCGCCGGTACGGCCACGCCGCTCTCGTCGACCACACTCACCGGACTGGCATCCGGCAGCTCCACCGTCACCAAGTCAGTGCGGCGGAACGAGAGCGTGTTGGTGACGACGACCGCCAGCCCACCGAACGCACTCGTATCGATCCGCGCCGCGAAAGCCTCCAGCGAAGCCGTCCGAGCCTCGTCGGAGAGATCATGCGCCTCGCGCCAGCCCGTGACGAGGTCGATGTACACCTGGTCCGACTCGGAGCCGGTGATCGCGTCGTGGTGCGCGCCGTACGCGAGCTGCCGCCAGACCTTGTCCAGCGACGCCTCCGCGAACCGCCCGAGCCCGAGCAGATCGGCGTACGTGCCGAGCTTCTCCGCATCGACCGCCGCGACCTCGGCAGCGCGCTGGGCCTGCTTGGTGTCGATGTAGGAGACGTCCTTGCCGGTGTAGATCGGGTTCATGTCCCGCGACTGCGGCGACGGCTTGCGGCCCTCGGCGTCCAGCTCGGCCCGAACCCGGTCCATGAAGTGCTTGGTTGTCCCGCACACGAACTTCGGCCACGCGTAGCGAGCGGCCCAATCGTGGTGCACGGCCGTGATCCAGTTGTTCGGCGGGGTGTAGTCGCCACCGACCGGCAGCAGGGTGTTCTTGGTCGCCGCCACCGTCTTGAGCGTCGCGAACAGCTGGTACGCCGTTTCGCCGGCTGCCTCGACGCTGGGCGCGTTCTGCAGCTCCCAGCCCGGCCCGTAGTGGTCCGGCATGTAGTGAGTCAGCACGCCGTCACCACTCGGGCTGATCCACTCGAACTCGCTGTGGAACTGCATCACCGCGGCAGTACCCGACTTCGGGTCGCTCCAGGCCTGCCGCAGCGGCCCCCACTGGTGGAACGGCCCGCGAGCCCAGGCAGACCCGGTCAGCCCGGCCTTGGCCAGATACCCCGGGAACTGCGGGTCGTGTCCGAACACGTCCAGCTGCCAGGCGTTCTGCGGGTCACCGCCGAGGATGTCCCGCTGGTAGCCCACGCCGTACACGATGTTGCGGATGGTGGTCTCCGCGCCGGTCAGGTTCGTGTTCGGCTCGTTGTAGGTGCCGCCGATGATCTCCACCCGGCCCTCGGCGATCAGCCGGCGCAGTACGGCGCGGTTCTCCGGGAAGGTGTCGAAGTACGGCTTGAGGTAGTCCAGCTCCGCCAGCACGAAGCAGTACGCCGGGTCGCGCAGCGCGAGCTTCAGGTGCGCGTCGACCAGGCTGAAGGCGTTGTGCGTGTACACCGGCCGGGTGGTGCCGTCCGGGCCCTGCAGGTCCCAGCTGGTCGTGTACGCCGCCTGCGTGTTCCACCAGACGGGGTCGTAGTGGAAGTGCGACACCATCACCATCGTCCAGCCCGGCTCGGCGATCACCACGGTGCCGCTGTCGCTCGCGAGCTCCCCGGAGCCGCCGGACACGGTGACCGTCGCCTCGACAGCTTGCCCGTACTGCGTACGCAGTGCGCCGGCCACCTCCAGCAGGAGCGCGCCGTCGCCCGCCGGGACCTCCGTCGTACCGGAGACGCCGTCGCCCGCGACCTGTACGGAGAGCGTGCCGTCGGCGGACGAGCGCGTGAGCTCGACCCGCACCAGTTGGCGCGGGTCGTCGTCGCTGCCGACGAACAGTTCGGGGGAGGAGACGCGGGTGATCTGCACTGTCACGTTGTATGAGCTCCGTCGCGGGTGGTCAGGTCGGGAGACAACGTTATCCGTAACCAGCCAATCCGGCGAGGGGTTGCCGGTGCTAATCACCGATGAACCCGCAGGTGAGCGCTCAGATCATGCCATGACAAAGTCTGACAACGATGGCCTCGACACCGCTCCGAGAGGCCAATTCTTCGCTGTCCGTGACCGTCCACGCACAAGCGCCGCC